>CAMDUT010000048.1 GCA_945877905.1 Phycisphaera mikurensis NBRC 102666 | reverse complement strand
GTCGAGCGCGTTCTCGACGAGCTCCTTGACCACGCTCGCCGGTCGCTCCACCACCTCGCCCGCGGCGATCTGGTCGACCAGCTGGCGGGGGAGCAGGCGGATCGGCATTGGAGAAATCTTATCGCTGCGGCCGGCCGGTCCCGGTGGCGCGCGGCGGCAGTCCATGCGACACTTTGCGCATGGACGAGCCCAGGACGGGCCATGGGTCCCACGGTGCAGGACGCACGCCGATTCGCCCCGGGCGCAGCGCGACGGTGGTGATCGGCGACGTGCACGGGTGCGGGGTCCACCTCGAGCGGCTGCTGTCGCTCGTCGACCGCTGGTTCCCCGGCGCGCGCGCGGTGCTCGTCGGCGACCTCTTCACGAAGGGGCCGGAGCCGGGGCGCGTCGTGCGCGCCATCATGGATCGGCGCGCGGCGGGGCTGCGCGTCGACGTCGCCTGCGGCAACCATGACCTGCGCCTCCTCGGGGCCATCGTGCGCATGCAGTCGGGCGCGAACCTCGACCTCCTGCCGCGCACCGAGCGCGTCGCGGTCGAGCTGCTCCAGCGCGCGGGCCTCATGCGCGAGGCGACGTGGCTCCTCACCGAGACGTGCGACCGCGTCGAGGTCCGCCACCCGCGCGGCGCGTGGACCGTCATGCACGCGGGCATCGACCCGAAGCTCGGGCTCGAGGGCACGCCGGACGCGACGAAGGTGCACCTGAAGGCGCTCGAGGGCGAGCCGAACTGGTGGGAGCTCTACGACGGGAGCGACGGTCTCATCGTGGTCGGCCACCGTCCGGTGGTCGAGCCGATCGTCCTGCGCGACGCCGACGGCGCGCCCTACTTCGCGAACATCGACACGGGCTGCGCCTACGGCGGCGCGCTCACGGCGTACTGCATCGAGGCCGACCAGCTGCTCCAGGTGCCCGGCGAGGGGCTGCCGATGCCGGGCATGGAGGTCCCATCGGCGTTCCGGGGCCTCGTCCGCGGCGGGCAGCGCGTCGGCGGCTGACGCCGCTCAGCCCGTGCCGCCGGGACGCGCGACGACCGGCATCCGGCGCCCGCGGCCGAAGGCGCGCGGGCCCATCCGCAGGATGACCGGGGCCTGCGCGCGCTTGAACTCGGCGAGGTCGATCGCGCGCGTCCAGCGCGCGACGGTCGCTTCGTCGAGCCCCGAGGCGCGGGCGATGGCTGGCACGTCCTCCTCGCGCTCCACCCAACCGCGCACGATCGCGTCGAGCGCCTCGTAGGGCGGCAACGAGTCCTGGTCGGTCTGGTCGGGGCGCAGCTCGGCGCTCGGCGCCTTCGTGATGCTCGGTTCCGGGATCGGCGGCACGGCGAACCCCGCGCGCGCGTGGTTCGCGTTCGCCCACCGCGCCATCGACCACACGTCGGTCTTCAGGACGTCGCCGATCGGGGCCACCGCCCCGCACATGTCGCCGTAGAGCGTCGCGTAGCCCACGGCGTACTCGCTCTTGTTCCCGGTGGTCAGCACCAGCGCACCCGAGGCGTTCGACCACGCCATCAGCTGCAGGCCGCGCAGCCGCGACTGCAGGTTCTCGTCGGCGAGCCCGGCGATCGACGCACCCGCGGGCGCGAACGCCGAGCCCAGGTGCGACGCGAGCATGGCATGCGCGCCCGCGATCGGCACCTCGATCGAGCGGATGCCGCACCTGCGCGCGAGTTCGTGCGCATCGACGAGCGATCCCGCGCTCGAGTGCGCGCCCGGCATCAGGAGGCCCGTCACGCGGTCGCCGCCGAGCGCGGCCGCGGCGAGCGCGCCCACCACCGCGCTGTCGATGCCGCCCGACAGCCCGAGCGCCACGGTGCGGTGCCCGGTCTTGCGCACGTAGCCTCGGATGCCGCAGACGATGGCGTCCCAGCGCTCGGCATCGTCGCAGGCATCGCCGGTCGCGTGCGCACGGCCCGGCACGGAAAGGTCCACCGCGAAGGCGCCCTCGGACCAGCGCGCGCCCGTCTCCACCGTGCCGTCGGCACGGGCGAGGATCGCCTGCCCGTCGAACACGAGGTCGTCGTTGGCCCCGACGGCGTTCAGCGCGAGCACCGGCACGCCCAGCCGGCGCGCGGCCTCGGCCGCGACCGCACGCTGCGCGGCCGCCTTGCCCACCGCGAACGGGCTCGCCGAGACGGCAAGCAGCAGGTCCGCGCCGGCGGCCACGCACTCGGCGGCGGGGTCGGACGGGTAGCTCGCGGCATCGCGCGCGTCGCGTGCACGCCAGAGGTCCTCGCACGCGAGGATGCCCACGCGGCGCCCGGCGCACGCCACCACCGTCGCCGCGCGACCGGCGTCGAAGTGCCGCGGCTCGTCGAACACGTCGTACTGCGGCAGCAGGCGCTTCGCGTGCACGGCCTCGACGCGGCCGCCGCGCAGCGCGCACGCCGCGTTGATCGCGCGACCGCCCGGAGCGCGCATGGGGCACCCGACGACGACGAGCGCATCGCCTGCCCCGGCCGCCGCCAGCGATTCCGCCATCGAGCCGAGCGCGCGCTCGCATGCCTCCACGAACCCCGCGCGCTGCAGGAGGTCGCGCGGCGGGTAGCCGCAGACGGCGAGCTCGGGGAACGCCACCAGCTGCGCACCTCCGCGCACGGCCGCGAGCGCCGCGTCGATCATCCGCGCCGCATTCCCGGCCGGGTCGCCGACCAGTGGCTCAAGCCGTGAGAGCGCGATCCGCATGGGACGCGCAGCATAGGGACGGGCGGCCCGCCTCCATGGCCTCGACGAGCGCGCGCACCGCATAGGGCTTCGCGAGCCGCGCGTTCCATGCGTCGCGGCCCGCGCCGGTCCAGGTCGCGTCCGGCGTGCCGCTCAGCACCAGCCGCGCGCCGGCGAGGGCGGGCGTGCGGCGCGCGAAGGCCGCGAAGGCCGACGGATCGCCCGCGGAGCGGTCGAACAGCACCACGTCGGGCACGAAGGTCCCGGCCGCGAACGCCGCGCCGAGCGCGTCGGAGGCGACCGCAACCTCGAAGCGCCCGAGGTCCTCGAGGACGCCGCGGAGCGTCTGCGTCGCGGTGCGGTCGGCGTCGACCACCAGGACCCGCGTGCGGCCGGCGCCCGGCGCCGTGCCCCGCGCTCCCGCGGCGGCCGGGCCCACGGGGATGCCGTGCGCCTCGACGAAGGCGCGCAGCGCACCCACGTGCACGCGACGGTCGCGCGAACCGGGGATGCGGTACCCCTCGAGGCGCCCGGAGTCGATCCACTTGCTCACCGTGCGCGCGGCCACGTTGCACACCTGGGCCACCTCGCCGGTCGTGAGCGCGTCCTTGCCGAAGCCGAAGGTCGGGTCGTTCATGGAACTCCGCATCGGGCCCCGCGGGGCGCGACTGAAGGCAGCACCCCGGGAATCCGCCGAATAACGGTTGGCGGACGCCGCCCACGCCCCTTGCGTGCCGCGCGCGGCGGGCGCCGGGCCGACACCTTCCCACGGCCGTGCCTAGCTGCGCGCGGTCACGCGGACGCCCCGGGCCTCGAGCGCGCCGTACAGCGACTCGGCGTGCGCACGGTCGCGCACCTCGACCACGCACTGGACCGTCACCGTCGAGACGTCCGCCTCGCCGAAGGTGCGCTCGTGGTGGATCTGCTGCACGCTCGCGCCGGCCTTGGCCAGCGTCGCCGCCAGGTCCGCGAGGCCGCCCGGTCGGTCGCTGATGATCGCGGTGAACTTGACCAGCCGGCCGTCGACCGCGAGCCCGTGCTCGATGACGCGGCTGAAGACCAGGGGATCGATGTTGCCGCCGCAGAGGACGAGCACCACGCGCTTGCCGCGCAGCCCCGGGAGCTTCCCGGCGAGGAACGCGGCGAGCGGGGCGGCGCCCGCTCCCTCGACCACGCCCTTCTCGAGCTCGGCGAGGCGCAGGATGGCCAGCGCGATCGCGTCCTCGGTGACGGTGACCACCTCGTCGACGCGCGTGCGCGCGATCTCGAAGCTGCGCGCGCCCACCTCGGGCACCGCCAGGCCGTCGGCGAGCGTCGGGCCCGACTCGACGCGCACGGGCCGGCCCGCGGCAAGCGCGGCGGCGTAGCTCGCGCAGCGCTCGGGCTCCACGCCCACCACCCGCACCGCGGGACGCAGCGTCTTCGTCGCGAGCGCGAGCCCCGCGACGAGTCCGCCGCCTCCCACGGGCACGACGATCGCCTCGACCCCGGGCACCTGCTCCAGGATCTCGAGGCCCACGGTGCCCTGGCCCGCCACGATCGCGTGGTCGTTGAACCCGTTCACGTACGTGAGGCCCTCCGCGGCGACCAGCTCGTCGGCGCGCGTGCGCGCGTCGGCGATCGTGGCGCCCGCGTTGAGGACGCGCGCGCCAAGCTCGGCGCAGCGGCGCTGCTTCACCATGGGCGCGTGCACCGGCATCACCACCGTGACCGGGATGCCGAGCCGCTTGCCGTGCCAGGCGAGCGCGAGCGCATGGTTGCCCGCGCTCGCCGCGATGACGCCGCGGGCGCGCTCCTCGCTCCCCAGCTGTATGAGCGCGTTGCACGCACCCCGCTCCTTGAAGCTCCCCGTGCGCTGCTCGTACTCGAGCTTCACGTGCACCTCGGCGCCCGTGATCGCGGAGAGCGCGGGGCTCTCGACGCAGGGCGTCACGAAGACGCCGCCCGCGATCCGCTCGCGCGCCGCGAGGATGTCCTCGAAGCGCACGTCGGCGGCGGGCTGCACGGCGACGGATGCGGTCACGCGGGCCTCAGGCCTTCGGGCCGGCGGCGCGCACGGCGTCGCTGAGCGTGAACTTCGCGTCGTTGGCGCGGAAGCGCGCGGCCAGGTCCTTCGCCTTCGCGTCGTACGCGGCCTTGTCGGCCCACGTGTTGCGCGGGTCGAGCACCTCGGCCGGGACGCCGGGCACGGCGGTCGGCATGCGCAGGCCGAACACGGGGTGCTCCACGAACCTCGCGTTCGCGAGCGACCCGTCGAGCACGGCTCCCAGGATGGCGCGGGTGTAGCTCAGCTTGAAGCGGTGCCCGACGCCGTAGGGGCCGCCGGTCCAGCCCGTGTTCACGAGCCACACGTCGCTGCCGTGCTTCTTGATCTTCTCCGCGAGCATCGCGGCGTAGGCCATCGGCTCGCGCGGCATGAAGGGGCCGCCGAAGCACGCGCTGAAGTTCGGGGTCGGCTCCTTGACGCCGGCCTCGGTGCCGGCGAGCTTCGAGGTGTAGCCGTTGACGAAGTAGTACTGCGCCTGCTCGGGCGTGAGCCTCGCGATCGGAGGCAGCACGCCGAAGGCGTCGGCCGAGAGGAAGATCACGTTCTTCGGATGGGCGCCCACCGACGGCAGCACCGCGTCCGGCACGAAGTCGAGCGGGTACGTGACGCGCGTGTTCTCGGTGCGGGCCGCGCTGTCGTAGTCGGGCACGCGGGTGACGGGGTCCACCACCACGTTCTCGATCACGCTGCCGAAGCGGATGGCGTTCCAGATCTGCGGCTCGCCCTCCTGGCTCAGGCTGATGCACTTGGCGTAGCAGCCGCCCTCGAAGTTGAAGACGCCGCGGTCGGACCACCCGTGCTCGTCGTCGCCGATGAGGCGGCGCTTCGGGTCCGCGCTCAGCGTGGTCTTGCCGGTGCCCGAGAGGCCGAAGAAGACGGCCACGTTCGACGGGTCGTCCTTGGCGACGTTCGCCGAGCAGTGCATCGGGAACACGCCGGCCTCGGGCAGGTCGTAGTTCATCGCGTAGAAGATCGACTTCTTGATCTCGCCCGCGTAGCGCGTGCCGACGATGAGGACCAGCTTGCGCTCGAGGCTCTGCACGATGCAGAGCTTGCTCTTGACGCCGTACTTGGCGGGGTCCTCGAGCTCGAGGCGCGACGCGTCGATGATGGTCCAGTCGTTGGACCAGTTCGGGAGCTCGTTGGGCTCGGCGTTGATGAACAGCGTCTTCGCGAACAGGCTGTGCCAGGCTTCCTCGGTGAACACCGAGACCTTGAGGCGGTACGCGGGGTCGGCGCCGGCGTAGCCGTCGAAGCGGAACACGTCCTTGCTCGCACGCATGTGGTCCATCACCTTGGCGTAGATGGCGTCGAAGTGCGCGGGCGACACCGGCTGGTTGACCTTGCCCCAGGCGATGTTGCCGTGGATCTTCGCCGTGTCCTCGAGGAACTTGTCCTCGGGGCTGCGGCCCGTGCGTGCGCCGGTGTCGCAGTTCAGGGCGCCGTTGGCGGCCAGGATGCCCTCGCCGCGGGCCAGGGCCAGCTCGACCAGCCGGGGGGCGGCGAGGTTCGCGTGGACGGCGGCGGTGCCGAAGTCATGCTTGGCGCGGGGGGCGGCGGCGGTCGCGGTGGTCATGGTCTGGGGTGCTCCCGAAACAGAGTGCGAAGTGGCCAAGGATACCCACGTCGGGGACGTCCCATGTCGGCCCGATCGCGCCGGAACCCGCAGGGATTGACCCTCCACCGAGGGCCGGATAGCATCCTGCCCCTTCGACGCGGCGACCGTAGCTCAGTTGGCAGAGCATCGGGTTGTGGTCCTGAGGGTCGCGGGTTCAAATCCCGTCGGTCGCCCCTGAACGCCCCCGCCCCTCCACGGGCGGGGGCGGTCGTTTCACGGGCGGGGGCGGTCGTTTCACGGGCGGGGGCGGTCGTTTCACGGGCGGCGGCGCGTCGTTTTCCCGGACGAGGTACGTTCCTCGGCATGCGCGTGGCCGCGTTCCAGTACGACGTCGCGTGGAGGGACCGCACCGCCAACTGGGCGACCGTCGAACGACTCGCCGGGTCCGCGAACCTTCGGCCCGGGGACTTCGCGCTGCTTCCGGAACTCTCCGACACCGGGTTCACGATGGACCCTCCGCCTGTCGAGGGACCCGACCCCCTCGAAGCCGCCGCACGCGTGGCGCGCGCGCACGGACTCTGGATGCAGGTAGGCCATGCGACGCACGACGCGTCCGGGAATCGCCTCTTCAACGTGGCGTCGATCGTGAGGCCTGACGGTTCGGTTGCGGGCGCGTACCGCAAGGTGCACCTGTTCTCTCCCGGCGGCGAGGATCGCCACTACGCGCCGGGCGACTCGATCACGCTGGTCGACGTGCACGCCGACGACGGCACGTGGCGCGTCGCGCCGATGATCTGCTACGACCTGCGCTTCCCCGAACTCTTTCGCCTCGCGGCACTTGCGGGCGCCGAGGTGTTCATGGTCGGCGCGTGCTGGCCCGCGCCGCGCAAGGCGCACCGCCGCGCGCTCGCCGTCGCGAGAGCGATCGAGAACCAGGCGTACGTGGTCGCGTGCAACCGTATCGGACGCGATCCCAACGTCGACCACGCCGGCGACTCGTTCGTGATCGCGCCGAGCGGCGAGGTGATCGCCGAGGCGGGCGACGCGGAGCGCGTGCTCGTCGCCGAGCTCGACCGCGCGTCGTTCGAGAAGTGGCGCGACGGGTTCCCGGCCCTTCGCGACGTGCGTCGCGGGCTGCTCGGCGACGTCCGGGTCGACTGATGCCTCGCGCGGAAATCCGCACGGAAACAGGCGCGCACGATTGACGCGGGCCATCGCGCATTTACACTCCGCGCACGCTCCAGGACGGATGCGGGCGCGCGTCGCGCGCAAGACGGAATCGCAGGAGGCGGCCCACCACATGCATCACGACGACTCGAACGCCACGCTTTGGGACACGCTCGAAGCGCATGGCGACGCACGCGCGACGCACGCGCGGACGGCGTCGCCCGCGGTGCATGCCGCGCCCGCCGCGCACACGCCGCTGCACCCGTCGATCGCCGCCGCGGTGCGCACCGCGTACTTCTGCGAGGCCGGCGAGCTCGCGGTGCGGTACGGCGTCTCGGCCGACGACGTGATCGAGCACCTCGAGCGGGCCGGGCTCGGACGCGCGCCGCGCGCCGAGCGGTGCATCTCGAACATCCGGTGCGCCGTGCACGCCGCGGCGCTCGTGCGCGGCGAGCCGCAGGCGTGGGCCGACCTCGTCACGGCGCTCGGACCCGCGTTCGACCGCGCGTGCGCGTCGCGGCTCGACCGCACCCGCGGCATCCAGTTCGCGCGCCGGTTCTGGACCGACCTGCGGGACTCGTCGACCGATGCCGTGCTGGCAGAGGCCGCCTCCGCCCGGCCGCGCGCCGCGCGGCGCCCGCGCGGCGTGCGCCCCCCGGACCTCCGCACGTTCCCGGCCATCCGGCCCCTGCGCCACTGGCTCGCGGAGCGGCTCCTCGGGAGCCTCGAGGTGGAGCTCGGCCGCGCCGCCAGCTGCGCCCCGCACCTTGACACCGACGACGGAGCGCGTACCCTCCGCATTCCTGCGATGAGGTCGTTCGGAGCGGAAGCGAAGGCGACCTGAACGCGACAATCCAACCGGAACGGCGGCGCCCCCGGCGCCGGCGTGACGAGGCAACTTAGCTCAGTTGGTAGAGCAGCGCATTGAAAATGCGCGGGTCCGCGGTTCAAGTCCGCGAGTTGCCACTGCGACGCCGCCCCGCGCGGCGTCGCTCGTTTGTGCGCACCGCTCCCCCCGGGGAGCCCCGCTACCCTCGGGTCGTTGAGCGCCCCCGTCGACGTCCAGCGCCTGCGCGAGGAGATCCTCGCCTGGATGACCCCGCCCGCGGGTGACCGCGGGGGACGCATCGCGGGTAGGCAGATCCGGCGGCTCGTCGAGGCGCTCGAGCGCCCCTCGGGGCGCGAGGACGTCTTCCTGAGCTCGGTCGCCGAGGCCGTGCTCGCGCGACGCCTGCTCGAGGCCGGCTGCCGGCTCGACGTCGAGCATCCCACCGCCGACGGCCGCCACGCGGACTTCCGCGTGCGGTGCGACGGCGCCGACTTCTTCGTCCACGTGAAGCGCATCGCCTCGCCGGCGGCGACGGGCGAGGCCGCTGCCCTTCCCGACGCGCTCATGCCCGTGACACGCATCGCGCGTCCCGTATCGGTCACGGTGCGCTGGGCGCCCGCGGCCGGCGCCGCGGACCTCGACGCCCTGCGCGAGGCGCTCGAGCCCTTCGTGCGCCAGGCGAGCGTGGGCGACGAGTTCGTCGCGCGCCGCGACGACGGAGCGTGGATCGGGTCCGCGCGCATCGCCGCGCCCGCGGCCGGGGCGCACGTCGTGCTGCGCACCGGGGCGGACGCCGAGTGGGAGTCGGCGATCCCGCGCGTGCAGCGCCTCCTGCGCAAGGCCTACGTCCAGTTCATGCCGGGCGCCGTCAACGCCGTGTGCATCGTGAGCGACGGCGCGGGAGCGCTCGACGCGGTCGAGACCGCGCTCCTCGGCACCGTCGTCGAGCGTTGGGACCGGTTCCCGCCGCGCGGCCAACGCGTGGCGCATGGCCGCGCGGACGACGGGTTCTGGTCGCGCGGCCAGTACGAGATGAGCGACCTCGTGGCATGGATGCCGGTGGACGCGGCGGCGCCGTCACGCGTGTGGGAACGGGGCCCGGGCCCCCTCCGCGACGCGGAGCGCGCGGCCGCCGACGTGCTGCGACGCGCGCTCGGCGCGGGGTGAACGCCGCGTCACTCGCCCACGGCGAACGAGTCGTGCGGCCGCGCGCGCGGCGGTTCACGGCGCGCCGGCGGCGGCCAGAGGGCGCGCAGCCCCTCGTGCGCAGGCAGCCCGTCGACGGTCATGCGGGCGCCGCCGGCGAGCAGCTGCTCGAGCTGGCGGCGGCCGATCTCGACGTCGAGCTCGACGTGCCCCTCGGTCCACCGGCGGTCGATCACGGGGACGCGCTTCTCGATGAAGTCCACGGTCCGGCCGTCGGCGAGCGCCACGCGCAGCGTGCAAGCGCGCACGTCCCCCTTCATGAGCCCCAGGACGCGCGCGGCCAGGTCGTCGAGCCCCGTGCCCTCGGTGGCCGAGATCGGGATCGCGTCCGGCACGCGCTCGAGCCAGTCCCGCAGCCTCGTGTCGGGCCCGTCGGAGGGCGACCACGTCCCGGCGAGCCGGTCGACCTTGTTGAGGAGCAGGATGCGCGGCTGCTCGACGGCGCCGATCTCGTCGAGCACCTCGGTGACGGTGTCGAACTGCATGGGCGCCGAGCGGTCCGCGACGTCGAGCACCACGAGGATCACGTGGCTCGCGATCGCGTCCTCGAGCGTGGCGCGGAAGCTCGCGACGAGGTGGTGCGGGAGCCGCTGCACGAAGCCGACCGTGTCCGAGAGCATCGCGGCGTTGCCGCCGCCGAGGTTCCACTGCTCGACACGGGTTCCGAGCGTCGCGAACAGCTTGTCGGCCGCGTACGCACCGCCGCGCGTGAGCCGGTTGAAGAGGCTCGACTTGCCGGCGTTCGTGTAGCCCACGAGCGCGGCGGTGAAGTGCTCCTCGCGGCGCTGGCGCACCTCGCGCGTCCGCCGGGCCTCGATCTCGCCGAGCTCGCGCCGCAGCTTGTCGAGCTTGGCCTTCACGATGCGGCGGTCGATCTCCAGCTGCTGCTCGCCGGGCCCGCGCGTGCCGACTCCCACCGGCGCGCCGCCCGTCACCTGCCCCAGGTGCGACCACATCGCGCGCAGGCGCGGCGCCGTGTACTCCAGCTGCGCGATCTCGACCTGCAGCTGCGCCTGCTTGGTCGTGGCGCGGTTGGCGAAGATGTCGAGGATCACCTCGCTGCGGTCGATCACCTTCACCGAGAGCTCCTTCTCGAGCTCCTGGATCTGGCTCGGGGCGAGCTCGTTGTCGAAGATCACGACGCGGGCGCCGAGCTCGCGGCACATCGCGGCCAGTTCCTCGACCTTGCCCTTCCCGATGTACGTCTTGCCGCGGGGCGCCACGCGACGCTGCTCGAGGGTGCCGACGACGCGCACGCCCGCCGTCTCGGCGAGCGAGCGGAGCTCGGCGAGCGATGCCTCGAATTCCTCGTCCGTGCCGCCGAGGCGCACGCCCACGAGCACCGCGGGCTCCACCCGGATGTCGACCTCTGCGTGGCGGCCTGTCTCCATCAAGGCGATTGTAGGGGCGGCCGAGGGCCACCTATGATCGCGCCGTGCCCCCATTCGCGACCGCGATCCTCACCGCGACGGCCGCGCTCGCGGCTGCGAAGGCAGCCCCGCCCGAGGCGGCCGCGCAGCAGCAAGGACCCGCGCCGGCCGACGCCTACCGCTGGTTCGACCCGATCATCGACCTCCGCGCGATCATCGCCGGCACGTTCGTTGCGGAGCCCGACGCGGGCGCGATGCAGCGCGCGGCGATGGCGGCGATGGTCGATGCGCTCGGCGACCCGTACAGCACCTACCTCGGCCCCGACGAGGAGCGGTGGCTCCGCACCCAGGTGTCGGGTTCGTACGTGGGGATCGGCGTCGAGCTCGACGTGCGCGACGGGTTTCCCGTGGTCGTCACCGCCATCGACGACTCGCCCGCGCTCGAGGCAGGCATCCTGCCGGGCGACCAGCTGGTCGAGGTCGACGGCCGATCCACCGAGGGCATCGCGTTCGCCGAGCTCGAGTCGCTCCTGCCCGGCCAGCCCGGCACCGCGTGCAGGCTGCGGCTGCGAAGGCCCGACGGCACCGAGCGCGAGGTCACGGTCACCCGCCGCGTCATCGAGACGCGCAGCGTGAAGGGCATTGCGCGCGGCGCCGACGGCTGGCGGCACGTGCTCGACGGCGACCGGCAGGTCGGGTACGTGCGCATCGCGTCGTTCACCGAGCGCACGCTCGGCGAGCTCGACGCGGCGCTCGCCGAGATGGAGGCCGAGGGGCTGTCCGGGCTCGTGATCGACCTGCGCAACAACGGCGGCGGCTCGCTCGACGCGGCCGTGGGCGCGGTGGACCGGTTCCTCTCCAAGGGCGCGATCGTGAGCACGCGCGGCCGAGGCGAGACCGGCAGCACCTGGGATGCCACGGCGGACGCGCGGGACCTCATGGTGCCGCTGGTCGTGCTGGTCAACCGCGCGAGCGCGAGCGCCAGCGAGGTGATGGCCGGCGCGCTGCGCGACCACGGGCGCGCGAAGCTGGTCGGCGAGCGCACCTACGGCAAGGGGAGCGTGCAGCGCATTTTCCCGCTGCCGGACGGCGCGGGGACCGTGAAGCTGACCACGGCGAGGTACTCGCTCCCGAGCGGGCGCACGGTGACGCGGGAGCCCGGCTCTGCCAAGTGGGGCGTCGAGCCCGACACCGGGTTCCACGTGCCGATCACCGAACCGGACTTCGTGGCCTCGAACGCCGCGCGGCAGGCGCGTGAATCCGGGGTGGGTGCGGGCGGCTCGGCCGCCGCACCCGGCGCGTCGGCGACGAGCGCCCCGGTCGACTGGGCCAACCCTGCGTCGATCCGGCGCGACGCGCACGACCCGCAGCTCGCCGCCGCGGTGCAGCTGATGCAGGGGTACCTCGACAGCCTCGAGTGGGAACCCGTCGGCGGGCTGTCGGGCGACGTCGGCGCCGCGAACGACGAGCTGCGGGCGACGCTCGAGCACCGACGGCGTCTGCTCGCCGAGCTGCGTCGGGCCGACGAGGCGATCTCGTCCCTTCGCGCGGGGGGCGCGGGCGTGGACGACCCGATCGTCGCGCCCGACGCCGACCTCATCGACGGCGAGGTCGAGCTGCGTGACCGCGAGGGCCGCGTGGTCGGCCGATGGATCATCAAGGACCCGGCCACGGTGCGCGGGACGCTCGGGCCGGGGACCAGCGTCGCGCCCGAGTTCGTCCCTGCACAGGAACCGGGCGCGTCGCGCGGCACGCCGCAGGCACCGCGCCCCACCGCTCCCGAGGCGGGAGCAGCGAACGAGCCGGAGGCGAAGTGACCGCGCCGCGCCAGCACGCGCCCTTCGAGGGCGCGACCATCCTCGGCATCGAGACCAGCTGCGACGAGACCGCGGCCAGCGTCGTCCGGTGGACCGCCCGCTCACCGCGCGTCCTCAGCAACGTCGTGGGCAGCCAGCACGAGCTGCACCGCCGGTACGGGGGCGTGGTACCGGAACTCGCGAGCCGCGCGCACCTGGAGCGGATCGTGCCCACGGTGCGCGCCGCGCTCGACGACGCCGGCGTGTGCGCCACCGACCTCCATGCGATCGCCGTCGGCAACCGGCCCGGGCTCATCGGGTCGCTTCTCGTCGGCAACGCCGCGGCGAAGGCCTACGCATGGGCACTCGGCGTCCCGGTGATCGGGATCGACCACGTCGCCGCGCACCTGGCCGCGGGATTGCTCGACGCCGAGGAGCCCGCGTGGCCCGCGCTGGGGCTCGTCGTGAGCGGCGGCCACACGCATCTCTTCCGCATGGATGGCCCGCTCGAGATGCGGCTCATGGGCCGAACGATCGACGACGCCATCGGCGAGGCATTCGACAAGGCGGCCACGGTCCTCGGGCTCGGCTATCCGGGCGGCCCGCTGCTCGATGCGCGCAGCTCCGACGGCGACCCGACCGCGGTGCGATTCCCGATGCCGCGCCTGACCGCGCGGAGCGTGAGGCGCGGGACTGCGCCCGCCGCGCAGGATGCGCCGGGTTCGCACGGCACGCAGGCCGCCTCGGGCGCACCGGACGACGCGACCCCGAACGCGCGCACCCTCGACCTCAGCTTCAGCGGCATGAAGACCGCCCTGCTCTACGCCGTCCGCGGCGTGCCCGCAGCGCCCAACCGCGCGCCGCCGCCGCCGCCCGAGCCGCTCACCGAGCGCCGCGTCAGCGACCTCTGCGCCGGCTTCCAGGCCGCGGCCGTCGCGCAGGTGATCGACGTCCTCGGGCGCGCGCACGACGCGCTCGCCGCCGGGGGCGGCGCGCCCCGCACGCTCCTCGTGGGCGGCGGCGTGAGCGCCAACCGCCACCTCCGTGCCGAGGTCGCGCGCTTCGCGGACGCGCGCGGGATGTCCCTGCGCCTGCCCGCGATGCCCTACTGCGTCGACAACGCGGCGATGATCGCGGGGCTCGCGCACTGGCGGCTTGCAGCGGGCGAGCACGACGACCTCCGCCTCGCCCCGAGCGCGCGCTCGACCGTCGGCCTCTCGTGAGGCGCGCGGACGCGACGCCGCGCGCGACGCCTCCGTCGAGGGGCGTCGCGCGCGGACCGTTGGACCCGCAGGATGGAGCGCGGGCCCCCGGGCTCACTCGTCGTCGGACGGGCGCGACTTCGGCGCCGCCGCGGACGGGTTCGCCATCCGGTGCTTCAGCACCTCGCGCCGGACCTCGTCCATGAGGTCGGGGTTCTGGCGCAGGAAGGTCTTCGACGCCTCGCGGCCCTGGCCCAGGCGCACGTCACCGTAGCTGAACCATGCGCCGCTCTTGTCGACGATGCTGTCGGCCACGGCCAGGTCGAGCACGTCCCCCGAGATGGAGATGCCCTCCTCGAACATGATGTCGAACTCGGCCTCGCGGAACGGAGGCGCGATCTTGTTCTTGACGACCTTCGCCTTGACGCGGTTGCCCACGTTGCGGTCGCCGTCCTTGATGGCGCCGATGCGGCGGATGTCGATGCGCACCGAGGAGTAGAACTTCAGGGCGCGGCCGCCCGTGGTCGTCTCGGGGGAGCCGAACATGACGCCGATCTTCTCGCGCAGCTGGTTGATGAAGATCACGATGCACTCGCTCTTGGCGATGGCGCCGGTCAGCTTGCGCAGCGCCTGGCTCATGAGGCGGGCCTGCAGGCCGACGTGGCTGTCGCCCATCTCGCCCTCGATCTCGGCGCGGGGGATGAGCGCCGCCACCGAGTCGACGACGATCACGTCGACGGCGTTGGAGCGCACGAGCATCTCGCAGATCTCGAGCGCCTGCTCTCCCGTGTCGGGCTGCGACACGAGGATCTCGTCGAGGTTGACGCCGAGGCGCTTGGCCCACGACGGGTCGAGCGCGTGCTCGGCGTCGATGAACGCCGCGACGCCGCCCTGCTTCTGGCAGTTGGAGATGACGGTGAGCGCCAGCGTCGTCTTGCCCGAGCTCTCGGGGCCGAACACCTCGACGATGCGTCCGCGCGGCAGGCCCTTGCCGCCGAGCGCGAGGTCGAGGCTGAGCGCGCCGCTCGAGATCGACGGGATCACGGGCACGGACTCGTTGTCGAGCCGCATGATCGAGCCCTTGCCGAAGTTCTTCTCGATCTGCCCGACCGCGGCCTCGAGCGCCTTGGTCTTCGCGGCGCGCGCGGCGGGGTCCACCGCCGGCTTCGCGGGCGCGGGCTTCACGTCGATGCGGGACTCGGCCGGCTTTCCATCCGTGGGCTTGGGCATGGAGGCCATCTTCGCAGAGTTGGCCACCGCCGGGGCTGCCGTGCCCGGGCGCGCGGGCACGCCGGCGGTCGCCGTGGCGGCAGCGGGGGTGCGGGCGGGGGTTCCGTTGGCGGTCGGGGTGGTGTTCGGGGTTGCCATGGTCGGTCGCTCCATCGGTCGGTGCCGGGGCTTGGTGCCGTCCGGCGGGTGCTGCGGTTCCGTGCGCACTGGCCTGCGAACGTTGCAGGGCCTGGTTTCAGCGTGCTTCCGCGTGGTGTTCGGTGTTTGGTAGGTTCTCCAAACCCATCGGTCCTGTCAAGGGATGTTCGGGAGATTTTCGGTGGTTTTTGCTGCCACCCCTCCCGACGCATCCCTGACGCAACGGACAGTAGCTCCCCATGGGGAAGCACCTGCGACACCCGGCGGAAAATCTGCGTTCAGCGCGCCTGCGCCTCGGGCTGCATCACGTTGGGCGTCGGCGCCGGGTATTCCGACGGGTCGATCGACCGGAACCAGGCCACGGTGCGCGCGATGCCCTCCGCCAGCTGCACCCGGGGCTCCCACCCCAGCGCCGTGCGCGCGAGCGCGATGTCCGGCTGCCGCTGCAGCGGATCATCCTGCGGCAAGGTGCGGTGCTCGATGCGCGCGTCGGCACCCACCACGCGCGCCACCTCGCGCGCGAGCTCGATCATCGTGAACTCGTTCGGGTTGCCCATGTTCACGGGGCCCGTGAACGGCTCGGGCGCGTCCATCAGCAGCCGGAACCCCGCGACGAGGTCGTCGACGTAGCAGAAGGACCGCGTCTGCGTCCCGTCGCCGAAGACGGTCATCGGCTCGCCCGTCACCGATTGGCGGATGAAGTTGCTCACCACGCGCCCGTCGTACGGATGCATGCGCGGGCCGTAGGTGTTGAAGATCCGGACCACGCGGATGGAGGTGCCGTGCATCCTGCGATGGTCGAAGCACAGCGTCTCGGCGGCGCGCTTGCCCTCGTCGTAGCACGCGCGCGGGCCGATCGGGTTCACGTTGCCGCGGTACGACTCGGGCTGCGGGTGCACGTCGGGGTCGCCGTACACCTCGCTCGTCGATGCATGGAACACGCGCGCGCCCGTGCGCCGCGCCAGCTCCAGGCAGTGATGCACCCCGAGCACCGACGTCATCAGCGTCTTCACCGGGTCGTAGCGGTAGTGGCCGGGCGCCGCGGGGCACGCCAGGTTCCACACGAAGTCGCACGCGAGGTCGAAGGGCTCGGTGACGTCGTGCTCCACGAACCGGAACCCGCGCGCACCCTCGAGATGCCTGATGTTGTGCCGGCTGCCGGTGAAGAGGTTGTCGAGGCAGGTGACCTCGTGCCCGCTCGCGATCAGCGAGTCGCACAGATGCGATCCGAGGAATCCGGCGCCGCCAGTCACGAGCGAACGAGGCATCCGCCAAGTGTAGGGGAACCGGGGCGGGCGCTTGACCGCCCCGCCCCGCGCTGCGACGATCCACGCATGACGCGCGTGCGACACGTCCTCGGCGCCATGACCGGCACCAGCATCGACGGCATCGACCTCGCGCTCGTCCGCGTCGATGGCACCGGCCTCGCGATGCGCGCCTCGCTCGTCGCGCACCGCTCGGCGGGGCTCGGCCCGCTCGCCGCGCGCCTGCGCGCCGCCGCCGAGCAGCGGCCGATGACGGCCGGCGAATTCGCCGCGCTCGCCCTCGACTTCGGCGACTTCCACGCCGCCGAGGCGCGCGCATTCCTCGACGGCGCCGCCCTGCCCCGGCCCGACCTCGCGTCGATCCACGGCCAGACCGTCTTCCACCGCCCGCCCGCGAGCTGGCAGCTCGTGAACGCGCACCCGTTGGCACGCGCGCTCGGCTGCGACGTGGTCTTCGACCTCCGCGGCAACGACCTCGCGCACGGCGGCCAGGGGGCGCCGCTCACGCCGCTCGC
>CAMDUT010000047.1 GCA_945877905.1 Phycisphaera mikurensis NBRC 102666 | reverse complement strand
GAGTGGGAGTACGCGTGCCGCGCCGGCACGCAGACGCCTTTCTACAACGGGTCGACGGATGACAACACGGTCGGGAATCTTGCCTGGTTCTACTACAACACTTGCTCGGGCGGCACGGGGTGCGGCTCTCGGGACGTTGGTCTCAAGGCAGCGAACGCCTTCGGTCTCCACGACATGCTCGGCAACGTGTGGGAGTGGGTGAACGACTGGTACGACGCGTACCCGAGCAGCGCCCAGACGAACCCAACGGGTCCGGTAAGTGCGTCGGGCCGCCTGATCCGCGGCGGCGGCTGGAACGGCGACACGGACGTCGTGCGCTCGTCCGCCCGCGGCAGCGACACGCCCGGCTACACGCGCCCCAACGTCGGGTTCCGCGTCGCGAGGACCCCCTGATTTCCTTTTCCCTTCTTCCCTCTTCCCTTTTCCCTGCCACCACGGGGCCTCGACGCGATGTCACTTCCGAAGGTGCCGGACCCGGCACAGGTGGTGCTTGAACTGCCCCCGGGGTACGAAGGAAGCGGTGACGTGCGCCCGCGGTCGGCGGAGCCGACCGCGGTGATTTTGGCAAGCGACATCCTGCGCTGGCTGATCCCCAAGGTGGGCAAGTTCCCCAAGAACGTGCGCTTTGGCCTGGGTGCGCGGCTGGAAGCCGCGCACTTCGACGTGCTCGAGGAACTCGTCCGCGCGCAGTATGCGCGCGGCGGCGGCGCGCGCGCCGCCGCGCTCGAACATGGCAACGCACGGCTGCAGAGCGCGCGCCACCTGGCGCGGATGGCGCGCGAACTCAATCTCCTTTCCGAGGAGTCCGCGCTGCACCTGGCGCGCATGCAGGTGGACCTCGGCAACCAGGTGGGCGCATGGCGAAGGGCATCGGTCGCAACGGCGAACTCTTCCGCACCCTCTGCGAACCCGCCCACCTGATGGCCTGCGCGCGCAGCGCTGCGCGCGGCAAGAAGCGCAAGCCCGACGCGGCGGCCTTCCTCCTGAACATGGAGCCCGAGTGCTTCCGGCTGGCGGCCGAGCTGGCCGGCGGCACGTGGGTGCCGGGCGCGTATCGCTCGTACGTGATCCGCGAGCCGAAGCCCCGCCTCATCAGCGCGGCCCCGTTCGCCGACCGGGTGGTGCACCACGCGCTGGTCTCGCTGCTCGAACCGCACTTCGAGCGGCGGTTCGTGGCGCACTCGTATGCGTGCCGCGTGGGCAAGGGCACCGCCTCGCGCATGCGCGCGATGGTCGGGTTCCGCAAACCCGGTCCCGGGCAACCCCGCACTCCTTTATCGCGGACGTTGGGGGCGGGGATCGAGGGGCATCGTGCGTGGAATCACGAAGGTTGGCGGTAGGTTGTCACCGAACCCCGGCATGCGCCTTCGCCGCCCCTCGTCCCGCCTGGTCCTCGCCGCGCTGCTGGCGCCGGTCGCGCTGCTCTCGCAACGCGCGCACCCCGGGTGCGCCGCAGACCTTGACGCGGACGGTTCCGTGGCTGGCTCCGACCTCGGAGCGGTGCTCACGTCGTGGGGCCCGTGCGACGGATGCGCCGCGGACCTCGATGCCAACGGCATCGTCGACGGCGCGGACCTCGGGCTGCTCCTCTTCGCGTGGGGCGAGTGCCCCGTGACGGTTCCTTCGTGGGCGACACTCGTCGAGTCGCGGCCCGACCCCGCGGTGGTCACCGACGCCGCGCTGCGCGACGCGATCGCCGCCACCGGCCTTGCGTGGCGCGTGCGCGACGTCGAGACGCAGGTCGAGATGCTGCTCGTCCCGCCGGGGACGTTCCTCATGGGATGCGTGATGGGGTCGATCCAGGTGCCGTGCTTCCAGGCCGAGTGGCCGGTGCACGAGGTCACGCTGACACGGCCCTTCTACCTCGGGCGCTTCGAACTGACGCAGGCGCAATGGACGGCGCGCATGGGCTCGAACCCGTCGTCGTTCGCCGGCGCGAGCGCCTTCGTGCCCGCGGCCCAGGTGCCGAACCGCCCCGTGGAGCGGGTGAGCTGGACGGGCGCGCAGTCGTTCCTCGCGCCCGCGGGCATGCGGCTGCCGACCGAGGCCGAGTGGGAGTTCGCGTGCCGTGCGGGGACGCCGACGCCGTTCCACGACGGTTCGGTCGAGGATGCCACCGTGGGATCGATCGCGTGGATCTCGGCCACCTCGGGCGCGCAGACGCGCCCGGTCGGCGGGCTCGCGGCGAACGCCCTCGGCTTCCATGACATGCTCGGCAACGTGGCCGAGTGGGTGAACGACCGCTACGACGCCTATCGGCCCGACCCGCAGACGGACCCGCAGGGCCCCGAGTCCGGGGCGTTCCGGGCGGTGCGCGGCGGGTCGTGGAACGACGCCCCGAGCGTCGTGCGGTCGTCGTCGCGCACCGGGCTGGGCGAGGGGTCGGCGAACCCGCGGCTGGGCTTCCGCGTCGCGCGCGACCCGTGAGCCCGGCGCGCGCCTTCAATCCCCCCGGTCGATCGACGCGCGGATCCGCCCCAGCGGCTCGTCCTCGTCGATCGACGCGTCCACGGACGCCGTGCGCCCGCCGCGGTCGAAGCCCGCGAGCCGCGCGCGCATCCCGCGCCACTGCCACGCGAACCCGAGCACGCCCACCACGTTCACCGCGAAGCACGCCGCGAACGTGAGGCTCGACGCCCCGCGCGCCTCGAGCCACGCGTAGAGGCCGACCGCCACGAACGGCGCGATCACGCCGCGGATGCCGTTCAGCGTCACGTGCACGCTCATGTAGAGGGCGTCCTGCTCGGGCGTCGAGAAGTCCTGGTGCCCGATGTTCCAGGCGATGCTGCCGCCTGCGAACCCCACCCCCATGCACGCGCCCGCCACGTAGAAGAGCCACAGCTGCTCGGTGGACGCGGCGAGCCACATCATGCCCGCCGCCGCCACGAACGCCCAGCCGTGGATCGCGCGGAACCGCACGATGTGCACGCGGTCGAGGAGCTTGGCCCACACCGGGATGGCCAGCGGCATCGCAAGGAGCGGGATCACCGTGGTCGCCAGGATCGCCTGCAGGTAGCTCGCGCCCAGCCGGTCCTCCAGGAAGATCGCCTGCGGCGCGCCGATCATCAGGTTGCCGAGCCCGAACACGAACATCCACGCCATGAAGGTGCGGTACTCGCGGTCGACCACCAGCACGCGCCAGTTCGTGCGCAGCGCGTCGCCGGCCATCGCGGCGGTGCGCGCGGGGTTCGCCGAGACGCGCGCCGTGCCGCTCTCGGCGCGCTCGCGCTCGGCCAGGCGCCGGCCGCCGCGCAGGCGCACGCCGCGGAAGATCGAGTTCCCGTACACGCCGACCGCCGCGAGCAGCGGGAACACGACGTGGAAGCTCGCGGGGCTGAAGTCCATGCTCGCGCCGACCAGCCACCCCGCGAGCGCCAGCATGATGGACTGCACCGTGGCCATCTTGCCCGCGATGCTCGCCCGGCTCGACTTCGGGTAGTTCTGCCGCCAGATCGCCGCGCGCACCGTGATGACGCCCGTCCACGTGGTGCGCGCCAGGAGCACCAGGACGCACGTGCCCACCAGCCCCCACTCGTTCACCGGCATCGCCGCCACCAGCGCCACGCACGCGCACGTCGCCAGCTGGATGCGCGAGATGAGGGCGACCTTGTCGCGGCCTGCGCTCAGGCGCGCCCAGAGGAAGCTGGTGAGGTTCGCGAAGTTCGGGGCCGCGCTCACGAACGCGACCGCGAAGTCGAGCGTCGCCGGCGAGATCCCCGGCACCCCGGTCCATGCCTTCTTCACGAGCACCGACATGGTGCCGCCCTCGATCGCGCCGAGCATCACCGGCAGGAACGCCCACGACACCAGCTCGCGCAGGTAGTTCGCGCGCTGCATCGGCTGCACGCTCCGCGGGTGGAAGCTCCACAGCCAGCCGGTCACCAGGTCGACCAGCGCGCGGGGATGTGCTGCGTGCCTCATCGCGGCCCTGCGATCTCGGCGGCGGGGGTGTGGGGTGCGGGCAAGGGGATCGACGGAGCCCGACCCCGCCGGGGGCCGGTCAGCGCGAAGCTCGAACCCCAAGCGTAGGTGGGTTCGCCTGCCGTCGATCCCGGCCTTCCACTCAGAGGAGGCATGGCCATCGTCGCAGCGATTGGGGGGCGATCCCTTGGGGTTCGCATCGGTTCGAGCACATAGGCGCCGAACCTGCTCCCGAGGGGGTCGGACCCCGTCGATCCACGGTCAGTCTAGCCCGCGTTCAGTCGCCGTCGAGGCCGAGCTTCGCACGAGCGTCATGAAGATGCCGTCGGTACGCCCCATAGGCATGCTCGAGGGCGTCGGGGATGACGCGCACCTCACCGAGCACGCTCATGAAGTTCGTGTCGCCCGCCCAGCGCGGCACCACGTGCCCGTGGAGGTGCTCGGGAAGCCCCGCGCCGCCCGCACGCCCCAGGTTCAGGCCCGCGTTCATGCCCTGCGGCTGGAACGCACGCTGGCACAGTTCCATCGCCAGCTCCATGAGGCGCCAGAAGTGCGCGCGGTCGGCCGGCGCGTAGCCGTCGATCGTCGGTTGGGCCTCGCCCAGCGCCACCAGCAGGTGTCCGTTCGTGTAGGGGTAGCGGTTGAGGAGCACCATGCCGCGGGTGTCCCGGTGGATCACGTGCTGGGCGGCGTCGCGCTCAGGGTGGGCCCAGCAGTCGGCCAGGAAGTTGGGGCTGCCGGTGGGTGCCCCCGACCCCGCCTCGGCGGCCCGGGCCTCCAGGTCCCGGATGTACGCCATGCGCCAGGGGGCCCAGAGGTTCGGGTGCATGGCGCGAGTGTAGGGCGGGGGCATTTTCGGGAAATCCCTCCGGATTTCGCCCGGCGGCATGATCCGGAGCGCGCGCCTCCCGCGCCTCGGACGGTGGCAGGGCAACCTGCCGCGCACGCGCCAAGGCCGGTCGGGAACCACCGGCCCCAGGCGACAGCAACCGTGCGTTCCGCAGCGAATGGCGCCTGGCGACGGCCCGGTGCCTTCGGCCGCGGTCCTGACGTGGGAACGCAGGACCGCGGCCGAGCTGTTTTTCCGCTTATCGGTGTCTTTACGGCACATTTCCTTGACTTACGTCCGGGGCGGGGCATGGTCCTCCCCGCAGGAGGGACTTGCAGTTGAGTCGCGCCTGCAGGAGGGACTCGCAGTGAGCAGTTCGGTCCAGAGAGCGGAAAGGGAGCGCGGTGCCATTGCGCCGCGCAAGACCATGAAACTTCAGACGATCGCAGAGGGCTTCGAGGAGCTGTACCCGCAGTTGCGGGCCATGGCCTCGGGAATGATGCGGCAGGAACGGGCCAGCCACACGCTGCAGCCGACCGCCGTGGTGAGCGAGGCGTTCCTGCGCCTGGCGCACCGCTCCCCGGGCGAGTTCCCGACGATCGCCAACCTGCTCGCCGTCTGCGCCAGCACGCTTCGCTGCGTGCTCGTCGACCACGCCCGCTCGCGCTCGGCCGCCAAGCGCGGTGCCTCGCGGCGGATGGGCGACGCGCCCCTGGCGTTCGTCCAGTGCGACGGGCTCGACCCCGCCAGCGTGCTCGCGATCGAGGAGGCGCTCGAGGAGCTCGAGGCCGTCGACCCGCGCGCCGTGCAGGTGATCGAGTGCAAGGTGTATGCAGGCATGACGCTCGAGGAGATCGCGAGCGCGCTCGGCGTCGCCCGCCCCACCGTCGTGCGCGCGTTCCGATTCGGAAGGGCCTTCCTGGCGAGCAAGCTCGGCATCGAGCTGGCGGACGCGGAAGGGGAGTGAGCAGGACCCGGCGGCGCGTGCGCGCGACCGCCGATTCGTGAGGGAGTTCGGTCGTGGAGAGGGAAGACGTGAAGCACCAGGACGATCGCCCCGCGCCGCAAGGCGCACGGGACGCCGCGCGGGCGGACGGCGTGCAGCGCCTCCGGCGCGCGCGCGCGATCTTCTCGGTGGCCCTCGACTACCCCGCGGAGGAGCGCCCCTCGTTCGTGCAGGACTCGGCCGGCGACGACGCGATGCTGCACGACCTGGTGATGAACCTGCTCGCCGCCGACGCGGATTCCGACGACGCATGGGAGACGAGGCAGGGCGACGCGCTCTCGGCGGACGCCGCCCCCGCGCCGCTGGCGACGCTGCCCCCCGGCTACACGCTCATCCGCGAGCTCGGCCGCGGTGGCGTCGGCGTGGTCTTCCTCTGCTGGGAGGACTCGACCGGCGACCGCGTGGCCGTCAAGGTGATCGACACGCGCAGCGCGGGCCGCTCGGCCACGCGCCGCTTCAACCGCGAGTGCAAGCTGCTCTCGACGCTGCGGCACGCATCGCTGGTGGGGCTTCGCGGCCGCGGAACGCTCGAGAACGGCTGCGCGTACCTGGTGATGGACTTCGTCGACGGCGGCGACATCCGCCGCCACTGCCGCGAGTCGCGCGTGCCCGCGTGGCGCCGAATGCAGCTCATGGCCGACGTGGCCGACGCCGTGGCCGTGGCCCACGCGCGCAACGTCGTCCACCGCGACCTGAAGCCCGCGAACATCCTGGTCGACCGGTCCGGCTGCGCGAAGGTCATCGACTTCGGCGCTGCGCGCGTGTCCGAGGGCACCATGCAGTCGCGCCACGAGCACACGCTCACCGGGCAGATCGTCGGGACGCTCAGCTACCTGAGCCCCGAGCAGGCCTCGGGCCAGTCGCGCCGCGCCGACCACCGCTCCGACCTCTACCAGCTGGCGGTGGTCGCGTTCGAGCTCCTCGCCAACCGGATGCCGTTCGATTTCGACGGGCAGACCTCGGCCGAGAAGCTGCGCACCATCATCGCCGAGCCCGCGATCGGCATCGAGTCGACCGGCGCGGTCGAGGCCGGGCACCCCGCGTGCGCGTTCTTCGAGAAGGCGCTCGCCAAGGAGCCCGCGGACCGGTTCCAGGCCGCGAGCGAGATGGCGTCGGGGTTCCGCGAGCTCGCGAACGCGATGCGCCCGGGCCGTCGCGTCATGCAGCGCTGAGCCGCACGCGCACGCTGCCGCCGGACGAGAGCCGCGCCGAGATCGATACGGGCTCGTCACCCACGGGGATGCGGATGCGGCCGTTCGTGCCGGGCTCGAGGTCCGCGACGGGCACCATGTGCGCATCTGTCACGCGGACCTCGCTGCCGTCCTCCAGCGCGTGCGTGATCTCCACGCTTCCCGTTCCGGTTCCGGGGGCGACCACGAGCGACACCTCGATGGGCGCGCCGTCGGTGGCTGCGACGCACTCGTCCGCAAGCACCAGCATGTGCGCGTCCGCGAGGTCGATGCCTCCGGCACGGTCCGCGTCGGCGCGGAACCACTCATGCTCGGCGCGCAGGTTGCGTCCGTGGCGGAGCGTCGCGGAGGCGAACGTGGGGTGGGCAGTCGGGATGTGCGAAAGGGAGCACGACATGATGGAAGAACTCCTTGAATCCATCGGCAGAGGGGACGCCGGAAGGGACCGGCGCTGCACCCTCGGAGGCGCGGGACGCGGCGGCGTCGGCTCACGGTTCGTGGCCGGAATCGCGGATTTCATCCGATAATCAGTCGCCAGCGGCGGCGGGGATGCGCCAGGCCGGTCGCCGCGGCGCCGGACTGCGTTCGCGCCGCACGACGGCCGGCGCCTCGAGCGACCCGGACCAGAACCCGTGCGTTTCCTGCGGGGGCCGATCGATCCCGGTGGCAAGGAGCGCCGTCCGTCGATCACCTCGGATCCGGAGCGACCAACCCTCGACCGGCCCCTGGGTGTCCGCGGAGGCGAGTTCCCGCAACCTCCGGAGGGCGTCGAGGTCCTCGACGAGCACCTCGGAACCGCGACGGTCCGCGCCCGGCTGCCACCAGAACGCGACGGTCCGGCGAACGGTGCCGCGTTCGACGAGCTCCACCAGGACGCCCACCAGCACGCGGTCGATCCCGTCGGGGAGCGGGAAGTCGGGTCTCGGGTCGAACGTGAACGTCACGGGGCGCAGGTCGTCCTGCCACGCGGTCACGGGAAGCGCGAACGCCTCGCGCGCGGCCGCGTCGAGCGCGGCGTCGTCGATCGGCACGGGCAGGCCCTCGGCGAGCGAGCGCACGGGCGCATCGACCTCGATCCACGTCGACGGCGACCACGCGCCGTCCTCCGCGCCGCGGCGCCACTGCGCCTCGACGCGCGCCTGCACGCGCCCGTCGGGCCCCGGCCGGGGCATGCGGAGCACCGTCGTGCGGTCGGGCGTGCGACGCGGCCGCCCGCCCTCGGACGCGATCCACTCGCGGTCGCCCTCGATCCGCACGCGCCACTGCGCGTCCCGGCCGGGCAGCCATCCCCACGCGAGCGCGGCCGGGTCCTCGTCGGCGGGCCATGCCGCGGGCACGCGCACCGTCACGTGCACCGGCACCGAGGCCACGAGTGCATCGCGCCGCGCGAGGAACGCGGTGCGCGCGGCGGCGCGCGCGGCCAGCGTCGGCGGATCCGCGGATGGATCATCGTCAAGTTCGTCGGGCTCGGTGGACGCGAGCGACTCCACCAGCCGTGCGCGCGGCTCCCACGGCGGGATGCCCTCGCCGGGCTGCACCAGCGCCCCGAGCGCATCGATCGCGGCATCGGCGCCCAGCGTGTCCATCGACGCGCGCGCATCGAGCTCGGCCCAGGTCCAGTCCGGGACGGAGCCCGGGTCGAGCGTGCGCACCACGAGCGCGAGCGCACCGTCGGGAAGGTGCGTGTGCCACTTCGCGTCGAGCACCTCGAGCCTGGCCCACCCGGCGACGCCCACCATGAAGGCCACCGTCACGGCGGCGATGCTCCACCGGCGGCGCGCGGCGTGCAGCGCTCCCTCGTCCCGCGCGGCATGGCCGCATTCGCCGCAGGTCAGGCCGGGCGTGCCGGAGAGGTCGTGCCAGCAGCGCGGGCAGCGCCGGCGCCCGCGGGACTTGTCCCCGAAGATCGCCCACCACGTGACGCCGATCCCGCCCGCGGCGACGAGCGCCACCAGGAGGAGCGTCACCAGCGTCAGCGCGACGGTGCTTGCCACGCGCCAACTGTACGGCCGGCCCCGCGCGCACGCCCGGCCCGCTGCGCCCGCCTTACGCCATGCGGATCCACTTCAGGAGTTCCCGCGGCGTCGGCGGCTTGCCCTGCATCAGGACACCCACGCGGAACACCTTCGCTCCGGCCCACAGGAACACGCCGACCCAGGCGAAGCCCCACGCGATGCTGGCCGCCACCTGCCATGCCGCGATCGGCTCGCTCGAGGCGGCCACGCGCAGCACCATCACGAACGGGATGGCCGGGGGGATGAAGCTCGTCACCACCGCGAGCGTGCCGTTGGGCTGCTCGCTGATCGGAAGCCACAGCATGAGCGGCACCGTCAGCACCAGCATCGCCGGCGTCACCAGGCTCTGCGCCTCGCGCAGGTCGTTCACCGCGCTGCCGACGCTCGCCATCATGATGGCGACGAACGCGTAGGCCATGACGAAGTACACGCCCATGAGCACCAGCAGCCCCGGCGAGACGAGGTCGCCCATCGCCGCGAACGCGAGGCCCGCGACGCCGAGCGCCCCGTACATGCCGACCATCAGCACCGACACTGCCGCGAAGCCGAGGATCTTCCCCGCAAGCAGCTGCATCGGGCTCACCGCGCTCAGCACCACCTCCATCACCTTGCTCGACTTCTCCTCGATGGTGGTGGTCAGCAGGTAGTTGCCGCTGGTGAACGTGGCCACCCAGATGAGGAGCATGAAGCCCATCGGCAGCAGCGTCTTCGCGACCACGTTCTCCTCGCTCTCGGCGCCGTCCTCGCTGAGGCGCCGGACCGACGTGCCCGGAACGCTGAGGAGCGCGTCGAGCGACTTCCAGTCGCTCCCGGCGCGCTCGACGCGGGCCTTCACGATGGACCTTGCGACCGAGCGCTCGATGAGCGAGGTGAGCCGAGGGGGGCTTCCCGAGGGGACGACGAGCGTGAAGGATGCCGCTCCGCCGTCCGCGGCCTTCGGGTCGGCCGCGAGCACCTCGGGCGGCACGATCGCGAGCGCGAGCAGCCCGCCGTCCCGGATCCGGTCCCGCAGCGCCTGCTCCTGGGCCGGGTCGCGCGGGAACTCGAGCGTCAGGTCGATGCGGGGCACCAACGGCTGCGCGGCGCCGGCGGGCGGCGCGGGCAGGCTCGTCTCCTTGATGCGCTTGCCGTCGAACTCGACCGCGTTGATGCGGTCGTTCGCCAGTTCCTCGCGCGCGTGCCGCTCCACCGACCCCGAGGCGTCGAGCACCGCGACGGTGCCGACCGTGGGCGGAAGCTTCGAGTCCAGGAGCAGCCCGAGCGCCGCGAACGCCGCGAACATGATGACCGGCATCACCAGGGCGCCGAAGATGAACCCCTTCGTGAGCACCGTGTGCCGGAACTCGCGGAGCGCCACCGCCATCACGCGCCGTGCGGCGCCCCTGTCCTTCGGGTCAGCCATTTCCGGATTCCTCGCTCGGTGGTGCGGCCTCGCCGACGAGCTCGACGAACACGTCGTCGAGCGTGGTGCGCCTCAGCGCCACGTGCCGAAGCGGCATCGCGGCGACCGCGGCGCCCATCACGGCCTGCCCGTCCGCGCCGGGCGCCAGCGCGAGCTCCGCGGCGCGGCGCTCCGGCGACCAGTGCGCCGACGCGACGCCCGGCACGCGCGCCAGCGCGTCGGCCGCGCGCGCGTCGCCGTCGAGCGGCTCGGCCTCGACCACGCGCGGGTCGAAGCGGGCGCGGATCTCCTGCATCGATGCGTCGAGGATCTTCCGGCCGCGGTTGATCAGCACGATGCGGTCGCACAGCTGCTCCGCCTGGTGCATCACGTGCGTCGAGAAGATGATCGTTCGCCCGGTCGAGTGGATCTCCCGGATGAGCCGGTTCAGGAGCCTCGCGTTGACGGGGTCGAGCCCGCTGAAGGGTTCGTCGAGGATGATGAGCTCGGGCTCGTGGATCACGCTCGCGATGAACTGCACCTTCTGCTGCTGGCCCTTCGAGAGCTCCTGGCACCGCTTCCGCTCGGCCTCGGGAAGCTGCACGCGCTCGAGCCACGCCCGCACGCGCGCGCGCAGGCCGTGCGCGGGCATGCCCTTGAGCGCGGCCATGTAGCACAGGAACTCCGTGACGCGCATGCGCCGGTAGAGGCCCCGCTCCTCGGGCAGGTACCCGATGCGGTCCTTGGCGGCGATGGCGTCGGCTCCGAGCACGTCGACCGTGCCCGAGTCCGGCCGGATGATCGACATGATCATCCGGATCGTCGTGCTCTTTCCGGCGCCGTTGGGGCCGATGAAGCCCGTGAGGGACCCGGCCGCGACGGACAGGTCCATCCCAGACACGGCCTCGACCTGGCCGAAGCGCTTCGTGACGGCGCGGAGCTCGACGGCGCCTCGCGTCACGGGGCGGCCTTGGGGGCGGGAGCGGCCGCGGGCGCGGCCTTCGACGCGTCCTTCATCGCCTTGATCTCGGCGGGCATCGCGAACGCGTCGTCCTTGGCGGCGTTCCATTCGACCGCCTCGAACGACATGACCTGCACCTGTCCCATGACCTTCGTGGTGCTGCGCGTCGCCATCTTCACGTCGCCGAAGTCCTTGTACTCCTCCATCAGGACGGTCACGGGGAGGTCGCCCATCGGCGTCGCGGCGGTCATTCGCATGCCCTTCATGAGGCCGGTGTCCTTGGCGTAGAGGTACGAGTTGCCGTCGACCTTCACGTGCCAGCAGGGCGTGCCCTCGAACTCGACGAGGCCCGCGACCTCGGCGGCGCCGGGGTCGTTGGCCATCTGCAGGTCGCGGAGGAAGTTCGCGTCGCGCTTCATCTGCGAGACCTCCTTCTCGCCCATGATCGCCGGGCCCCGCATCGGGTCCATGCTCCATCCCACGGTGCCGTCGAAGCACTGGCTGGTGGTGCCGATGCCGGGAAGCTCCATGCTCACGGCGACGCGGTCGGGCGCGGCGGCGACGGTGCTCATCGCTCCCTTCAGCTGCGCCGCGGGGATCTCGATCGCGCCCTTGGCCACCATGCTCGTCTTCGCCTCCCACGCGGCCTTGCCGCCGGTGGCCTCGAGGTGCTTCGTGAACACCTCCTTCGCCGAGGGCTTCTGGCCCTCGACGGGCAGCTCCTTCAGCGCCGGCGCGGCCGGCATCTTCGGTGCGGCGGGCTTCGCGGGGGCCGGCGCCTTGGGGGCCGCGGGCGCCTTCGGCGCGGCGGGAGCCGCGGGTGCGGCATCCTGCGCGACCGCCGGGAGCGCCAGGAGCGCCGCGAGCGCGGCGGTCGAGAGCACGGTGCGGGCGGAGGAACGGGCGATGCGGTCGACGGTGTTCATGGTGATCATGGTGACGGTGTCTGGGGGTCCTTCGGCCCCGGTCGCGGCATGCGCCGCTCGGATGCGATCCACCGCACCGCCTCGGCGAGGGCGGGGTCGCCCTCGCGCGCGTAGTCGGCGCGGTCGTACGGTCGTGCGTTGTCGGGGCGCACCCCGGTGGCCTCGAGCGCCGTGCCGTCGGGCAGGCGGTAGTCGGCGAAGGCGTGCAGGAACACGTCGCCGTTCGGCAGCGGGGTCATCATCGCGGGAAGCGCGGCGCCCGCCGTGCGGCGGCCGAAAACGCGTGCCCGGCCGAGGTGCTGCATGCCGCCGGCGAAGATCTCGGTGGTGCTCGCGCTCGCGTCGTCCACGAGGATCGCCACCGGTCCCGCGTAGGGCTCGACGGCGGCGCCGGACGTGCTGGAGCGGCGCGGGTTCGTCGTGAACGAGAGCTTCGTGTCGCGCGTGCGCATCTCGCCCAGGCTCGCTGGCTCGGCGGTGAAGTGGCCCGCGATGCCCATCGCCATGGCGCCGATGCCGCCGGGGTTCCCGCGCAGGTCGATCACGATGCCGTCGGCCGTGCGCAGCGTGTCCATGGCCCGGTCGAACGGCCGCGCGACCGGGATGAGCCAGATGTTGAAGGAGATGAGCCCGATCTCGCGGTCGCCGGCGCCCCACCGCTCGCGCTCGGTCTCGTCGAGGTGGCGCCACGTGAGCTCGGTGGGCATCGGGGGCAGCGACGCGAATTTCGCCTGCGGGCGCTCGTCGGCGGCGTACGTGACCTCGACGTCGCGCGCCTCGCCGCCCATCGGCTCGACGCGCCAGGTGGCCTTCGATCCGGGCTCGCCGCTCGCGAGCGCCGCGGCAATGTTCGCACGCTGGTATCGCTCGAGCCCGTCGCCCGGAGGGAGCCTCGTGCCGGGCTCGCGGTCGCCGATCCGCAGGACGCGCATGCCCGGCGAGATGCCGGCCGACTCGGCGGGGGATCCTGGCTCGACCGCCGCCACGATCGCGTCCCACGCCGCGGGCTCGCCGGCGCGCGGGGTGAACCACAGCGTCGCGCCGGAACGGCCCTCGAGCAGCTCGGCCGCGCCCGGCGCGGCGGACGACAGCTCGCCGGGAATGATCGCGAAATGGCTCTGGCCGAGGCGCGCGAGCGCCTGCCCGAGCACTGCGCGCAGCGCGTCCTGGTCCGGGGCAGCCTCGGCCTTCGGCAGCAGCTCGTCGCGCACCGCGTCCCACGAGCCGCCCACGCGCTCGGGGTCCCAGTGCGAGTCGCGGACGATGGTCCAGACGGCGTCGAACGTCTCGGCGTTGCGCGCGCGGACGGCGGGGTCGGCTGCGGGCGAGGGCGTCGCGGCAGGCGCGGGGGCGTTGGTGCCTGCGTCGTCACGACCGGCGGCGAGCAGCGCGCCCATGGCGACGGCGAGGCCTGCGAGCGAGGGGAGGACCGGGTTCATCTCGAGGCGGCCTTTCGCCGGGAGCCTTCCCGGGGGATCGAGTGGGTGCCGCGCGTGCGGGTCACGGGCGCGACGAGCGTGAACACCTCGTAGAGGTCGCCCTGGCGCTCCTTGCGCCCGCGCTCGAGGACGCGGCCCATGCGGATCGAGAGCTCTCGCACCTCGGCGAAGCGTTCGGGCGTCAGCCACGAGACGAGGTGCATCAGGTTGAAGTTGCGCGCATCGCGCTCGCAATGGATGCGGCCGGCGGCCGCCGAGGTCCGCATCGAGCGCACCGCCGACTTGGCGAGGGCGTCGGCGGTCCGGACGACGGCATCGCGCTCGGAGGCCGAGGCGCCCCGCCGCACGTGGGGCGCGGCGAAGTCGTTCGCCGCGGCGTCGTAGAGGCGCTCGACGTTGCGGCGCCCGGCACGCGTGCCGGCCTCGGCGAGGAAGCCGCTCTTCACGAGGATCGCGACGTGCCGGTACAGGCCGTCCGCGGGGCGCCCGGTGGCGCGCGCGACGTCGGCGATCGAGCACGGGCCGAGCTCCTGCATCGACTCGAGGATCTCGCGCCGGACCGGCGAGAGGATCGCCTCCCATGCCTTCGTCGACTTGATGCGGATGAGGGCAGGGCGGGGCACGGTCCGGGGATGGTACTGCCGTTGACAATCAGTGGGGTTTCGTCAATGGACGGCGCGGGTCCACGGATTTAGTGACCAATAACATTCGTGCGTCATTCGGCGGGCTCGCTACTCCATCCGTCCATCCGGATGAACGGTTGAACGACCGGGCTTGCCGGGGTAGCGTTCGTGCATGGCCACCGGCTTCCTTGCGGCGCTCGAGCGCGGCGTCGTCGTCTTCGACGGCGCCATGGGCACCAGCATCCATGCGTGCGCGGATTGCCGCCCCGAGGACTACCTCGGGCGCGAGAACTGCACGGACATCCTCGTCAGGAGCCGGCCGGACCTCATCCAGCGCATCCACGAGTCGTTCCTCGAGGCGGGCGCCGACGTCGTCGAGACCGACTCGTTCGGCTCGAACCGGCTCGTGGCCGCCGAGTTCGACCAGGAGATGGTCGGCTGGGTGCATGACCTCAACGTGCGCGCCGCCCGCGTGGCGCGCGCCGCGTGCGACCGGTTCTCGACGCGCGACCGCCCGCGGTTCGTCGCGGGCTCGATCGGCCCCGGCACGAAGCTGATCACGCTCGGCCAGGCGACGTGGGAATCGATGCTCGCCTCCTACTCCGAGCAGGCCGCCGGACTCATCGAGGGCGGCGTCGACTGCCTCATCGTCGAGACGTGCCAGGACCTGCTTCAGGTGAAGTGCGCGGTCAGCGCGTGCCTCGACGCGCTGGCCGCCGCGGGCCGCACCCACGAGGAGATCCCGATCCTCGCGAGCGTCACGATGGAGACCACGGGCACGATGCTGCTCGGGTCGGACATGGCCGCGGTGGTCAATGCGCTGCGGCCGTTCCCGATCGCGAGCCTCGGGCTCAACTGCGCCACCGGCCCCACCGAGATGGCCGAGCACGTCGCGTACCTCGCGAAGCACTGGGACCGCCCCTTCAGCGTGATCCCGAACGCGGGCCTGCCGATCCTGGTCGACGGCCGCACCGAGTACCCGCTGCGCGCAGACGCGTTCGGCGTCGCGATGCGCCGGTTCCTCGACGAGTTCGGCGCCGGCATCGTGGGCGGCTGCTGCGGCACCACGCCCGGGCACATCCGCGCGCTGCGCGAGGAGGTGGGCACGCGCTCGCCCGTGACGCGCGCGGCCGTCCGCACGCCCGGCTGCTCGAGCCTCTACGGATTCACCGAGTTCCGCCAGGACAACAGCTTCCTCATCGTCGCCGAACGCACGAACGCCAACGGCAGCAAGAAGTTCAAGCGCCTGCTCGACGCGGGCGACTGGGACGGCCTGGTCAGCATGGCGAAGGAGGAGGTCCGCGACGGCAGCCACGTGCTCGACGTGTGCGTCGACTTCGTGGGCCGCGACGGCGTCGCCGACATGTCCGAGGTGGCCGCGCGCTACGTGCAGCACGTGAACTCTCCGCTGATGGTCGACAGCACGCAGGCCGACGTCATCGAGGCCGCGCTCAAGCGGTCGGGCGGGCGATGCATCGTCAACAGCATCAACCTCGAGGACGGCGAGCGGCGGCTCGACGAGGTGTGCCCGCTGCTGCGCCGCTACGGCGCGGCCTGCGTGGCGCTCACGATCGACGAGGACCCGCAGGCCGGCATGGCGAAGACCGCCGACCGCAAGCTCGCGATCGCAGAGCGGATCCACGGGCTCTTCACCCGCAGGTGGGGCCTCGACGAGGACGACCTCTTCTTCGACCCGCTCACCTTCACGATCGCCACCGGCAACGAGGAGGACCGGCGCCTGGGCCTCGAGACCCTCGAGGGCATCCGCCGCATCGCCGAGCGCTTCCCGCGCTGCCAGATCCTGCTGGGGCTCTCGAACATCAGCTTCGGCCTGAAGCCGGCCGCGCGCGCAGTCCTCAACAGCGTGTTCCTCCACGAGGCGCGCGCCCGCGGGCTCACCGCGGCCATCGTCCACGCGAGCAAGATCCTCCCGCAGAACCGCATCCCGCGCGAGCAGTGGGACGCGGCGCAGTGGCTCATCTTCGACCGCCGCGGCGCGGCGCGCCCCGAGGGGATGCCCGAGTCGTTCGACCCGCTGCTCCACTTCATCGGGCTCTTCCCGGACGGCGCCGAGTCGGCCGAGGTCCGCCGCACGCTCGCCGACCTCCCCGTGGAGGAGGCGCTGCAGCGGCACATCATCGACGGCGAGGACAAGGACCTCGAGGGCACGCTGGACCGCGCGCTCGGCGCGTACGGGCCGCTCGAGATCATCAACGACCACCTGCTCGCGGGCATGAAGGTGGTCGGCGAGCTCTTCGGCGAGGGCAAGATGCAGCTGCCGTTCGTCCTGCAGAGCGCGTCGGTCATGAAGAAGGCCGTCGCGCTGCTGCAGCCGCACATGGAGAAGGCGGGCGCCACGGGCAAGGCGAAGGCGCGCATCGTGCTCGCCACCGTCAGCGGCGACGTGCACGACATCGGCAAGAACCTCGTCGACATCATCCTCACGAACAACGGGTTCGAGGTGCACAACATCGGCATCAAGCAGCCGCTCTCGGCCATGCTCGAGGCGGTCGAGCGGACGAAGGCCGACGCGCTCGGGATGAGCGGACTCCTCGTGAAGAGCGTGGCCGTCATGGAGCAGAACCTCCACGAGATGAACGAGCGCGGGATCTCCGTGCCCGTGATGCTCGGCGGCGCCGCGCTCACGCGCCACTACGCCGAGGGCAACCTGCGCTCGATCTACCGGGGCCCGCT
>CAMDUT010000046.1 GCA_945877905.1 Phycisphaera mikurensis NBRC 102666 | reverse complement strand
AAGGCGTCAGCGATGCGCATCGAAGGCCGTCATCGCGCGGAAGGCGCGGAAGCGGTCGTCAACCTGGCCCGCGTCGAGGCGCGCGAGGCGTTCCAGGCCGAATGCCTCGATGGTGAAGCTCGCGAGCACGGTGCCCCACGCCATCGCGTGGCGCAGCGTGTCGAAGTCGTTGCGGCCCGCGCGCGCGACGTGCGCCATGAATCCGCCGGCGAAGGTGTCGCCCGCGCCGGTCGGGTCGACCACCTGCGCGAGGTCCGCGGGGAACGCGGGCACGCTCGCGACGCCGTCGCGGTGGATGAGGATGGCGCCGTGCTCGCCCTTCTTGACGACGACGAACGAGCGCGGCCCGTTCGCGAGCACCTGCCGCCCGGCGGTGACCACGTTGCGGCACTCGGTGAGCTGCATCGCCTCCTCGTCGTTCATGATCACGCCGTCGACCTCCGAGAGGAGCTGCATCAGCTCGGGGCGCGCGATGTTGATCCAGAGGTCCATGGTGTCGCACACCGCGAACGGCCGGTCCTTGAACTGCCGCAGGAGGTCGAGCTGCACCAGCGGGTGCGAGTTCGCGAGGAACACGGTGCGGCTGTCGAGGTACTTGGCGGGCACCTTGGGCGGCGCCTCCTCCAACACGCCCAGGCGCGTGAAGAGCGTCTCGCGCCGGTTCATGTTGTCGAAGTAGCGGCCGCCCCAGGCGAAGGTCTGGCTGTTGGCGCGCCGCTCGAGGCCGTCGAGGCAGATGTTGCGGAACGCGCGGAGCTGGCGCTCGTGCGCCTCGGGCCAGTCGCCGCCGACGGCGCCCACCACGCGCACGGGCGTGAGCTGGCTGGCCGCCGCCGCGAAGTAGGCGCAGCTGCCGCCGAGGACCCCCGAGGCCTCACCCGTGGGTGCGTGGAGCGTGTCGATGCCGATGGTGCCGGTGACGAGGAGCGACATGCGCGCGAGTGTATGCGCGCCGACGGCGCTCACTCGTCCGCGGGCGACGGCTTCGACCAGCCGAGCCCGACCGGCACGCCGATGAGCGCGCCCGCGGCGACGTCGATCGGCATCGCGCGGGACCACCCGGGCAGCGCGCCCGCGGTGACCGCCGCGTCGAGCGGCGCTTTGAGCGTGAGCGCGGTGAAGAGCTGCGCGAGGCCGAGGGCGAGGATCGGCGCGGCCATCAGCAGGATGGGCTGGACGCCGGGCTGCAGCCGGCGCGCGGCGATCGCGGAGAGCGCGCCGGCCACCACGGTGGTTCCGATCGCCTGGCCCTTCATGTCGGTGCGGAGGAAGAACCATGCGACCGCCACGGCCACGAGGCCGGCGAGCGCGCCGCGGAAGGCGTCGGCGTTGAACACCTCGGCGACGAACGGACCCTTCGCGTCGCGCGCGGGGATGTCCAGGAGCGGACCCGAGGCGCGGAAGACGGCCGCCGACATCGCCAGCGCGGCCGCACCCCACGCGAGGGTCTCGAGGGCCATGGGAAGCAGGCGGTCGCCGTCGAACGCGGCATCCACGATGGTGCCGCAACGGCCGGCCAGCACGGCAAGCCCGCAGCCGAGGACGAACAGCCCGACCGCGGCGTTGATGAGGCGGCCCACGGCGCACGCGACCGCGGTGCACGCGGCGGCGCCCACGGCCAAGGCGATGGCCGCCTGCAGCGGGTGGATGGCGTCGGAGGCCGTGGGTCCCGCGACGCCGCGCGCGCTCGCGAGGAACGGGACCACGGGCACCATGACCGCGACGCACAGGAGGATGCCGAGCGCCAGGACCGCGTACCGCACGACGGGATGCTGCATGCGCGTGTCGTACCCGCGCCGGGGGGTGACCGCAAGCCGAGATGGACGCCGGGCGTGCCCGGCGTATGTTCCCGGGATGCACCACGCCCCGCTCGAGCTCGACGGACGCCCCCTCACCATCGCGGACGTGGCCGCCGTGGCGCGCCGCGGCGCGAAGGTGGCCCTCGCGCCGGGGGCCCGCGCCGCCGTGCAGTCCGCGCGCGACGCGCTCGAGCGGCGCGCGGCGGGCGGCGAGGCGCTCTACGGCATCAACACCGGCTTCGGGTCGCTGTCGCGCGTGCGGATCCCGAACGACGGCCTCGCCGACCTGCAGGTGAACCTCGTGCGCAGCCACGCCTCGGGGGTCGGCGAAGTGCTCGACCGCGAGGTGGTGCGCGCCATGATGCTGGTGCTCGCGGCGAGCCTCGCGCGCGGGCGAAGCGCAGTGCGCCCGGCGGTGATCGACCTCCTCGTCGGGATGCTGAACGCCGACGTGGTGCCCGTGATCCCCTCGCGCGGGTCGGTCGGCGCCAGCGGCGACCTCGCGCCGCTGGCGCACCTGGCGCTGGCGCTCATCGGCGAGGGCGAGGCGACGCACGGCGCCCGGCGCGCCGCGGGCGGCGACGCGCTCGCGGCCGCGGGGCTGCGGCCGGTGGCGCTCGCCGCGAAGGAGGGCCTCGCGCTCATCAACGGCACGCACATGATGTGCGCCATCGGCGCGCTCGCGATGCACGACGCCGAGCGGCTGCTCTCGTACGCCGTGCGCGGCACCGCGCTCGCGATCGACGCGTGCCGGGCGACCGACGCCTTCCTCGACCCGCGCATCCACGCCGCGCGAAACCAGCCCGGACAGGCCGCGGTGGCCGCGGCCATCGGGAGCGAGCTCGCGGGGAGCCAGGTGCTGGCCGCGCACCGCGAGAACGACCCGCGCGTGCAGGACCCCTATTCCTTCCGCTGCGCGCCCCAGGTGCTGGGTGCGGCGCACGACGTGCTCGCGTTCGCGCGCGGGACGGTCGAGCGCGAGCTCGGTGGCGTCACCGACAACCCGCTGGTCTTCGCCGACGGCGGCGGCACGGACATCGTGTCGGGCGGCAACTTCCACGGCATGCCGCTCGCCCTCGCGCTCGACGCGGCGAAGATGGCGCTCGTGCCGCTGGCGAACATCGCGGAAAGGCGCACGTACTGGATCCTCGCGGCGAACGACCCGCAGAACCCGGTGCGCCCCTACCTGAGCGCGGACCCAGGCACGTGCAGCGGCTACATGATCGCGCAGTACGCCGCCGCCGCCTGCTGCAACGAGCTGCAGGTGCTTGCCCATCCCGCGAGCGCGCACAACGTGCCGACGAGCGCTGGCATCGAGGACCTCAACTCGATGGGAGCGACCGGCGCCAACCACCTGCGCGCCGCGATGCGCCTGGCCACCGACGTCGTCGCGATCGAGCTCCTGGTGATGGCGGAGGGGCTCGAGTACCAGCGCCCGCTGCGCTCCGGGCCGGGCGTCGAGGCGCTCCACTCGGAGGTGCGCGCGCACGTGCCGCGGCTCACCGCGGACCGGCCGCCGGCGCCCGACATCGCGGCGATCGCGGCGATGATCCGCGGATGACCCGGGCGCGGCCCGGGGGCGATCCCGCGGCGCCCGCGCCTACAATCGTCCCACCATGACGACCGCCGCCCGCACGATCCGCGCCCCGCGCGGCACCACGCGCACCTGCAAGACCTGGGCCGCCGAGGCGGCCATGCGGATGCTCATGAACAACCTCGACCCCGAGGTGGCCGAGCGGCCCGAGGGCCTCGTCGTGTACGGCGGCCGCGGGCAGGCGGCGCGCAGCTGGGAATGCTTCGACGCCATCGTCGAGAGCCTGAGGCGCCTCGAGGCCGACGAGACCCTGCTCGTCCAGAGCGGCAAGCCCGTGGGCATCGTCCGCACGCACGTCGATGCCCCGCGCGTGATGATCGCCAACTCGAACCTGGTCCCCCACTGGGCCACTCAGCAGCACTTCGACGACCTGTGCGCGCGCGGGCTCATGATGTTCGGGCAGATGACCGCCGGCAGCTGGATCTACATCGGCACGCAGGGCATCCTGCAGGGCACGTACGAGACGTTCGCCGAGTGCGCGCGCCGGCACTTCGGGGGGTCGCTGAAGGGCACGCTGAACGTGACCGCGGGCTGCGGCGGCATGGGCGGCGCGCAGCCGCTCGCGATCACGATGAACGAGGGCACCGCGCTCGTCGCGGACGTCTGCCGCGAGCGCCTGGAGAAGCGCGTCCACGACCGCTACCTCGACGAGGTGCACGAGGACCTCGACGCGGCGATCGACCGCGCGCTCGAGCTGAAGCGACGCGGCGAGGGCATCTCGGTGGGAGTGCTCGCCAACGCGGTCGACATGCTGCAGCGGCTGCACGACCGGAAGATCGTGCCCGACACGCTGACCGACCAGACCAGCGCGCACGACCCGCTCGAGGGCTACTACCCCGTCGGCATGACGCGCGAGGCGGCCGACGCGCTGCGCGAGCGCGACCCGGCCGAGTACCAGCGCCTCTCGATGCGGAGCATGGAGCAGCACGTGCGCCTCATGGTGCAGTTCATGCGCGCCGGGAGCAAGACCTTCGACTACGGCAACAACATCCGCCAGCGCGCCTTCGACCAGGGCTTCACCGACGCGTTCGCGTTCCCCGGCTTCGTGCCCGAGTACATCCGGCCGCAGTTCTGCACGGGACGCGGGCCCTTCCGGTGGGTGGCGCTGTCGGGCGACCCCGAGGACATCCGCGTCACCGACGAGGCGGTGCTCGAGCTCTTCCCGAAGGACGAGGGCCTTCGCCGCTGGATCCGCATGGCCCAGGAGCGCGTCGCGTTCCAGGGGCTTCCCGCGCGCATCTGCTGGCTGGGCCTCGGCGAGCGCCACCGCGCGGGCCTGCGCTTCAACGAGCTGGTCGCGCAGGGAAAGGTCAAGGCCCCGATCGTGATCGGCCGCGACCACCTCGACTGCGGCAGCGTGGCGAGTCCCAACCGCGAGACCGAGGCGATGAAGGACGGCACCGACGCGGTGAGCGACTGGGCGATCCTGAACTTCGCCGTGAACATCGCGAGCGGCGCGAGCTGGACGAGCTTCCACCACGGCGGCGGCGTCGGCATCGGGTTCAGCCAGCACGCGGGCCAGGTGATCGTCGCGGACGGCACCCCCGAGGCAGCGCGGCGGCTCGAGCGCGTCCTCACGAACGACCCGATGATGGGAGTGTTCCGCCACGCCGACGCGGGCTACGGGCTCGCGCAGGACTGCGCGACGCGGCTGGGCGTCAAGATCCCGATGGCGTGAGCGCGGCGCGCGGGCGGGCCCACCAGGGCCACCTCCCGCTCATGCCGTCGCGCGGCGCAGCCGGTCGACCACCGCGCGCCACAGGCCGTCGCTCGAGGGCGGCGACTCCACCACGATCTTCGCGCACCCGAGCCCGTCGGCCGAGCGCAGCGCGTCGTACAGCGCGCTCGCGTAGAGCCGCGCGTCGCGGGGCATCGCGATCGCCGTGTGCGGGCTCGCGACGTGCGAGGTGTCGAAGCAGAGGACGGCGCACGGCCGCTGCTCCGCGGCGAGGTCCGCGCGTACGCCGCCCACGGGGATGAGCGCGGCGGGGGTCCGCGGCGCGTAGTGGCGCGCCGCGGTGCCGGGGCTCGGGCCCTGCTCCTCGATCTGGGGCGCATCGACCTCGCCGAGGATGTCGCGAAGCGCCTCGAGCGTCACGGTGCCGGGACGCAGGAGCACCGGGCGCGGGCCGGTGAGGTCGACCACGGTGCTCTCGAGGCCGAGCTCGCTGCGGCCACCGTCGAGGATCACCAGGTCCTCCTCGACGGCGAAGTCCTCGGCCACGTGCCGTGCCTGCGTGGGGCTGACGTGGCCCGAGCGGTTGGCGCTGGGGGCGCTGACGGCGGCGCCGCCGAGCTCCTCGAGCAGGCGCCGCGCCACGGGATGGCTCGGGGAACGCACGGCGATGGTGGAACGGCCGCCGACGGCGGCGTCCGGCACGAGCGGGCGCTTCGGGAGCACGAGGGTCAGCGGCCCGGGCCACAGGCGCGACGCGAGCTCGTCGCAACGGGGGTCCCACGCGTCCGCCACGCTCCGCGCGCCGCGCGCGTCGAGCACGTGCGCGATGAGCGGGTTGTTGGACGGCCGCCACTTCAGGCGATAGACCTCGGCGATGCCGCGCGGGTCGAGCGTGAGCGCGCCGAGCCCGTAGACCGTCTCCGTGGGGAACGCCACGGCGCGCCCCTCGCGCATGGCCTGCGCGGCGACCTCGATCGCGGTGACGGACGGCTCGAGGATCGTCGGCATCGTTCAGCTCGACGGCTGCGCGTCGACCACCTTCAGCTCGATGCGGTTGCGCTCGAGCGCGGTGCCCATCGCCGCGTACAGGTTCGCGATCGCCACGTTGTAGTCCGCGAGGGCGACCGCCTCCGCGACCTGCGCGATCGCGAGGCCGTCCTGGCGGAAGAACTTGAGCGCGAGGAACTCGGGCGTCAGCTGGGGGATGTTCTCCTCGTCGATGTCGAGGGCCCGCATGTTCTCCGCGGCGGCGAGCCGCTGCGCGCGCGTCTGGCCGATGAGGCGGAACGCGGCCGCGGCGTCCTGGAGCGCGTTGCGCACGTCCAGCACCGCCGACTGCACCGCGGACTTGTAGAGGATCACCGCGCGCGAGCGCGCCAGGCGCGCCTTGCGGAAGTCGGCCTCGGCGGCGCGGTTGCCGATCGGCTGCCGGAACGTGGCCCCCACGGCCCACTCGATGTAGTCGTCGTCGCCGAGCTGCTGCCACGAGTCGCCGAAGCCCGCGGCGAGCCCGTAGAGCGCGCCGCTCGCCTGCAGGTCGAGCTGCGGGAGGCGCCCGTTGTCGGCGACGTCCACGCCGATCGACGAGTCGTCGATGGAGAGGAGCGCCGACGCGACCTGCGGGTTCTGCGCGACGGCCGTGGCGAAGGCGTCCGCGGTGCTGTACCGCAGGGCCTGGTCGACGGGCACGTCGACGGTCACGATCGTCTCGGCCCCGCCCACCGGGAGCCGCGGGTCGTTCATCGAGCGCTTGAGCTCGTTCACCGCGCGCTGCAGGTCGCGCTCGGCGCGGATCACGGAGGCACGGCGGTCCTCGACCTTCGACACGGCGTCGGCGTACTGCGCGAGCGAGGTGTCGTAGGCACGGCGCCGGTCGAGGAGCGTGCGCACGCGCTCGCCCACCTCGAGCAGCCACCGGCTGCTGACCAGCCGCTGGCGCGCCACGTAGACCTGCCAGTAGAGCGACTCGGTCCGAACCACCGCCGCGAGCAGCGCCTGCCGGACGCCCTGCAGCGCGCGCCGGTCCTGGTTGCGCGCGATTCGCAGGCTCGCGAGGTTGACGTCGGTGCCGAAGTTGCGCAGGAGCGGCTGGCTCAGCGTCAGGTTCACCGAGTTGAGGTACGAGGGATTGGGGCTGACGTTGTCGCCCGCGTCCACGAACTCCTGCCCCTGCATCTTGGTGGAGACGAGGAGGCTGGCACCCGTCGCGAACTTCTGCTCGACGCCCGCCTGCAGGTTCCAGATGCTCTGGTCGGCGGTCGGGTTCAACGGCAGGCTTCCCCCGCCGCCGAGGTCGAGGGTCGGCTGCGGGATGTTGCTGCGCCGGTAGCCGCCGTTCGAGAAGAGGACGGCGTCGAAGACCGCCTCGGCCCGGATGATGTCGGCCTGGCTCATCGCCTCCTCGAGCCGGGCCTGCTGGACGCCGAGGTTGTTCTGGACGGTCGACGCGATGGCCTGCTGCAGGGTCAGGACGACCTCCCGGGGGCGGGCCCCGTCGAGGTCGGGCCCGACGTCGAGGCCGATGCCCGCATCGCCCGATTGCGGGCCCATGGCATCGAGCTGTTCCCGTCGGGACGCCAGTTCCGCCAGGAGCGGATCGGACAGCCGATCCGACTGGGTGTCCCGAGGGCGGCCGGCCAGGCTGGCGCCCGAAGCCTCCCGCGCCAAGGTCGCATCGAGCGAGCGCTGGAGCTCGGCGTCGGCGTCGCTCCGGAGCGCGTCCTGGCAGCCGGCCATCGACGCGGCGCAGGAGAGCACCGACACCGCCAAGCGCACGGCCGATCGCGCTCCGGCACGGCTGCCGTGCCGGCCGAGGGCCCGGCACGGCGCGGGCGAAATCGTGGGATTGGCGGCCTTGCCCATCTTCCCAAGCATATCGCGGTCCGGTATTCTCCTGCCATGCTGCATGGAAGCACACCCGCACGGATGCGGGGCGCCGCCGGCATGATGCTGGTCACCGCGTCCCTCTTCACCCTCCCGCACCTCTCGAGCGAATCGCTCGCGGCCCAGGCGACCGCGACGGCCGATGCCCCGTACTGGGCGGTCGTCACGGGCACCACCGTGAACGTGCGCTCGGGCCCGAGCGCGCAGAGCGCGTACGCGTTCGGCAAGCTGCGCAACGGCGACGTCGTGCGCGTGCTCCGCGAGGAGTTCGGCTGGGCGCGCGTCGAGCCGCAGGGCTCGCCGTTCGCCGGCGCCTACGGCCTCGTCCCCGCCGACCGGCGCGTGACGCTCTCGGCCGACGGCACCAGCGCCACGGTCTCCGCGCGCACCGAGCTGCGCGCACCGAACGTCGACGCGGGCGGCGCGCCGGACAAGAGCTGGAAGCAGATCGGCACCGTCGAGGCGGGCACCACGCTCGCCGTGAGCGGCACCGTCGCGGGCGAGCGCGAGTCGGTCTACAAGGTCGCGCTTCCGGCGAACGCCGAGGCGTGGGTCAACATGCAGTTCCTGCGCAAGGCGAGCGACACCGAGGCGGCGGGCGCGAACGTCGCACCGGCTGCGGCCGTGCCCGCCGCGAACGCCGCGACGCCCGCACCGACGGCGCCCGTCGCTCCCGTCGCGCACGATCCGTCGCTTGCCGAGACGGCGCCCGCCGCGACCCCCGCGGCGACCGCGGTGTCCTCGCCCGTCGATGCCACGACGCCGCAATCGCTGTCCGCGCCGACGATCCCGCCGCTCCTCGGCCAGCCCGCGCCCAACACGGCCACCGAGGCCGCGCCGAAGTCCGAGCCCGAGCTCGGCGCACCGGCCCCCGCGCCGAAGCCGCGCTTCGTCTCGCGCCGCGCGGCGCTCGACGACCTCGAGCGGCAGTTCAAGGCGGTGCGTTCGCAGCCCGACGCGAGCGCAGAGTTCGATGCACTGCGCGCGAAGTACGAGGAGCTCGCCGGCGCGACCGAGTCGACCGGCAGCGTGAAGGGCGTCGCGAGCGCACGCGCGCAGCAGCTGCGCCTCCTCACCGAGACGCAGTACGAGATGCAGTCGCTCGAGCGCCGCAAGTCCGAGCAGGACCAGAACAAGCAGGGCATCGCGAAGCTCATCCTCGACATCCAGCGCCGCGCCGACTACACGGCGATCGGCGTGCTCAACGCGAGCGCGGTGTACGACGGCGAGCGCCTGCCGGAGCTCTACCGCCTGACCGACCCGATGACCGGCGCCACGGTCGCGTACGTCGAGCCGAACGCGGACATCCCGATGGGCCCGATGATCGGGACCCTCGTCGGGGTCAAGGGCGGCAAGGAGTACGACCCCGCGCTCCGGATCAGCGTGATCGCGCCGCTCGCGATCGAACTCCTCACCACGCGCCAGTCGCCGCAGGTCACGAAGACCGAGTCGACCCGCCCGGTCGAGGAGGCCGGCACCGTGACGCCCGCGATGACGCAGGTGGACGGCGGCCCCTGCCCGGAGGACTTCGAGCCTGCGTCCGCGAACGAGACGACGCCCTGAACGCGGGCCTCCACGCAGCAGCATGAGCAGGGGCCGCCGAGAGGCGGCCCCTGCGTCGTTTCGGCACCGTCCACCGGCTTGTATGCTGCCACGCCTCCGGGGCGCTAGCTCAATTGGAAGAGCACCGCCTTTGCAAGGCGGGGGTTACCGGTTCGACCCCGGTGCGCTCCACTCACGAGGAATGCGGCATGCCGGCGCCCAGCGTCGAGGCACGCGCCCGCAGGACCGACGCCAAGGCCACGGCAGCCGTCTCGACGCGAAGCACCTGGGACCCGATGGCGACCGGGATGGCGCCCGCCGCGGCGGCGGCCGCCGACTCGGCGGCCGTGAACCCGCCCTCCGGGCCCACCGCGAACGCGACGCGCGGCGGGAACGATGCGGGCACCGGTGCCCCGCCCTGGTCCGCGAGGAACACGGTTCGGCCTTCGTCCACCATCCGCGCGACGAACGCGGCGAGGCCTTCGTGCGCCGCGAGCTCGCAGGTCCAGCCCGCGCGCGACTGCTTCGCGGCCTCGAGGAGGATGCGCTCGGCTCGTGCGCGGTTGATCCCTGCCGCGTCGACCACGCCGTGCTCGGCGTCGATCGGGACGACGGCGCGGACGCCGAGCTGCCCGAGCATGTCGAGCGCGGTCGACCATCGGTCGCCCTTCGGCGGCGCGACGCCCGCGACGACGTCGGGCTCCGGGCGCGGGACGGCCCGCACGGCCGCGACCCGAACGATCGGCCCGCCGCCAGGGTCGCGTTCGCCGGTCAGCGCCGCGTCGGCCGCGGAGCCGCGGCCGTCGAACACGACGACCGCGTCGCCCGCACCGAGGCGCCGGACCCCCAGCGCGTGCTTCGCCTCGTCGCGGTCGAGCGCGATCGACGAGCCCGGCGGCGGGACGGAGGGGACACGGAACCACGGGCAGCTCATGGGCTCGTCGCACGATAGACGTCGAACCGCACGGTGCGGCCCTCGATGCGGGCATCGGCGCCGGGAGCGAGCTCGGGGGCGTCGTCGGACCGCTTGACCACGGCCCGGATGCGCGCCGCGACGCGGGCGGCGGCGAGGAGCTCGGCCGAATCGGGGTCCTCGCCGACCGCGGCGCGCAGCACCTGCAGTTCCTTCGGCGGCAGCGCCGACGCGCGGCGCTTCGGCGGGAACATCGGGTCGACGAGCACGGCGTCGAACGCGCCCGCGGCGATTGACGTGCGCGCGTCCGCCTCGCGGAGCCTGATGCGCGCGAGCGCCGCCGGATCGACGCGCGGGTCGCGCGCGGCACGCGCGAGCCCGTCGCGCGCGAGCGCCGCCACCGTCGGCGAGCGCTCGAACGCGGTCACCTCGAAGCCGGCGAGCGCGAGGAGCCACGCGTCGCCCAGCAGCCCCGCGGTCGCGTCCGCCACCGTGCGCACGCGCTCGCCCATCGCGCGCACCAACGGGATGCCCCGCACGCCGCGAGCGTCGGGCGCGCCGAGGTCGACGCGTATGCCCGAACCCGCGCGGTCGGAGGGACCGCGCAGCTCCAGCACGCCCTCGTGCTCGGCGAGGACGAGGTCCTCGGGTCGGCTCGGAGGAACCCATTGCACGGCGCGAGTTCTACACCGGGCGCGGCGTAGACTCCCCGCCCATGCCCCAGCGCGCCCCCGTCTTCGGAAACGTCCTCGAGATGATCGGGAACACCCCGATGCTCGAACTCAAGCGCATGGACACCGGCCCGTGCCGGCTGTTCGTGAAGATGGAGTCGATGAACCCGGGCAACTCGATCAAGGACCGCATCGCGGTCCGCATGATCGAGGCCGCGGAGAAGGACGGTCGCCTACGGCCCGGCGGCCACATCGTCGAGGCCACCGCCGGGAACACGGGGCTCGCGCTCGCGCTGGTCGCGGCGCAGAAGGGCTACACGCTCAGCGTGGTGGTGCCCGACAAGATGAGCGACGAGAAGATCAGCCACCTTCGCGCCATGGGCGCCGAGGTGGTGCTCACGCGCAGCGACGTCGCAAAGGGACACCCCGAGTACTACCAGGACGTCGCGGCCCGCATGGCGGCCGAGCGTCCCGGGACGCTCTACATCAACCAGTTCGCGAACCCCGCCAACGCCGAGGCGCACGAGGCGACCACGGGCCCCGAGATCTGGGAACAGATGGACGGCAAGGTGGACGCGTTCGTGGCGGGCGTCGGCTCGGGCGGCACGGTCAGCGGCGTCGGGCATTACCTGCGCGCGCGCAACCCGAAGGTCGAGGTGATCCTCGCGGACCCCGTGGGCTCCATCCTGGCGCCGCTCGTCAACGAGGGCCGGCACGTGGACCCGGGGAGCTGGCTGGTCGAGGGCATCGGCGAGGACTTCGTGCCCTCGATATGCGACCTGAAGCTGGTGAACAAGGCCTACACGGTGACGGACGCCGACGCGTTCCACACGGCCCGCGAGCTTCTTCGCAAGGAAGGCGTGCTCGCCGGCTCGAGCGTCGGCACCCTGCTCTGCGCGGCGCTGCGCTACTGCCGCGAGCAGAAGGAGCCCAAGCGCGTCGTGACGTTCATCTGCGACTCGGGCGCGAAGTACCTGAGCAAGATGTTCAACGACTTCTGGATGACGGACAACGGGTTCATCGACCGCCCGCGCACCGGCGACCTGCGCGACCTCATCGCGCGCCGGCACCTCGACCGCGAGGACTACACCCTCACGCCGTCGATCCCGCTGCAGCAGGCCATCAAGCGCATGCGCCTCTACAACGTGAGCCAGATGGTGGTGATCGGAGAGGGCGATCGCATCGAGGGCATCATCGACGAGAGCGACGTGCTGCTGGCCATGGTGGCCGACGCGAAGGGAGCGGCGACGAAGCCCGTCTCGGAGTTCATGTCGCGGCGCCTCGAGACGGTGCGCCCCTCGGCGCGGCCCGAGGACCTGCTGCCGATCTTCCGCGCCGACCGCGTCGCGATCGTCGCCGACGAGAGCGCGTTCTACGGCATCATCACCAAGATCGACCTCATCAACTGGCTGCGCAAGCAGCTCCCCTGACCGCACGCGCGCCCGGCAGGGCCGCACCGAAGGCACACGCACCATGGCACACGGAAACCTGCACCTCGATTCGCGCGTCATCCACGGCGGCCAGTCACCCGAGCCCGCCACGGGCGCGGTGATGCCGCCCATCTTCACGAGCAGCACGTTCGTGCAGGAGAGCCCGGGGGTCCACAAGGGCTTCGAGTACAGCCGCAGCCACAACGCCACGCGTTTCGCGGCCGAGCGCCTGCTCGCGAGCATCGAGGGCTCGCGGCTGTCGGACGCCGAGGACCGCACGAACGGGGGCTTCTGCTTCGCGAGCGGCCTCGCGGCGATCGCAACGGCGCTCGAGCTGCTCGACGCGGGCGGCACCGTCCTCTGCATGGACGACGTCTACGGCGGCACGAACCGCCTCCTGAACCGCGTGCGCCGGCGCAGCCAGGGCCTGAAGGTGGAGTTCGTCGACATGACCGACGTCGCGAGGCTCGAGGCCGCGGCGAAGGCGCACCAACCGGGCATGATCTGGGTCGAGACGCCCACGAACCCGACGCTCAAGCTGGTCGACCTCGCCGAGGTCGCGCGCATCGGCAAGGCGTGCGGCGCGGTCACGGTGTGCGACAACACGTTCGCCACGCCCATGCTGCAACGCCCGCTCGAGCACGGCATCGACATCGTGATGCACTCGACCACGAAGTACCTCGGCGGCCACAGCGACACGGTGGGCGGCGCGCTGGTCACGGGCGACCGCGCGATCGCCGAGAAGCTGCGCTTCATGCAGAACGCGATCGGCAGCGTCATGGGACCGTTCGACGCGTACCTCACGCTGCGCGGCACGAAGACCCTTGCGGTGCGCATGCGCCAGCACTGCCTGAGCGCCGCACGCATCGCCGCGTGGCTCGAGCGCCACCCGAAGGTCGCGCGGGTCACCTACCCCGGGCTCGCGAGCCATCCGCAGCACGCGCTCGCGCAGCGGCAGATGCGGCTCGACGGCGCCCCCGCGGGCGGCGGGATGATCACCGCGTTCCTGAAGGGCGGGATCGACGAGAGCCGCCGGTTCCTGGAGCACGTGCGCATCTTCGCGCTGGCCGAGAGCCTCGGCGGCGTGGAGAGCCTCATCGAGCACCCGGCCATCATGACCCATGCCAGCGTGCCGGCCGACCAGCGCGCGGCGCTCGGGATCAGCGATTCGCTGGTGCGCCTGAGCGTGGGCATCGAGCACCCGGACGACCTGGTCGCCGACCTCGAGCACGCGCTGGCGAAGGCCTAGCACCACGCGGGGGTGCCGTGCAATGCGCCCGGCCCCCGGCGCGTTGGGCCCGCATGCTCGGACTTCTCCCCCTGATCCTCGCGATCCTCGCGATCCTGGCCGCGGACGACGCCGCCGCCCCGCCGAAGCCGGGCGGAATCCTCGCCGGCCCGGCGGTCACGGCTCCGGCCGCGCCGCGGGTCACCGTCGTCGAGCGCGGCTTCGACGGCGCCCTGCTGCCGCTCGACGACGAGCCCGAGGTCGTCGCGGCCTTCCGCGTCGTGACGGACCCGGCGCGTCGCGAGCGGCTCGATGCCGCCGCGGCCGCGCGGACGGCCGCCTTCGAGTCGATCCTGTTCGAGCACTACGACGCGATCACGGGGCTCGGCGACTCGCTGAAGGCGCTCAAGGGCGGCACGCCGGAGGAACGCGTGAAGGCCGTGGCGCGGCTGCGCGAGGTGAATGCCGCGCTGGCCCCGTTCCGCGCGCGGGGGACCTTCGCGGACGACTGCGGCGGCGAACTCACCTCCGACGAGGTCACCGAGGTGCGGCGACTGGCGTCGGAATGGCGCGCGGCGCGCGCAGCCGAGCTCAGGGCATCGGGCGCGGCGGCCGACGCGGTCCCGGGCGACCCACCCCCGGCAGGCGAACGGTTCGAGGCGCGCATCCGCATGGAGGAGACGGGCGCGATGGTCCGCCGCGCGATCCAGCGCCGGGCCTCGAGCCGCACGGCCCAGTTCGACCACCTCGCCAAGGAACTTGACCTGACCCCCGAGCAGGCCGAGCGCGTGCGCGGCCTCTTCATGGAATTCGCCGTGCAGGAGATCCAGGGCAAGCGCGAGCGCGGGTCGTATTCACGGCGTGAGCAGCAGCAGGTGTTCGGCGAGCTGGCGAAGATCCTCGACGAACGGCAACGGCTCCGGCTCGGCGAGCTCCTCACCGGGATGCCGGCCGGGGAGCGCTGAGGCCGGCGCTCACCGCGCCCCCGCGGGCACCCGCCACTCGCCGTCGCGCCACTGGCAGCGCGCCGGGTCGACGCCGAAGAGCGTGCGCGGGTCCGAGACGTCGAGCTCCGCGAGCGGGGCGCCGCCGTGCAGCATGACCGCCTCGCTCCAGGTGCGCGGTGCCCCCGCGGCCGCCGCCGCCACCAGCGCATGCAGCGCGTCAAGCTGCGCCGCGGACATCGGGGGCGGCCCCGCCGTGCGCATCGCGTCGCAGTCCGCACGGAACCGCGAGGCGCCGCCGCGGAGCACCGCGGGGTTGGCATCGAGCAGCGCGGCCGCGCCGTCGCGCGCGATCCACTCCTTCGCGCGCGAGGCCTCCCCGCGCCGGTAGTGGCCGAACGCGCGCAGCAGCGCTTTCGCGGCGCCCGCGGTCTCCGCACGCGTCGCGGCCCGGTCAGGGGCCGGGTCGAGCGCGCCAGCGACCGCCAGCATGCGGGCACGCTCGGCGTCGCCCGGCGCGTGCTCGGCGAGGAAGAGCGCGGCGCTGCGGCCGAGCCCCTCGACGTCGAGCGCGCCGGCGAGCGCGGCGAGGTGGCGCGCGAGCGTGCGGGCGGCGTCCGGGTCGGACTCCGCGGGGGCGCGGTCGACAAGGTCCTCCGCGAGCGCGACGTACTCGAGCGGACGCGCGCGGTCGAGCCGCTCGAGCCGCGCCCGGACCCAGGCGGGCACGTCCGCCGCGGGCGCCGCCGCGAGCATGGCGACGACGACCAGGGCGACGAGCGCCGGCGCGGGACGGAAGCCATTCGGCGCGGTCACCGCTGCACCTCCCCCGGGTCCAGCGACAGCGCCGCGAGTTCCTGGAGCGCGCGCGCGTTGGCCTCGACCTGCGCGAAGACGTCCGGCGACGACGCGCGCTCGGCCGAGGCGCGCTGGACGACGGCGGCGACCGCCGACCGCACGCGCGGCGCGCGCTCGGCGACGACGGCCGCGTCGACCTCGAGCAGCGCCGCCTGCTCGGCGACGAACGCCTGCGGGCCGGGCGCGGCGAGCGCACGACGGGCCTCGGCGCGCGCGACGATGGCCGCGAGGACCGACGACGGGACGACGGGGCGCGCCTCGGCGACGCGCGCGTCGAACCAGGCGCGGAACGCGGCTTCGGGCGTTGCGTCGGCCTGCGGCGGCTGCCCGCCCGCGGCGCGCACGCCCGCTCCCGCCGAATACGCGAACTCGCTCGAAACCGCGTCCAGTCGATGTCGGTCCGAGGGGGCGAGCGACGCATGGCGGTCGAGCAGCATCAGCACGGCCGCGGTGCGCAGGCGCTCCGGGGTCCCGCGCGGGGCGGGCTGTCCGCATGCGAGCGCGGCCACCGCGGCGGCCTCGGCGGGGTCGATCGCGTCAGGAACCACCGCGGCCAGCGCCGCGAGGACGTTCGGCCCGTCGGCGAAGACGTCCGTGATCACGCCCTGCGCGACGCTGCGCACCTGCGGCGACGAGGCCATCAGCGCCTCGTGCGCCATCTCGGCGGCGTCCACGGGCCCGAGGTCGCCGATCGCGCGCGTGCGCAACGAGCGAAGGAACGCCGCATGGTCCTCGAAGGACGAACGCCGCCGCAGCTCGTCACGAAGCTGCCCGTCGTTGGCGGGAACGCGCGGTGCGTCGCGCTTGGTGCGGTCCTTCCATCGATCCAGGTCATCGAGGCCGAGGCCGTCGGGGTCCTCGACCTGCGCAAGGCGCGCCTCGGCGTCGCTGATGCGGCCGCGCTCGAGGCACCGCGCCGCCTCGACCAGCGCCGTGCGCTCGGCCGCGCGCACGAGGCGCTCGGCGGGAGCCTCGCCGTGCGCACGTGCATCGACGGCGCGTGCCGCGCGCGTCCAGCGTTCGACCGAGGCGGCGGGCACGCCCCGCGCACGGGCGTCGTCGTCGGGCGCGGGCCCGTCGTCACCGGCGAGCGCCGTGCCCCACCGTGCGGACGTGCGGTCCCGCGAGGCGGCGTCGGCGCGCGGTGCGCACACGAGCCACGGGTCCCACCACGCACCGGGGCGCCGTGACGCGAGCACGCTCGTCAATCCATGGAGCGCGGCGCTCGAGACCCCCGCGTCGGCAAGCCACGCGCGGAACGCGCCGGCGATCGCCGCACGGCGCTCGGCCCGGGACGTCCAGCCGAGCGAGTCCAGGAGCGTGCCCGCGGCGTCGGCCGCGACGCCCGGACGCGCCAGCGGTGCATCGCGCCGGAGAAGCATGTCCAGCAGCGCGATCGCGGGACCGTCGGGATCCGTGGACGCGCCGGCGCCGATCGTGGTCGCCTCCACGGCGGCGATCCATGCCTCCACCGATTCGCCGGCGCGCACCGCGTCGCCCGAGAGCGCCGCGTCGGCGACGGCGCCGGTGCGCGCCGCCAGCCACGCGCGCACCGCGGGCGCGAACGCCTCGGCCT
>CAMDUT010000045.1 GCA_945877905.1 Phycisphaera mikurensis NBRC 102666 | reverse complement strand
CGCTCTCGGTCCCGTCGGCCTACCGCGACCGCAGCGACGCGCTGCCCGCGGTCGACCGCGCGCGGGGGCTCGCCGACCTGTCCGGCGCGCAGCGCGCGCAGCTCGACGCTCTCCGGAACGACCACGCTTCGCTCCACCGCGCGTCATGCGACGCCATCGCCGAGATGACGATCGCGCAGGCCTCGCGCATGGATGCCGCGATGGACTCGGAGGAGGGCACGGGCATGGACTCGATGTTCGGCGCGGCGCGGATGCTGTCGGACGCGCGCTTCGAACGGCGCGAGCTCGATGCGCGCACGCTGCGCCGGCTGCGCGCCGTGCTCACCCCGGAGCAGGCCAAGGAGATTCCGCAGCTTCAGCCGCGCGCACCGCGGCGCATGCCCGCAGGGCTCCCGCCGGGCTTCCCCGGCACGGCTCCCATGGTCATCCCCGCGCCCACTCCGGCGGCACCTGCCCCGACGTCGCCGTGATGCGGCTGTGGATGCCGCCCCGGCCCTTCCACTCGGTGATGACCTGCATCCACGCGGGTTCCATCGCCGCGGCGAGGTCGTCGCGCATGCGGTTCGTCACGGCCTCGTAGAAGATGCCCTCGTTGCGGAAGCTCTGGTGGTAGAGCTTCAGGCTCTTGAGCTCGACGCAGCGCTTCGCTGGGCGGTACCTGACGATCACGCGGCCGAAGTCCGGGTGCCCGGTCTTCGGGCACACGCTCGTGAACTCCTCGTTCACGTGCTCGATGACGAAGGCGGCGTCCGTCGGGGACGGGAAGCACTCGAGCAGCGCGGCGTCTGGCATGGGCACAGGATAGGCACGCAGCGGGCGCCGCGCGCACGGCGCGCGCAAGGCGGCGTCAAGGCGCCCACGACTGCAGCAGCTTCGTGACCTGCGGCTGCGCGGCCTCGATCGCGAGGCTGCGCTCGAACGCCCCGCGCGCCTCCTCGCGCGCGGCGCCGTCGAGCCGGTCGCTGAGGATCCACGCGTTCAGCGCGCACACGCCGACGCCGTTCCAGGCCTTGATGCTGCGGGGGTCCTGCTGCGCGGCGGCGCGGTAGGCCGCGATGGCCCGGCCGTAGTCGCCCGCGCGGAACGCCAGCCACGCGGCGCGCTCGCTGGCCGCGGCGGTGGGCCAGCGACGGGCGTACTCGCCGGCGGCGCTCGCGGCCTCGGCGTAGCGAAGCTCGGCGGCGTACGCGGCCACGAGGCCGTCCATCGTGGGCTGGCCGACCTCGCCGAGCGCGACGGCCTCCTCGAATGCGGCGGTCGCGTCGGCATTGCGGCCCGCGCGCAGGTAGGCCTGCCCGAGGCGCGTCCACGTCTCGGCGTCGGCCCCCGGGTCGGCGCACAGCCGCTCGACGAAGGGCAGCGCCGCGGAGGACTGGTTCGTGACCTCCAGCATGTCGGCCACGCCGCGCACCGCACGCAGGTCGGCGGGCGCGACCACGAGCGCCTGCCGATAGCACTTCATCGCGTCGTCGGGACGCCCCGCGGCCGCGTGCACGCCCGCGAGCCCCACCTGCGCGTCGACGTTGCGCGGGTCCGCACGGATGGCGGCTTCGTAGGACCGCTGCGCGGCGCGCAGGTCACCCTGCGCCATCGTCGTGCGCCCCACCGCGAGCTGGGCGTCGACCAGGCGCGGGTTCTCGGCGAGGATCGACCGGAACTCGACCAGCGCCTGCTGGTAGTCGCCGCGCTGCGCCACGGCCTGCGCCCGGCGCATGCGGTCGGCCTCCCCGGGCGTGGGCTCGACGGCGGTCCCCGCGCGCATGGCGGCGACCTCGCTCTCGGGCTTGGCCCACGGCCGGCAGCCGCCCGTCACGAGCACGGGGAGCGCCGCGGCCATGACGAGCGCCAGCGCGCGCAGCCACGCGGCGTTCGCGCGGTCGGGATCGCGCCCGCGCAACCGGCCCTCCTTCGGTGTCTCCATGACCACCGGCACGTGGCGAAGGGCCGCCGCGCGTGCGATCGACGCGAAGAACGCGCGTCCGCACGTCCCCTGCCCCAGGTGCTCGTGCCGGTCGAGATGCGAGCCGGGCGCGCCCTTCGAGTCGTTGGCGTGGATCACGCGCACCGTGCCTGCGCCGAGGGCCTTGCGCGCGCGCGACCAGAACGCGCGCGCCTTCGCGGGGGTCGACGCGTCGTGACCGAAGGCGGTCGCGTGGCACGTGTCGATGCAGAACGCGACGCGGTCGGCATCGGCGACCGACGCGCGGATGCGCCCGAGATGCTCGAGCGGGCCGCCGAGGTTCGTTCCGCTGCCGACGGTGTTCTCGATGCACGTGACGGTGCGGAAGCCGCGCGTGGAGCGATGGATCGCGTCGAGCTCCGCGGCGAGTCGCCTGATGCCCGCGGCCTCGTCGCGCGCGTCGCCCGCGGTGCCAAGGTGCGCGCCCGGATGCATGACGCACGACGGGATGCCGAGCGCCTCGCATCGCTCGATCTCCTCGACCTGCAGCGCACGGCTGCGCGCGCGCATCGCGCGGTCGGGCGACGCGAGGTTCACGAGGTAGCTGTTGTGGCTCACGAGCCGGCGCTCGGGATGGCGGTCCCAGCCGGCCGCGCGCACGGCCGCGCGGAAGGCGTCGACCTCGTCCTGTCGCAGGGGCTTCACCTTCCACTGGCGCTGGTTCTTGGTGAAGACCTGCACGCAGTCGAGCCCGAGCCGCACCGCGGCCTCGATGGCCAGGTGCATGCCGCCCGCGATGCTGAGGTGGCTGCCGACGAGCATCAGCCGCAGCCCTCCGGGACGCCCTCGGCGTGCGGGGCCTCGGCGGATCCGCCGGGCATGCGTGCGATGCCGGCCAACGCGCGGGCGACCGCCTCCGCCTGCACGCGCAGCTCGGGGACGGCCGTGCTCTCCCACAGGTCGCCGCGGCGGAGGGCGCCGACGAGGTGCATGCGATCGTCCACGCCGCCGTCGGTCCGAACGATGCGCCCTGCATCGTCCGTGCGCAGGCCGAGGCCCACCGGGTCCGCGACCGCGGCGCCCGAACGCAGCATCGACCCGATCATCGGGTCGACCGTGTCGCGCACGCTCATGCCCGGGCCGATGCAGTTGAAGATCCGCGCCGCCGAGCGCTCGAAGGACGCGCCCGCGCGCGTGCGGAACGTCGCGCGCACGCCGCCTGCGGCGCCGGGGCGGAGCTCGACCAGCTCGCCGCGCTCCAGCGCGAGCGTGCCCGATTCCAGCTGGCGCTCCATGTCCTCGAGGATCGCGCGTGGCGCGCGGTGCCGGTGGATCTCCCACATCGGGCGCGCGGAGCGCAGGAACGTGCGGCGCTGCGCGGGGTTCCATGCGCGCCAGATCGTCGTGACGTGCGGCCGCACCGCGTCGAGCGCACCCTGCCAACCGAGGCCCAGGGCGGCGCGCTCGCGCGCCAGCGCGCGGAGGGTTCGCAGCGCCTGGAGCGGGCCGCCCGCGAAGCGCTCTCGCGGCACGGCCAGCGCGGGCTCCCCGGGCGCGGCGTGCGGGAGCGGAAGGCGACCGTGCCGCGAGACGAGCCGCACGAGCCCGCGTTGGCCCGCGCGGCGCAGGCCCTGCACGACGTCGATCGCGGTCAGCCCGCTTCCCATCACCAGCACCTCGGCGCCCGGGTCGAGCCCCGCGAAGGAGCCGGGCTCCCATGGATCCGGCACGAGCGAACGGCGCGGAGCGCCGTGGTCCACGTGGGTCCACGGCGTCCGCGCGGGCGGCAGCCCGGGCGCGATCACGAGGCTCCCGGCGGCGCACGAACGCCCCGACGCAAGCAGCAGCTCGACGCCCGCGGGCATGCGCTCGACGTGCACCACCGCGTCACGCACCAGGCACGCGCGGCCGCGTGCCGTCGCGAGCTCCGCGCGCACGAGCTCGGTGAGGTACTGCCCGAAGAGGGCACGGGGGGCGAAGTCGTCCGCCCCGAAGCGCCCGGGATGGGTCGACTCCAGCCAGCGGTGGAACGCGCCCGGATCGTCGGCGAACGCACCCATGCGGCCGGCGGGAACGTTGAGGAGGTGCTGGGTGTCGCAGCCGCCGTAGGCAGGGCCGGGCAGTGCGCGCGGGCGCCGCTCGAGGACGACGAACCGACCGCCGGGCACCAGCCGAACGAGATGCACGAGCGTCATCAGCCCGCTGAACCCCCCGCCGACGATCGCGACGTCGGCGTCCGGCGGGAGCGCCTCCGACCACGGCAGGCCCGGCCCGGAGCCCGTGCGCTCGGACGTCATCACACCATCCTCGAGCCGGCCGCGCGGCCCGCGGCCACGATGCGGTCGGCGGTGCGCACGGCGGCGAACCCGTCCTCGGCGTCGACGAGCGGGCGGCGGCCCGAGCGGATCGCGTCGACGAAGTCCTCGGCCTGGAGCTTGAGCGGCTCGCCCGGCTCGACGCCGAGCGGCTCGACCTGCAGGAGGTCCAGGAAGTTGAGGTGGCTGAGGTCGGCACCCTGCTTCAGGAGCTCGCGCACCTCGGCGATCTTCGACGCGTTGGGGCCCTTGCGCGCGACCGTGCCCTTGCGGTCGACGAAGTCCGCGCTGACGTACGTGTCGTCGCTCATGACGCGGATCTTGCGCTCGGTCTTCATCGCGAGGCGGCTCGCGGTGACGTTCGCCACGGGCGCGTAGCCGTCGGCCATGCGCGGGAACTCGAGCCGCGCGTTGCACACGTCCTCGGCCTCGCCGAGCACGCTCACCGAGCTCGCGCGCACGTCGACGGGCTCGGCCCCGAAGAGCATGAGCAGCACGTCGATGTCGTGGATCATCATGTCGAGGACGACGCCGACGTCGACGCTGCGGAAGGTCATCGGGCTCACGCGGTCGACCTCGACGAAGCGCGGGCGCAGGCCGAGCTTGCGGATCGCGACCATCACCGGGTCGTAGCGCACCACGTGCCCCACCTGGAGCATCGCGCCCGACCGCTTCGCGGCGTCGGCGATGGCGCGCGCCTCGTCGGGCGTCGGCGCGAGCGGCTTCTCGATGAGGCAGTGGACGCCGGCGGCGAGCAGCTTCTCGGCGGCCTCGCGGTGGTGCACCGTGGGCGTGGCGATCGTGACGAGGTCGACGCCGGCGTCGATGATCGCCTCGACCGACTCGTGCCCGCGACCGCCGTACTGGTCGATCACCTGCTGGCGCCGCTCGGCGCTCGAGTCGACGACTCCCACGAGGTCGCACCCGGCGACCTGCGTCCAGAGCCGCGCGTGGTGCCGGCCCATCTTGCCGACGCCGATGACGCCGCAGCGGAGGGTGGCGGTGGAGGCGGTGGGCATGGACGGGTCCTTTCGGTGAAGCGGCCACCCGCGGAGGCGGCGCGCGGCTCAGGTTGCGACGAGCGTGCGCTCGACGGCGTTTCGGAACATGCGCAGGCCGAGCGGTTCGGCGCGGCGCTGGTGCGGCGAGAGCCGCGTCCAGCGCGGGTGCTGCGTCCAGCGCGTGAAGCGCTCCGGGTGCGGCATCAGGCCGAACACCAGGCCGGTGGGGTCGCAGATGCCCGCGATGCGGCGCATGCTGCCGTTGAAGTGGTCGGCCGCGTGGTAGCGCACCGCCACCTGGCCGTCGGCCTCGAGCCGGTCGAGGAGCGCGTCGTCGGCGACCAGGCGCCCCTCGCCGTGCGCGCTCGGGAGGAGCCCGGTCGCATCGTCGAGCTCGAGCCCCTGCGTCCACACGCAGCGCGTGTTCGCGGGGATCTCGACGCGCGTCCACGCGTCGCGGAACGAGCCCGCCGCGTTCTGCGCAAGCGCGACCGTCGGGCGCGCGGCCGACCCGGGCCACGCGGCGCCCACGTCCGGGCCGGGAAGCAGGCCCGCCTGCACCGCGATCTGGAAGCCGTTGCAGGGGCAGATGATGGGAACGCCGCGCTCGATCGCCGCGACGAGCGCCGGGTAGACCGAGCGGCGCATGAGCGCGCCCATGATGCGGCCCGCCGCGACGTCGTCGCCGAAGCTGAACCCACCGGGAAGGCCCACGAGGCGGTAGCGGTCGACGAGCGAAGGATCGCGCACCAGGGTCTCGAGGTGCACGCTCTCGGGCCGCGCGCCGGCCGCGGCGAAGGCGTGCACCAGCTCGAGGTCGCAGTTGATTCCGGCGGCGGTGATGACGAGGGCGCGCGGTCCGTGGTCCATGGCCGTCATCCTCCGGTCGGCGCGTTCCACGCCGCCTGCAGGTCGGTGATCGGGATCGACTCGCGCGCGGTGCGCGCGCCGACCACCTCGAGATGCCCGCCGTCGGTCACGTGGCCGATCGACGCGTGCGCGATGCCGGCATCCGCGAGCGTGCGCTCGACCGCGCCCACGTGCGCCGGCTCGAGCTCGAGCAGGTAACGGTGCGGGTCCTCGGCGAAGGCGCGGCACTCGTCGGGGACGTCGGCCGCGGCCGGCACGCGCGAGAGGTCGATGGACGCGCCCAGCCCGCCCGCGAAGCACATCTCGGCGACGGCCGGGAGCAGCCCGCCCTCGCTCGGGTCGTGCGCCGCGCGCACCAGGCCCGCCGCGATGCACGCCGCCACCGCGCGCGCCGTGACCGCGCCGCGCGCAGGGTCGACCTCGGGCAGGCGAGCGTCGTGGTGCCCCGCGGCGCCGAGCATCGCGCGGTGGCTTCCGCCCATGCGAGCGCCCGTGTTGCCGACGAGGAACAGCGCGTTCCCCGCGGACTTGAGGTCCATGGTGCACGCATGCTCGGCGTCCTCGACGATCCCGAAGCCCGAGACCAGGAGCGTCGGCGGGATCATGATCGTGCGGCCGTCCTGCGTGCGGAACTGGTTCTTCAGGCTGTCCTTGCCGCTGATGAAGGGCGCCCGGTAGGCGACGGCGCCCTCGTAGCAGGCCTCGGCCGCGCGCACCAGCGCGCCCATGTTGCGCGGGTCGTCGCACGAAGGCCAGCAGAAGTTGTCGAGGATGGCGATGCGCGCGGGGTCGGCGCCGGTGCACACGAGGTTGCGCACGCACTCGTCGATCGCGGCCAGGGTCATCGCATGCGCGTCGGCGCTCCAGCCGGTCGCGAGGCCGTTGGCGATCGCGAGCGCGCGCGGCGAGCCCGGCACCGGATGGATGACGGCGCCGTCCGAGGGCCCGCCCTCGCCCACGCCGACCAGCGGCTTCACGACGCTTCCGCCCTGCACCTCGTGGTCGTACTGGCGGATGATCCACGCCTTGCTCGCGAGGTTCGGGTGGGCAAGGAGCGTGCGGCACGTGTCGACCAGGCGCGGGCCCACGCCGCGGCCGTCGCCCGCGGGCGGCACCTGCGACGCGCTCCACGCCGCGTCCCACGTGGCCTCGCGCGTGGGCATCGGGACGCCCTCGTGCAGGAAGTGCGTGTCGAGCGCGCCGACCTCGGTCCCGTTCCAGAGGAGCCGGATCGTGCCGTCGGCGGACCCGAACTCGCCGAGCTCGCAGAGCTCGCTGCCGTGCGCCTCGCACACCGCGCGAAGCTCTGCGACGTTCGCGGGCGGCACCGCGAGCACCATGCGCTCCTGGGCCTCGCTGATCCAGACCTCGGTGGGCGTGAGCCCGGCGTACTTCACCGGCGCGCGGTCGAGGTGCACCGTGGCGCCCGTGTCCTTCGCCATCTCGCCCACCGCGCTCGAGAACCCGCCCGCGCCGCAGTCGGTGGCCGCGCGGTAGAGCGGGCCGCCCGCGCGGTCGCGCGCGGCGAGCATGGCGTCGAGCGCCTTCTTCTCGGTGATGGCGTTCCCGATCTGCACCGCGTGGCTGAACTCGCTGGCGTGGCCGTGCTCGACCTCGGCGCTCGAGAACGTGGCGCCGTGGATGCCGTCGCGGCCGGTGCGGCCGCCGATCGCGACGATGCGGTCGCCCGCGTGCACCTGGCCCTTCACCATGGTGCGCGGCATCACGCCGACGACGCCGCAGAAGACGAGCGGGTTGCCCACGTAGCGCGGGTCGAACCACACCGCTCCGTTCACGGTGGGGATGCCCATGCGGTTGCCGTAGTCGCGCACGCCGGCCACCACCTGCGTGAGGATGCGCCGCGGCGGCAGGCACCCGGCGGGCACGTCGGGCGTGTCGAGCGGCGCGACGCAGAAGATGTCGGTGGCCGCGACGGGCTTCGCGCCGAGGCCCGTTCCCATGATGTCGCGGATGCAGCCGCCGATCCCCGTGGCCGCGCCGCCGTAGGGCTCGATGGCGCTGGGGCGGTTGTGCGTCTCGCACTTGAAGCACACGGCATGCGCGTCGTCGAAGGCGATGACGCCCGAGTTGTCGACGAACACCGAGAGGCACCAGTCGATGCGGTCGGGGCGCGCGGGGTCGATGAGCTCGTGCGTGGCCGCGGCGACGGTGCGCTTCAGCAGGTTGCGCACGGTGACCGAGCCGTCGGCGGCGGGCTCGTGGCCCGCGCGGCCGGCGAGCGCCTGCCCGGCGAGCGCACGCTGGCCGGGCGCGAGGTTCGCCTCGCGGTAGCGCACGGTGCTCTTGAGGGTCTTGTGGACGCAGTGCTCGCTCCAGGTCTGGGCGAGCGTCTCGAGCTCGATCTCGCGCGGCTCGCGGCCGAGCCTCCGGTACTCGGCCTGGATGGCGCGCATCTCCTCGAGGGAGAGGAAGAGGTGCGCGTCGCGGCTCAGGCGCTCGAGCTCGGCGTCGGAGAGCGTGCGCAGCGGCACCTCGACCACGCGCACCTCGCGCGGCGTGCCGGCGGGGAAGCGCTCGGGATGCCACGGCTCGGCGTGGATGCCGTGGATGACGGGGTTCGCGAGGACCCGCGCGCCGAGCTCGGCGGCGGCCGCGGGCGCGAGGCCCGCGAGGTCGTAGCGGTCGCCGGTGCGCACGCGCACCTCGAGCCCGAAGAGCGAGCGCACCGCGAGCTCGACGCTCTCGGCCGCGGGGTCGGTGACGCCCGGCAGCGGATGGACCTCGACCACGGCGTCGAGGCGCGGGCGCCGCTCGGCCACCGGCACGCCGCCCGCAGAGGGCGCCGGCTGCACGAGCGCGGCCTGCGTGACGGGGTCGGCGAGCAGCTCGTCGGCCACGCGCCGCAGCTCGGCGGCGGTCAGGTCGCCCTCGAGCAGGTAGACGGACGCATGCTCGACGCGGTCGGGCGCAGGCAGCCCGGCCGCCACGGCCGCGCGCGACGCGGCCTCGCCGCGCGTGTCCCGCAGACCGGGCTTCGGACGGACCTCGACGCGATGGACGGCGGGCATGGGCCCGAAATGATAGGGAATCGCGCCGCGGCCCCGGCCCCGCGGGAAGCGCTCAGAACATGAGCTGCAGCTGCGTTCGGAAGACGATCTCGTCGCTTCCCGACGGTCGCCAGCCGGCGTTGAGGTCGGCGAACCAGGGGTGCACCTCGGTGATGGCCCAGCCGAGGTCGGTGGTCCACTTGATGTCCTGGCCGTCGAGGTACCAGTTCACGCCCGCGGTGAGGAGGTTCAGCGGGTCGGGGTTCTGGACGGACACCGGGAGCGCCGACTGGTTGACCCCGTCGACCATCGCGAACTCGTAGCGCCCGAACAGCTCGACCTTCGGCATGATGTAGGTCGCCGCGACCGTCTGGAAGGCGTAGATGCGGATCACGCCGAGGTCCGCGAAGCTGCCCGAACCCGGCGCCCCGAGGCTGGGCGAGATCGCGCCGGGCGAGTTCAGGTAGTTGTAGAAGAACGCCCCGTAGAACGACGCGCCGCCGAAGTTCAGCTGCGCGTCGGCGGTGGCCGTGACCCAGAAGTTCGACGGGTCGATGGGGCCGTTCGAGTTGTTCGGCTGGTACGCGAAGGACTGCTGCACGTGGAACCCGGCGCCGAGGAGCATGCCGAACTCCTCCATCGCGGGGCTCGTGTAGCTCTTGAACTGGTCCCATTGGCCCGAGGGCTTCCAGTCGACGCGTCCCGTGAAGCTGTACGAGGAGGTCTGCGCCCAGAACGGGGCGTTCGCGGCGCCGTAGGAGCCCGTCGCGAAGACCGCGTAGGCGCCGCCCGGGACCTGGTTGTTGATGTCCACGTCGCCGAGCAATTGGTCCTGCTCGCCGTTGTTCACCGACATGCGCACGCGCGCCTCGTCGGCCGCGTACTCGAGCTCGAGGCCCTGGGTGTAGCCGAGCGCGTAGTGGTAATCGACCACCGAGCGGGACGCGGCCATCTGGTACTGCTCGAGCACGAGGAAGCCGCGCGAGAACGGCGTGCGGTACTGCCCGAAGCGCGCCGACCAGTGATCGTCGAGGTTCACCCGGATCCACGCGTCGAGCAGCTCGACGTCGCGGTACTCGGCGCCGCCCACCGCGAAGTTCGAGTTCGGGCCCTTCGTGAGCTCGGTGTCGAACCCCTGCGAGAAGCGGGCCTTCACCATGTACTGGAAGTCGCGGCTGAAGACGTGGCCGTCGACCCACAGCTGCAGGTCGGGCACGTCGAACCCGTAGCGGTTGACCTGGCGGTCCTGCACGAAGCCGTTGCTCGGAGGCGCCGTCGGCGGCCCTTCCTGGATCGAGCTCCAGATGAACCGCGACTGCACGAACCCGCCCACGTTCATCCTGAACCGGCCGTCGTTGCTGGCGAGGAAGAACCCGTCGTTCCAGCCGGCGGTCATGCCGCCGTCGCGCAGGCTGGCGCGCTGGTCGGCGTCGGCGAGCACGTCGCGCACCACGTCGCGGATCTGCGACGCGCGCTGCTCGCCGAGCCACTCCTCGCCCTGCTCGCGGGTGAGCTCGGTGACGCGGGTCTCGAGTTCCTTGTTGCGCTCTTCCAGCGTGTCGAGGCGCTTCAGGAGGTCCGACACCGAGGGCTCGGGGCGGTCGAGCACGCCGCCGGAGACGGGTGCCGCGCCCGCAGGCGCTCCCGGTGCCTGGCCCGCCGGATCCTGCGCCACCGCCGCACCACCGGCCACCGAGGCCACGAGGCATGCAAGCGCCGCAGGATGCACGTGCGAGGAACGCATCGGGGGCCGAATCCTAACCCACCTCTCATCGGCAGGGTCCACGGGGGTCCTGCAGCGGAGTCCGGGAAGATCGCGTGCCGGGCCGCGTCGGATCAGAACTCCGCCTGCAACTGCAGCACCACCGACACGTTGTTGTTGGGGGTGGGCCCGCCCGCCAGGCCCTGCGGCGGAAGCACCTCGGTGGTGATGCCCTGCGGGTTCCCGAACACCGGCACCACCACCCGCCCCGTCACCTTCAGCGACTGGCGGCTGATGTACCAATTGACCCCCGCCTGCACCATGCCCTGCAGGTCGACCACGTCGGCCGCGGCGAAGCTGCCGAAGGCCTCAATCACGTCGTTCAGGAAGAACCCGCCCTGCACCAGGCCGCCCCAGCTGGACGCGTCGGGCTCCACCCATTCGTACGCCCAGATGCCCTGGAGGATGAGGTTCGCGCCGCCGAACATGAGCGCCAGGTCCGCCGTGGCCGCGCGCGGGTTGAGGCCGCCGAGCGCCGCGGGGTTGATGCCACGCCCGTTCTGGTAGCGGCCCGCCACGCCGACGAACGCGCCGAAGGGCTGGCCGGGGAAGCTGGTCTCGAGCGCGTACTGGTCCCACGTGCCGCAGAGCTTCCAGTTCAGGCGGCTGGTGACGGCGACGCTCTGGTTCGTGGCCGCGTTCCACGCGCTGGGCGCGGTGCCGATCTGGTCGCCGTAGCAGAGCTGCCACTGCACGTGCTCGCCCGCGTAGCCCAGGTTCACGCCGGTGGTGAAGTCGGCGGTGAAGAGCCACTCGATCATCGAGCACTCGCCCATCTGCGTCTGCGCGGTCGAGAAGAGGTGGCTTTCGTAGGTGAACGGCGTGAAGATGGAGCCCGCCTGCCCGTACCAGCCTCCGCCGAACTGCTTCGTGATGTTCAGGTAGCTGATGCCGGGCGGCGTGCCGAGCACGGCGTCCGGGTCCACCGCGAGCTCCTGCAGCGGCACCGGGTCGTTGTACGAGCCCACCGTGAGGCCGATGAGCCACGTGAGGTCCGGGCCCGCGAGCTGGCCCGTCACGAAGAGCTGCGCGCGGCGGACCTCGGTGCCCCACAGCATGTCGGTGCCGGGCGTGCGTTGCGCACCGTCGTAGCCCGCGTTCGCCGTGAAGCGCACCTGCACGAAGCCGAAGGCCTTGATGAGCGCGCCGCGGTCCTCGATCCCCATGAAGAAGCCGCGCGCGGGGTCGTAGCCCGTGACCAGGGTGTCGGCGAGCGCCTCGCGCACGGCCGCGCGCACCGAGTCGGCGCGCGCCTCGTCGATCCAGCGCTCGTCGTGCGCGCGGCGCAGCTCGGCCACCTCGGCGCGCATGGCGGCGAGTTCGGCGAGCGCGTCGAGGTGCGTGGCGGCGTCCGCGGGCAGCACGGTGGCACGAGGCTAGCGAGACGGGCGGGCGAGCCACGCAGGCCAAAAGCACATCGGACCCGGCCGAGGCCGGGTCCGATGGGAGGTTCACGTCAGGCAGTCGTGGCTGCAGTCGAGGTCTGATCCGGGGATCAGAACATCAGCTGGAGCTGGACGACCAGGCCGAAGTTGTCGCCAACCGGGTCCGCCAGGCCGCTGGTCGGGAGCAGGCCGTAGCTCTGCCCGTACGCGGTGCCACCACCCTGGGTGGTCGCCGTCGCCGACACCGGGATGGTGCCGATGACCGACATCTTCATGCTGTTCTTCGCGAAGTACCAGTTCGCACCGACCTGCAGGTAGTTGGAGGCCGCGGTGCTGATGGTGTTGTAGTTCCACGCGCCGAAGACCTCGAGGTCCTCGGTGACGAACGCGCCGCCCTGGATGTTGAAGCCCCAGGTCGAGGTGTTCTGCGTGTTCGCGGCGAAGGCGTAGGAGTTCTCCCAGATCAGCTGGCCGATCAGGTTGAATCCACCGAACTTCGCGGTGGCGTCGACGGTCAGTCCGACCGGCGAGAAGCCGTACGGCGGGTTCTCGTTCGCCTGGCGGGAAGTCTGCCAGAAGGCACCACCGCCGACCATCAGGCCGAACTCTTCACCCTTGAAGCTCGACTCCTTGGAGAACTGGTCCCAGGTGCCGGCGAGCTTGACTTCCGCGCGGCCAGCCAGGGCGACGCCCTGGTTGTTCGCGGCGTCCCAGCTGTTCGCCGCGGTGGCGCCAGCGGGGAGGAAGACCGCGTTGTACCAGCCGCCCATGGCGCGAACCATGTCCGACTCCCACTTCGCCGAGAGACCGACCTGCTGGCCGGCGCCGAACGCGTACTCGAACAGCGAGTACTCGCCCATCTGCGTCATGCCGGCGTTGAAGAGCTGGCTCTGCAGGGTGAAGGCGACGTTCTGCTGGCCGACCGTCACGCTGAACCCGTTGCCCATGGTCTTGGTGACCTGCGCATACAGGATCTGGAACGAATCAGCGGTGCGGACGTAGGGGTCGACCTGCGAGTCGTAGGCCATGCCCACGAGGTACTTCCAGCTCGGATCAACGACGTTGCCCGAGAAGAAGACCTGCGTGCGGCGGTTCTCGAAGCCCCACTGGTTGTTGGAGGGGCTGTTGCCCGTGCCGGAGGACGGCGCAGCGCCGTAGCCGTTGCCCCACGTGAAGCGCACCTGCTCGAGGGCGTTCACCTTGAGCTTGTAGTTGCCGTCAGCGCTCGACAGGAAGAACCCGTTGTCGTAGCCGCTGGTGGCGCCGCCAGCCTGCTGGAAGCTGGAACGCGTGCTCGAGTCCGCCAGGACGTCCTGGACAACGCCGCGGATCTGCTCAGCGCGCTGCTCGGTGAGCCACTGGTCACCCTGCGCAGCCTTCATCTGCGCGATCTCAGCCTTGAGCTGATTGATCTGGGCGGTGGTGTCGTTGTTCGCCTCGGCGGCTCCGTAGCTCACACCCGTGAGGGTGAGGGTCGAGCCCGCGAGGAGCCCAACAAACTTGGTCAGACTCATGTCGTTCGCTCCTTGTTTCGGGCCGGGGCTCTGACGTTCTACCCGCGGTCCCAGTGACGATTCCCAGGCCTGGAGTGCCTACCAACGCGGTAGGCGGGCAAGGGATTCAACCCGTATCGGCCAACTGCGGCCGTTTGGTTGAGGGTGAGATGATAGCAAGGTGCCCCGTGCGGTGCGCAGCAGGGGGCGATTTCTTGGCGGGGGGCAGTGATTTCCGGCCATGCACGGATAATGGAGCGCGCTCGGGGACGTACGCAACCGTCGTTCCGATAGGCATTTAAGCAATGCGCCTGCACCCAATTGAAGACGGGCGCGGGGAACCCTCCGCGCCAATCGTCAGAAGAGGAGCTGCGTCTGCGCCCGGATCACCACCTCGCCGCTCCCCTGGCCGGTCTGCGAGGGCCGCCAGTTGGCCCCGCCGATGGCCTCGCCGAACAGCCCCGTGCTGAAACGGACCGGATCGAACGCGTAGCCCGCGTCGAGCGTGAACTTCAGCTGGTTCTTCCGGAAGTACCAGCTCGCGCCCACGGTGAGGATGTTGAGCGACTGCGGCAGGAACGGGTTCGCGGCATAGGACGCTTGCGAGAAGTCGCTGGCCACCCAGAGCCCCTCGTACCGCGCGATGAGCTCGAGCTCGTTGGTCACGAACACGCCGCCCTGCACCACCACGCCCTGCGCAACGGACCCGTCGACGCCGGCGTTCCGGCCGACGGCGCCGCCGCCGTACGTGACGTTCCCCAGGTACGCGGCCCACGCGCTCCACCCGTCGCCGCGCAGGTTGAGGTCCGCGGTCCACGTGAGGAGCGTGAGGTCGGTGGCCACCGCGGCCACGCCCGAGGTCCCGGGCACGATGGTGCCGTTTCCGGGCGACTGGCGCGACGCGGGCGGGTTCCCGGCCGCGCGCTGCCAGTTGAACGCGGCACCGACCGCGGCGCCGAAGGGACTGCCGCGCCAGCCCTGCATGTCGCGGAACTGGCCCCAGCCCTCGCGTGTGGGCTTCCACTCCGCGCGGCCCGTGAACGCCCACTGCGTGAGGTTGCCCGTCGACTGAAGGATTCCCACGTCGCGGTTCGCGCCGCCGTCGTTGTACGAGCCGAAGAGGCGCAGCGAGTCCGACTCCCAGCCGACCAGCACCCCCTGCACGAAACGCGTGCTGAAGTACTCGTTGACCAGCGTCCGCTCGACGAACTGCTGCGTGCGGCTGGAGTCGATCTCCTCCCAGTTGAAGAAGTTCTTCCACTGGCCGGCGCGGACGAACCATCCGCCCCCGAGGGCCTTCTGGACGTACACGTCGGCGAAGCGGAGCGGCTCGCCGGTGACGTTCGCGTCGCGCTGGTACTGGAACTGCACGCGGTAGGTGACGCTCGGGTCGAACATGTGGCCGAACATGTTGAGCTGCATGCGGCGGATCTCGAAGCCGTACTCGTTGGCGATCTGGCCGTCCTCGGCGGGGACGGTCCCGGCCGGCGCGGGCGGCGGCAGCGGCGCGGTGCCGAGCGCCGCGGTCGGCATGTGCGAGTAGGCGTACCGCACCTGGACCTGCCCCTCGAGGTTGAGCCGGAAATCGCCGTCGGCGCTGGCGACGAAGAAGTTCCGGTCGTAGCCCGCGGTCGGGCCCGTCGGGAACAGGCTGGCGCGCGTCGAGCCGTCGGCCAGCACGTCGCGCACCACTCGGCGCACCTGCTCGGCGCGCTGCTCGGTGAGCCACCGCTCGCCGCCCGCGGCCCGGAGTTCCTGGATCTCGCTCGACTGGCGCGCGTTCTGCTCGCGCAACGCGTCGATCTGCGCCTGCATGGAGTCGAGGCGGTCGGGCGGTGCGACGAGCAGCGCGGCGGCGAGCGCACGGGCGGCCGGCCCGCGCGAGCGCGGGTCACGCGAGCGTGTCGAGCGCGTCGCGGATGCCGGCGGCGGCCACCACCTCCGCAGCCGGGCCCATGGCGCGTGCGGCCACCCGCGCCGCGTCGGCCTGCGCGCGCGGCACCAGCAAGACGTTCGCTCCGCGACGGACGGCGGCCTGCACACGGAGCTCAAGTTGACGCACGGAACGCAGGTCGCCGGAGAGGGAGATCTCCCCGATCGCGGCGGTGGCCGCGCCCGCGCCGCGGTCGTGGAACGCGCCGGCGACGGCGAGCGCGATCGCGAGGTCGGCCGCAGGCTCCGCGATGCGCATGCCGCCGACCGCCGAAGCGTAGATGTCCTGGTCGGCGAGCCGCAGCCCGCCGTGCTTCTCGAGCACCGCGATGAGCATCGCGAGCCGGCCCGCGTCGAGGCCCGACGCGCGGCGTTTCGCGTTGCCGAGGAAGCCGGTCGCGGTGAGGGCCTGCACCTCGGCGAGCAGCACGCGCGAGCCAGCGAGGACGGGCGTGAAGACGCTGCCCGGACGCGTGGCGCGGCCGCCGGCGTCGGGCGCGAGCGTCGCCTCCTCGACCTCGGTGAGCCCGGCGCCCGTCATCTCGAAGAGGCCGACCTCCTGCGTGCTGCCGAAGCGGTTCTTCACCGCGCGCACGACGCGGTACGCGTGGTGGCGGTCGCCCTCGAAGGCGAGCACCACGTCGACGAGGTGCTCGAGGAGCTTGGGCCCCGCGAGATCGCCCTCCTTCGTGACGTGGCCGACCATCGCGACGGCGGTGCCCGAGGTCTTGGCGATCGACACGAGGTCGAGGCAGCAGCGGCGCAGTTGCTGCAGGCTGCCGGGCGGCGCGTCGACGTCGCCGCGGAAGACGAGCTGGATCGAGTCGAGCACCAGGAGGTCCGGACGCGTGCGGCGCGCCTCCTCGGCGATGACGGCGAGGTTCGGTTCCGCCAGCAGCAGGAGGTTCGCGCCGCGCGCGCCGTCGCCGCTGCCCTCGAGGCGGTCGGCGCGCAGCTTCACCTGCGCGGCGCTCTCCTCGCTGGTGGCGTAGAGGACGCGCCGGCCGCGGCCCGCGAGCGCCGCGGCGGCCTGCAGCAGGAGCGTGCTCTTGCCGATGCCCGGGTCGCCGCCGAGGAGCGTCACGCTGCCGGGGACGATGCCGCCGCCGAGCACGCGGTCGAACTCGTCGATGCCGCTCGGGATGCGCGGGACGTCGAGGGGCTGGACCTCGGCGATGGGCACGGCGCGGCGGGCGGCGGCGGCGCGCGCGGCGCCGGGCACGCCGGACTGCGCGGCGCCGAGCGGTCCGCCGAGGTCAAGCGCGCCGGGCGCGGGGCCGTCGGCGGCGTCGCGCTCGGTGAAGCGCTCGAGGGCGTCCCAGGCGCCGCAGTCGGGGCACTTGCCCATCCACTTCGGCTGGACGTTCCCGCAGTCGCGGCAGACGTAGCTGGTGCGCACCTTGGCCATCGCGCGGGCGAGTGTAGGACCCGCGCGCGAAGCACCCGCTTCACCCGGCCGAAGCGCGTAGCCTTTCCCGCATGACTCCCCTGCACGCGGCGCGCGGCGCATGGAACCTGCTG
>CAMDUT010000044.1 GCA_945877905.1 Phycisphaera mikurensis NBRC 102666 | reverse complement strand
GCGAGGCTGATGACGGCGTACCGGAGCAGGAGGCGCGGACCCGCGGGGCGCCGGCGCACCGTGCCGATGCCGCCGATCATCAGCATGACGGCCATCACGATCCCCACGATGCCGCCGAGCACGGTCATCACCACCATGAGCCGCGGCGGGCTCGGCATCTCCATGCCCATCATGCCGCCGAACGCGCTGGTCGAGAGCACGGTGGCCGATCCGCAGCAGACGCCGAGGAGGGTCAGCCCCGCGAACGCGATCGACAGCCCGCCGATCCAGCCCGGCCACACGGCATCTCGGCCCTCGTCGGCCACCGGCTGCGGGACGATCGGGGGAAACGATGCTTCGTTCATGCTCACGGCGCGGAGGATATCGGCGCCGATGCAGGGGGAAGCGCGGGAACCCCCGCGTACCCCACGCGCAGCGTGACCTCGTGCGGGCGACCGCTCCACGCGGGGTCGCGCGCCTCGAGCACCAGCGTCCGGCGGGCGGCCAGCGCGTCGGCGGGCGCCGCGACCGCGCCGATCGCCACCGGGTCCGCCGCGATCGCGTCACGGAGGTCGATGGTGATGCGCACGCCCAGGCGCACCTGGACACCCTCGGCCGCGTGCCACTCGCACGCCACGGGTTGCGCGGGTCGGCTCACGGCGCCCTCCACCACGTCCTCGAACGAGGCCTGCGCGCCAGGCGATTCCTCCAAGCGGAGGTCCAGCCGCGCGTCCGGGCGGTCCTCGAGCGTGCGCCCCGGGGCCGGCGCCCCCGTGGCGGCCCAGCGGACGGACTCAAGCTCCACGCGAAGCGGCGCCGCGTCCGCGGCGGCAAGCCACGCCCGCACCGCGTCCTCCATGCGGCGAGGGTGCGCGGGTGCGCCGTCGAGGTACTCGCGCGCCAGGCGCAGGCACGGTGCGCGCAGGAGCGCGTCGTACCGCCCGCGGTCCACCGCGGCGTCCACGCGCGCCACGGCCGGCGCGACGAGGCCCGCGACGCCCGGCGCCGCGCGGTCCCATGCTTCGACGTTCGCGCGCAGCTCCCGTGCCGCTGCGTGCGCGGCCGACCAGTCGGCGCGCTCGATGGCGGCGACGGCCGCACGCAGTCGCGACTCCCACGCCGCGAGCGCGTCGGCGCGGCCGCGGAGCGCCTCCCGCACGGCGCTCACACGGTCGCCGACGGACGGGTGGCTGGGCCGCGCAAGGTCCGGGTCGCGCTCCACGCGCACGGCGAGCGATTCGGCCTGCGCGGCATCGAGGAGACCGGCGCCCTCGCGCTCGGCGGCGTCGAGGCGTTCACGGAGCAATCGGTCGAGCGCGATGGCGGCGCGGCCCGTGACGGCGCGCAACACGCCCGCGTCGGATCCGCGCGCCCGCGCGGGAAGCACGGCGTCCATGACCGCGCGCAGCTCGGCCGGCGTCCTCGCGCGGTCAAGCGCGGCACCGAGCGCGGCAAGCGCCTCGCGGTTTCGCGCGACGTCGCGTTCGTAGGAGGTGCGGGCGCGCGCCGACGCCTCGCGGACCGGGGCCAGGGCATCGGGGTCCGCGCCGTCGTCGGCGGCGAGCGCGTCGAGCTCGCCGTCGACGGCGTCGAGCTCCTCGAGCGTCACCGAACGCTCGATGCGCTCGAACGCCTGCTTCAGCCGGGCGAGGAACGCGGCGCGTGCATCGAGCGCCCCGGCCGCCTCGCGCACGGACTCCTCGAACGCGGCGCGCAGCGCGGGCATGCGGGCCGGGCCCGCGACGGACGTCCACGCATGGCGCCATGCGGGGCGCGCCTCGTAGGCGCCCAGGCGCTCGCCCGCCTCGCGCAATGCGTCGATCGCGTCCCCCGGGGCACGCCGCGCGAGCGCCGAACGCGCGTCGTCGATCCTGCGCGCCGCCGCGTCGAGGTCCGCGCGGTCACGCGCCGCGTCGAGCGTGCACACGGCCACCGCGGCGGCGGCCGCCGCCGCCGCGCACCACGCGGCCAGCCGGCGCGCGCGCACGGATCAGAGGTTCCCGCGCCGCTCCTGCTCGAGCTCGAGGCTCTCGAACAGGGCCTTGAAGTTGCCCTTGCCGAAGCTCTGGCTGCCGCGGCGGCAGATGATCTCGAAGAACAGGGTGGGGCGGTCCTGGAGCGGCTTGCTGAAGAGCTGCAGCAGGTAGCCCTCGTCGTCGGCGTCCACCAGGATGCCGAGGTCCTTGATGCGCTGGTGGTCTTCCTTGACGGCCGCGTGGCCGTGCTGGCGGAGCATGGCGTCCACGCGGGCCCACACGCCCTGGTAGTAGGCGTCGGGGATGGTGAGGAAGTCCACGCCGCGGCGGCGCAGCTCGGCGACGCTCGCGAGCTCGTCGTCGGTGCGCAGCGCCAGGTGCTGCACGCCCGGGGTCATGTCGTGCCACTCGAGGTACTCGAGGATCTGGCTCTTCTTCTTGCCGGCGGCGGGCTCGTTGATCGGGAACTTGATGAGCTGGTTCCCGCTCGCCATCACCTTCGACATCAGCGCCGAGTACTCGGTGGAGATGTCCTTGTCGTCGAAGTGCTTGAACATCGAGAAGCCGAGGACGTGCTCGTACCACTCCACCCAGCGGTTCATCTTGCCTTCCTCGACGTTGCCGACCGCGTGGTCGACGAACTTAAGGCCGCAGGGGTGCTGGCGGTTCCACTCGTTGAGCGCGAAGGCCCCGAACGGGCGGAAGCCGGGCATGAACGTCGCGCCCTGCTTGACCTCGGGCAGCGCGTAGGCGCCGGTGCGGCTGACGAAGGTGTGCGTGGCGCGCCCGTAGGTGTGCACCGCGGCCGTGGTGACCGACCCCTTCGCGTCGCTGCGGGTGGTCGGCTCCTGCGCGCTCGTGCCGCCGTTGCGGACCGCCTGCTTCCACGCGGCCTCGGCGTCGAACACGGTGAACGCGATGTCCTTGATGCCGTCGCCGAAGCGGCGGACCTCGTCGGCGGCCGGGTGGTCCTTCGTGAGCGGCGTCTCGAGCAGGAACCGGATGTTGCCCTGCGTCAGGAGGTACTGCGCGGACTGGCGGTTGCCCGTGGTGAGGTCGTTGATCTGGTCGACCTGGAACCCGAACGCCGACGCGTAGAAGAACGCCGACTGCTTCGCGTTCGCGACGTAGAACCTGACGTGGTCGACGTCGATGAGGGCGAGCGGGTCGGTGCCCGCGGACGGGCGCGTGACGGGGCTGGTCGCGACGGAAGTCATCCCGGCAATCATAGTCGCGCCCGCCCGCCCGACGGCCGCGCCGGGCCGCTCAGAACCGGATGACCGTGTGCACGTCGCGGGGCGCGATCAGCGCGCGGCCGCCGAGGTCGGCGAGCTCGATGAGGGCCGTGGCCCCGGCGACCACGCCGCCCACGCGCTCGACCAGCTCGCAGCAGGCCTTGAGGGTGCCGCCGGTCGCGAGCAGGTCGTCGACCACCAGCACCTTGGTTCCGGCCGGGAACGCGTCCGCATGCATCTCGAGCGAGTCCTTGCCGTACTCGAGCGTGTACGAGACCGACACGGCCTTGCTCGGCAGCTTGCCTGGCTTTCGCACGGGAACGAACCCGCAGCCGAGCGCCTGCGCCACCGCGACGCCGAAGATGAAGCCGCGGCTCTCGGCACCCACCACCACGTCGAACTTCTGCCCGCGGAACGGGTTCGCCATGAGCTCGACTGCGAGGGCGAGCGCGCCGGGGTCGGCGAGCATGGGCGTGATGTCGCGGTACATGATGCCCTTCTTGGGGAAGTCGGGCACCGCGCGGATGAGGCGTGCGACGTGTTCGACCGGGTTCTGCTGGGCTCGCATGCGTGGAGGGTTATATCATTCGGGCATGACGCGCACGTCGCGAACGACCAAGCTCGAGGTGGTGGAGCCGATCGGCAAGCGGGTCCTCATCCGCAAGGACGAGGACAAGAAGGTGACCAAGGTCGGCATCCACCTGCCCGACAAGATCGAGATCCCCACCATCACCGGGCGCGTGGTGGCGATCTCGGCCGAGGTCGCCAAGGACGACAACTACCCGATCGAGCAGTACGACCGCGTGCTCTTCAACCCGAAGCACGGCGTCCCCGTGGACTTCGAGGGCGACAACCGCCTGTTCGTCATCCCCGTCGAGGACATCGTCGCGGTGTTCCGCTCGGCGGGCGAGGCGAAGGACTGAGCCGCCCGATGGCCGCCGCCGGCGAACCGCGCACGGTGGCCGCGATCGGCGCGTTCGTGCGCGACGTGCGCGTGCCGGGCTCCAAGAGCATGACGAACCGGGCGCTGGTGCTGGCCGCGCTGGCGCGCGGGACCACGGTGCTGCGGCACGCGTTGCGCTCGGAGGACACCGACGCGCTCGCGCGCGCGATCGCGGCCATGGGCGCGCGCGTCGAGGCGGGCCCGGGCGACGACGCGTTCACCGTGCATACGGGCGAGGGCGGGCTTCCCGCGGGCGGCGAGGTGCGCGTCGACCTCGGCGACGGCGGGACTCCCACGCGCTTCGCGATGGCGCTCGCGGCGCTGGCGCCGCGCGTCACGACGGTCGACGGCAGCGCGCGCATGCGCGAGCGGCCCGTCGCGGACGGCGTGGCGATGCTGCGAGCGCTCGGCGCGGATGCCGGATGGGCCGAGGCCGAGGGTCGGCTGCCGGTGCGCGTGGACGGCCGCGCCGGTCCGCCGCGAGGCGGCACGCTGCGCGTGGGGAAGGTCGCGAGCAGCCAGTTCGTGAGCGCCTTGATGCTGACGGCCTGCCGCATGCGCCACGAACTCACGCTCGAGTTCGACGAGCCGCCCACGAGCGCCAGCTACGTGGAGCTGACCGCGGACGAGCTGCGTGCCTGGCACGTGCCCGTCGACGTGCTCCGCGCGCCGGGCGGGGCGCTTCGTTCGGTGCGCGTGCGCGGCGCCGTTCCCGACGCGGGCGGCGAGCGCACGGTCGAGCCGGATGCCTCGAGCGCGCTGTACTGGGCGGCCGCGGCCGCGCTGGTCCCCACAAGCGCCGTGACGCTCGCGGGGCTCGCGCGCGCATCGCGCCAGCCGGACATGCGCGCGATCGACGTGCTCGCCGCGATGGGCGCCGTGCTCGAGGACGCGCCTGCTGGGATCCGAGTGCGTTCGCGCGCCTCGGCCGGCGATTCCCACGCGCCGCTCGGCGGAACGCGCGCGGATTGCTCGGCGTGCCCGGACGGGGCGCTCATGCTGATCGCGGCGGCCGCGGTGGCCGCCGGGCCATCGCGCTTCGAGGGGCTCGGCACGCTGCGCGTCAAGGAGAGCGACCGGATCGCGGCGATGGCCCATGGCCTGCGGCGCGTCGGCGCGCACGCCGAGTTCGGCGAAGACTGGATCGAGGTCACGCCGATCCCCGCACATCGCCGCGTGGACGCGCAGATCGACCCCCACGGCGACCATCGCATCGCCATGAGCTTCGCGGTCCTGGGGCTGCGGACGGGCGGCATCCGGGTCATGAACCCCGACTGCGTGTCCAAGAGCTACCCGGGCTTCTGGGAGGAGCTCGGCCGCCTCCGCGAGGCGTCGGCCCCGCCGTTCGCATAGCCTGACCGCGATGGGAGCGTTCTGGCACTTCGCCAAGCGGTTGCTTCAGCACAAGGGCCAGCTGGCCGCCGCCATGGCCTTCGCGGCGGTGTCCGCGGGCGGGCTCGGGGCGGGGCTCGTGGCGCTGTCTCCGGTCCTCGAGCTGCTGCTCTCGAAGGGCGGATCGCTCGCGGACTGGGCGCGGCAGCACGCGTCGTGGCTGCCGGCGGGCCTCGTGGACGCGCTTCCCACGGACCCCTTCCACGGCGTGTGCCTGGTCTTCGGCGTGCTCGCGGCGATGACCGTGGTTGGCGCGGCGGCGAACTTCGCGCACCAGTACCTGGCGCTCACGCTCTGCGTGCGGGTGGTGACGAACGTCCGGCGCGACGTGTTCAAGCACGCGGTGAACCTTCCGCTGGCGACCGTGCTTCCCCGCGGCGCGAGCGAGTTCGTGAGCCGCGTCACCCGCGACAGCGCCGAGCTGCAGCGCGGCCTCGTGGCGCTCACGGGCAAGGCCGTGGCGCAGGCGACCAAGGGCGCGGCCGCGTTCGCGGCGGCGGTGTGGCTCGACTGGCGCATCACGCTGGTCGCGCTCGTCGCGGTGCCCGTCCTCGCGGTGCCGCTGCGCAAGTTCGGCAAGCGGATCCGGCGCGGCATGCGCGGGTCGCTCCAGGCGCAGGAGCGCATGCTGCGCGCCGCCAACGAGTCGATGCAGGGCCTTCGAGCGGTGAAGAGCTCGTGCGCCGAGCCCGAGGCCATCCGCAGGTTCTCGGAGGCCAACGACGCCGTGCTCCGCGAGGAGATGCGCATCCGGCTGGCGCAGGCGCTGTCCTCGCCGGTGGTCGAGACCATCGCGATCCTCGCGGTCTGCGGGCTCGCCCTGGTGGCCGCGCGGCAGATCCTCGACGGGAAGCTGGCCTTCGACACGTTCGTGCTGTCGCTCGGCGCGCTGGCCGCCGCGGGCGGGTCGCTGAAGCCGATCTCCGGGCTCATCAACGAGATCCAGGCCGCAAGCGCCCCGGCCGAGCGCCTGCTCGAGGTCACGGGCACCGCGCGCGAGGATGCCGGCGACCGCAGGAGGCCGGATCTTGCGCGGCATGCGCGCGCGATCCGCTTCGAGGGCGTGTCGTTCCGGTACCCGGGCGCGTCGGCGGACGCGCTGCAGGGCATCGACCTCGCCATCGCGCACGGCGAGCGCGTGGCCATCGTCGGGCCCAACGGCTGCGGGAAGACCACCTTGCTCTCGCTGCTTCCCAGGCTCTTCGAGCCGACGTCCGGGCGCATCACGGTCGACGGCGCCGACATCGCCTCGGCATCCATCCGCAGCGTGCGCGCGCAGGTGGGCGTGGTGACGCAGGACGCGGTGCTGCTGCACGCGACCATCGCCGACAACATCCGGTTCGGGCTCGAGGCCGACGACGCGCGCGTGCGCGCCGCGGCGGCGCGCGCCCATGCCGACCGGTTCATCGAGCGCATGCACGACGGCTACGCGACCATGGTCGCCGAGGGCGGCACGTCGCTCTCGGGCGGGCAGCGCCAGCGCATCGCGATCGCGCGCGCGGTGCTGCGCGACCCCGCGGTGCTGGTGCTCGACGAGGCCACGAGCCAGGTGGACGCCGAGAGCGAGGAGCAGATCAACGCCGCGATCCGCGAGTTCGGCGAGGGCCGCACGACGCTCGTCATCGCGCACCGGCTCTCGACCGTGCTCGCGGCCGACCGCATCGTGGTGATGGACCACGGGCGCATCGTGGCGCAGGGCACGCACGACGCGCTCATGGCGGCATGCGAGACCTACGCGCGCATCGCGCGCACGCAGCTGGTCGCCTGAGGCGCGGCGAGCGCGGGCTTCAGCGAGGCGCGGCGCCGCCGGTCGCGGGGATCGGCTGCGCCGGCGCGGGCTCGGGCGCGCCGCCGAGGGCCGGGATGGTCTTGCCCTCGGGCGGCGGGGCCTCGGGCAGCTCGACCGGTGCGTCGCCGACGACGGCGTCGGCCCCCGCGGGTACGGACGGCGCCGAGGGCACCGCGGCCGTCCCGCGCGCGTCGAGCACGATCATGGCGAGGAACACCGCGCCCACGAGCGTCATGCACGTGAGGATGGCGATGAAGAGCATCCACTTCTGGAGCGTCGAGTGAAGGCGCTGCACGCCGGCGTCGCGCTCGGCGGTGCGGTCGAGGAGCCGCTGCAGGGACTGCGCGCTGCGGTCGGTGGTCTCCTGCAGCTGGACCACGGCGCCCGCGAGCGTGGTGACGCCGTCGGCCACCTTCAGCGCGCTCTCGTGGTTCAGGTCCAGCTGCTGCTGCACAAGTCCCATGACGTCGCGCTGCTGCTCGACGCCCTGCGTGATGCGCGCGAGGGTCTTCTCGACCTGGTCGTCGCGCTGGCGCGTGAGCATCAGCTGCTGCGCCACCAGGTCGCCAAGGCGCGTCTGCTGGCGGACGAGCTCAGGCAGGGCGCCCATGCTCTGGGGAAGCGCGGCCACCACGCGCGCGAGCTCCTGCTGCCGTTGCTCCTGGAGGTCGAGGAACGCGCGGAAGTCGCGGGCCATCGCGACGATCTCCTGCGAGTCCGCGGGAACCGGCGTGGCCGATCCGTCGATCCGGTCGATGCCCCCGCCCGTCGTGCGCCGCGCGGTGGCGGGCTCGTCGGGCCCCGTGAAGAGGCGTCGCAGGGATGCGAGGAACGCGGGCATCGGCCGGGGAGCGTATCGGCTGACCGCCCCATGCGGGCGTAGGATCGCGCCGTGCCTCGGGTCACGAACACGATCGCCCGCGCCGTGTCGGTGGCGTTGGCCGCCTGCGCGATGGCATGCGGCCGCGCGGAGCCCGATTCCGGCGCACGCGATGCGCCGGAACGCCCGGGCGCGCCGCGCACCGGCGGCATCGTCTCGCTGAGCCCCGCGCTCACCCACACTGCACAGGCCCTCGGGGCGGGCGACCGCATCGTCGGATGCACCGCGTGGTGCGAGGCGCCCGGCGCGCGGGTCGTGGGGTCGCTGGAAGACCGGGACCTCGAGGCCATCGTCGCGCTGCGGCCGGCCGTGGTGCTGCGGCAGTCGTCCGCGCCGGACGCGGCGCTCGAGGCCGCGGCCCGCGCCGTGGGCGCACGCCTGGTCGAGGTGCGTGCCATCGATCGCGTGCGGGACGTCGAGGAGGCCGCCTCCCGCGTGGCGGACGCGCTCGAATCCATGGGCGTTGCGGGAGCGCAGGCGCGTGCGACCGAGGCCGTGGCCGCGTTCCACCGGGACACCGCGTCGCCCGTCGCGTGCACGCGACCCGTGGCGTTCCTCTACTCCACCGATCCCCCGGCGGCCTTCGGCGCGGGCACCTTCGTCGACGACACGTGGCGCGCCATGGGGGGACGCAACGCGGTCGCTGCGCGGGGGTATCCCTCCATGAGCGCCGAGGACCTGGTGCGCCTGGCGCCGGCCGCGATCGTGTTGGTGGTGCCGAAGGCGACGGGGGTCCCGGACTGGGTGCGCCGCGCGGCGCCCGCGGTGGCGGTGGTCGAGTCGGCGGCGCTCCTGGAACCGAGCCTTCGCATGCTGGCGCGTGCACCCGATGCCTTGCGCGCGGCGGATGCGGAACTGGCGGCCCAGGGTGCGGGCGGAGGCGTGCCGTGAGGACCGGGCGGCGCGCACTGGGCGTGGGCGCATGCATCGCGCTGGCCGCGGGCGCCGTCGCGCTGCGGCTGGCGGTGGTGCGCGTCCCCGGCGAGGGATGGGTGCTCGGATGGCCAGGCGAACCGATCGCAGGGTTCCGGACCGGCGCGGCCATGACGGCCGCCGCGGCCGGAGCGGCCTTGGGCGTGAGCGGCGCCATCCTCCAGGGCGTGCTCCGGAATCCGCTGGCCTCGCCGTTCGTGCTCGGGGTCACGTCAGGGGCGGGCGCGGGCGTGGCGGTCGCGGCGTTGCTTGCGGCGATCGCCGGGGCCGCGGCACCGGCGGGCCCGGCGCTCGCGTGGCCCGCGACGATCGGCGCGCTGGCGGCGCTGGCTGCGTCGCTCACGCTCGCACGACGTCACGGCACGGTCGACCCGACCACGTTGGTGCTCGGCGGCGTCATCGTGGGGGCGGTGAGCGCGGCCATCACGACGGTGGCCGAGGCGATGCTCCCGCCCGAGCGGCGCGGGCTGCTCATGGGATGGATGTTCGGGCGCGTTCCCGAGATGCCTGACCCGTCCGCGCTGCGGGCGTGCACCATCGCGGCGCTGGCCCTCACCGGGCTTGGATGCTGGTGGGGACGCGCGCTCGACGCGGCGTCGATGTCCGACGACGAGGCCCGCTCGGTGGGCGTCAACCTGGGCCTCGTTCGCGGGGTGCTGCTTGCCGCGTGCGGCATCGCCACCGCCACCACGGTGGTGCTGTGCGGGCCCATTGCCTTCGTCGGGCTGCTTGCGCCGCACCTCGCGCGCGGACTGGTGGGTGCGACGCACCGGGCGCTCGTTCCGGCATCCGCCGCCACGGGGTGCGCGCTCCTCGTCGGGGCGGACGCGCTGCGCCAGTGGATCGACGTCGGCACCGGGCGGCTGCCGCTCGGTGCGCTCACCGCGGCGCTCGGCGGCGTCGCGTTCCTCATCCTCCTGCGCCGCACGGCCGGGGCGTGGGGGCACTGATGGAACCGCTGCGTTTCGAATCGCCCGTCCTTGAACGATCGCGCTTCCGCTTTGCGCCGGGCCGTGTCTTGGTGCGCCCAGGCGCGGTGACGGTGCTCATGGGCGCCAACGGGAGCGGGAAGTCCACCGCGCTCCGGGTGGCCGCGGGCCTCGCGAAGCCGTCGTCCGGTGCGGTGCTCGTGGACGGCATCGACGTGGCGAAGCGTTCGCCCTGGCAGCGCGCCGCGCGGATCGCGCTCGTCCCGCAGCGCACGGCGGTGGCCGCGCCCTTCACCGCGCGCGAGGTGGTGGCGCTCGGACGCGTGGCGCGGCCCTCGGCCCCGGAGCGCGTGGATGCCGCGCTGCACGCGGTGGGACTCGCGCACCGCGCCCACGATGCGTTCGGCACGCTCTCCGGGGGACAGCAGCAGCGCATCGCGCTGGCGCGGGCCCTCGCGCAGCTCGAACCCACGGGCATCCTGCTCCTCGACGAGGCCTTCGCGGCCATCGACCCCTCCGAGACGGTCGCCATGGTGCGCCTGGTGCGTTCGGTGGCCGGGCAGGGCGCCACCGTGCTCGCCGTCGCGCACGACCTGGCGCTGGCGAGCGCGCTGGCCGACGACGCATGGGTGATCAGGGACGGCTCCACGGCCGCGTTCGGCGCCGCGGAGGACGTGCTGGACCCCGGCCGCCTTGGCACGCTGCTCGGTGTGCTCGCGGTGGCCGCGATCGGCACGTCGGGCGGCCGCGTGCTCGCGCCCGACTATCGGGCTAGCATGCCCCAGGACTGAACCATGCGCCAGACCGAGCTCATCCTCTTCATCGTGGTGATGCTCATCAACGGCGGAATCGCGCTGTACAAGAAGCACAAGCAGCGCGAGGCCGAACGTGCCGCGAAGTCCCTCGAGAACCTGGCGACCACCGCGCGCGCCGAGGCGAAGGCCATGCGCCCCAAGCGCACGCCGGCGCCCGCACCCGCGAAGCCCACGGTCGCACGCACCGCGCCTGCGCCGGCCCCTCTGCGGCCCGCCGCACCGGTTGCAGTGCCGGCGCCCGAGCGCGCGCAGTCGATGGCCGTTCCGCCTTCGCCCGCGGCCATTGCGGTCATCGCACGGTCCGCCGCCACCCGCCCCGGCGCCGGGGTCGTCGCGATGAACGTGGCCCGCACGCGACCCGCGCTGGGGACGCGGCGGGCCCTCCGGGACGCCGTCGTCGCCTCCGAGGTGCTGGGGCGCCCGCGCGCGGACCGGCCGTTCGGGGCATGACGCATCCCGGTCTTGGCACGATCGCACCATGATCGCAGCATGATCGGGGTCACTTCCCCTATCATTCCCCCCCATGATCGATATCCGCAAGCTGAAGGAACTCGTGCGCCTCATGACGGCGAGCGACCTCACCGAGCTCGACCTGCGCGACAAGGACGAACAGGTCACCATCCGCCGGGCGAGCCCCCAGGCCGCGCCGCAGGTGGTGCACCACGCCATGCCGGCCATGATGCACGCGCCGATGGCGGCGGCTCCCGCCGCGCCCGCGGCGCCCGCCGCCGCCCCGGCCGCCGCGGCCCCGACTCCCGCGGCCAACGAGGACGCCGGCCTCGTCGCGATCGAGAGCCCGATGGTGGGAACCTTCTACGCGTCGCCCGGCCCCGACAAGCCGCCGTTCGTCGCGGTGGGCGCACAGCTCGGCCCCGATTCGGTCGTCTGCCTCGTCGAGGCCATGAAGATCTTCAACGAGATCAAGGCCGAGCGCGGCGGCACCGTCGCGAAGATCCTGGTCAAGAGCGGCCAGGCGGTCGAGTTCGGCCAGCCGCTGTTCATGATCAAGCCGAGCTGACACGACGCACCCCGAGCCCCAAGCGCGCGCCCGACCGGCGCGCCGAGGCACCCACCCCATGTTCAAGCGCGTCCTCATCGCCAACCGCGGCGAAATCGCCCTGCGCATCATCCGCGCCTGCCGTGAACTCGGCGCCGAGACGGTGTGCGTCTACTCGACGGCCGACGCCGGCGGGCCGTGGCTCGAGCAGGCCGACCGCGCCATCTGCATCGGCCCGGGACCCGCGAAGGAGTCCTACCTCCGCATCGACCGCCTGATCGCGGCGGCCGAGGTGTCGCACGCGGACGCCATCCACCCGGGCTACGGGTTCCTCAGCGAGAACTCGCACTTCGCCGAGGTGTGCCGCGACTCTGGCTTCGAGTTCATCGGCCCGAGCCCCGAGGCGATGCACGCGCTCGGCGACAAGGTGAACTGCAAGCGCCTGGCCCGCAAGACCGGCACGCCCGTGTTCCCCGGCACGGAGGACGCGATCGAGGACATCGAGGAGGCCGTGAAGGTCGCCCACGAGATCGGGTTCCCCGTGATCGTGAAGGCACGCGCGGGCGGCGGCGGCCGCGGCATGCGCATCGCCCGCGACGAGCAGCAGCTGCGCGCCGGCATCGAGGCGGCGCGCCAGGAGGCCGCGGCCGCGTTCGGCGACGGCGGCGTGTACGTCGAGAAGTTCCTCGAGAACGCGCGCCACTTCGAGGTGCAGACCATCGGCGACAAGCACGGGAACGCCGTGCACCTCTACGAGCGCGACTGCTCGAGCCAGCGCCGCCACCAGAAGCTGGTGGAGGAGGCACCCGCGCCGGGCGTCGACCCCGCCAAGCGCGACGCGGTCTGCCTGAGCGCGGCGAAGCTGATCCGCGAGGCCAAGTACTCCGGCGCGGCCACCGTCGAGTTCCTGATGGACCGCAACCAGAGCTTCTACATGCTCGAGGTCAACACGCGCGTGCAGGTGGAGCACCCCGTGACCGAGATGATCACGGGCGTCGACATCGTGAAGACCGGCATCCGCGTCGCGGCGGGCGAGCGGCTGCCGTTCGAGCAGAAGGACGTGCGCATCAACGGCCACGCCATCGAGGTGCGCATCAACGCCGAGGACCCGGACCGAAACTTCATGCCGCAGGCCGGGCTCATCGAGACCTACGCGGCGCCCGGCGGCCCGGGCGTCCGGCTCGACAGCCACGCGCGGCCCGGCTACCGCATCCCGCCGAACTACGACTCGATGATCGGCAAGCTCATCGTGCACGCCCCCGACCGGGACACCTGCATCGAGCGCCTCAAGGGCGCGCTGCGCGAGTTCCGCATCGGGCCGGTGAAGACGACCATCCCGCTGCACCTGAAGGTGCTCGACCACCCCGACTTCCGCAAGGCCACGCACGACATCCACTACGTGGAGCGCTGGCTCAAGTCGCTGGCGGGGGGCTGACGGCCGTCAGCCCGGGCCCCAGGCGCCGAGCAGGAGCCCCAGGTCCGAGCCCATGGTGATGCCGTCGCCGTCGAGGTCGGCGGCCGGGGTGCCCCATGCGGCCAGCAGCAGCCCGAGGTCGGTGCCGCCCACGGTGCCGTCGCAGTCGAGGTCGGCCGCCGCGCATGGCGGCCCAAGCGCGAGGGTGGCCGTGTCCATGTCGACGGGCGCGCTTCGCCCGAACTGCACCCAGAGGTCGTATGCCGCCTGGCCGGTGGAGTCGGTGCGGTTCTCGTCGCGCAGGAACTCGACGTACTCGCGCGTCGTGGTCTGGTGGTACAGCGTGACCACCGCCCGCGCCGCGCCGGCGGGCACGGGATAGCGCGTGTCGTCCCAGTGCTGCCCGTCGGCGTACTGGGCTCCCACCGGCTCGCCCCCGAACGCCGCGAACGCCGCGTTGCGGAACCCGCGCGGCGGGATGCGGTTGTCGAAGGCCACCTTGTTCAGCAGTGCGATGTGGAAGTCCGTCGGGTCGGGGAGCCCGGCGGCCGCGGCGAGCTCGCCCGCGGTCACCATGTGCGCGCCGTACTGCTTCGCCGACCGGTCGAGCAGGGTGCCCGTGGCCCAGTCGTACGCGCCGCTCTCGCCGACGACCGCGCCGAGCGCGTCCAGGAACCGCACGTGGAGCCACATGCGCCGGCCCTCGCTGATGCCCGTGGGAAGCTTGTGCCCGCCCTGGTTGATGACGCGCACGCGCAGGTCGGGCCCCTCCTGCGCCAGCTCCATGTCGCTGGCGTCGCGCAGCATCTGCACGTTGCGCGCGATCGCGGTCTCGACGCGGCTCTGCGTCAGGCCCATCCCGCTGGCCTCGGCGCCCAGCTGCGCGCGCACCGCCCGCACCACCCACGAGTTCGCGCCCGCGAACCCGTGCTGCGGGACGTCCGGGCGTTCCCATTCCGTGTCGATGTGCAGGACGCATCCCGCACCATCGTGGTCGGGCATGTGGCAGTCCTGGCACGTGCGCATGACGCCGGCGGGGTGGTTGCCGCCGAACCTGCGGTCGGCGAACGCGACGCCCTCGGACGCGAAGGCGCTGTTCAGCCACTCGCTGTACGTGCGCTGCTCGGGGAACATGTCGTAGGAGTCGCCCGTGGCGTGCGCGGCGCCGGGCGCGTCGAGCCCCCACGAACCGTCGGGCCGGCGAACGGTGATCGCGTTGCTCACGTCGTGGCACGTGCCGCAGAACTCGCCCGTGGAGTGGAACGGCGAGAAGTGCAGCGGCACCCCGTGGTAGTTCACGGGAATGTCGTCGAACGGCCCGCGCCGGGAGTCGCGCGGGTCGACCACGTACGTGCCGTTGGTCCTCGCGCCGGGCCCCGGCAGCGTGCCGGCCTTCGCGAGCGCCGCGAGGATCTCGACGTCCGGGTCGGGGTCGTACGGGATGTTGTCCGCGTACCCGACCGCGCTCAGGGCCCCGGCCTCGGGATTCACCATGCGGTGGCAGAACGTGCAGGTGATCCCGTCGAAGTCCGGGAGCAGGTCGAAGCCCGCGGTCGAGCCGTCGGCATGGCGGTCGCCGAGCCAGGCGGTGGGCGCATGGCACCGGATGCAGGCCTGGCCGGAGAAGGGGACGTCCTGGTTCGCGATCGCGAGCGACGCGTGCCAGATGGGGTCGCGCGCGCTCTGCGCCATCATGCTGGCGATCCACGAGCGGAACGGCGCGGTGTTCGCGTCGAACGAGCCGTGGCAGTTCGCGCAGCCGATGCCCTCGTAGAACGTGTCGTGCGCCGGGTCGGGCTGGGTGCCCGGCGCCGCGAAGTCCGCCGGGGTGGCCGTGACCTGGGCGAGCGCCGCCGAAGAAAGCGCGACCGCCGCAAGGTGCGCGATCGCGAGCCGGGCGGCGACGGACCGGGCCCCCACGGCGTTCAGTCCTGGTGCCCGCGCTTCGCCGGCATCAGGTTGACCAGCACCACGGCGGCCGCGGCGATCGCGATGAGCGCGTAGCCGCCCACGGGGTTCACCGTGCCCATGTTGCGGTCGGGCTGGGGCGGGGTGGCCACTTCCTGCATGGCGAGCGCGGCGTCCGCGAACGCCCACGCGGCGCAGGCGCAGGCCGCGAGGGCCGCGCGCGTCGCGGCGCGGACGGGGGACGGGGACGTGCGTTGCGGGATGCCCATGGTCATTGCTCCTTCGGGACCGTGACGGAGATGTCGTTCACCACGCGGTCGCCGGAAGGCGAGACCAGCATGAGCCCGCGGATGTTGGCCCCGGAGGGAACGCGGAAGTGGAGGAAGAGCCTCTTGCCGCTGCCGAGCGGCTGGATCGGGATGTCGCGGATGCGCAGCGGCTTGCCGCCCATGCTCCGGACGAACACCCACTCGCCGTCGTCCTCGACTAGGCCCACCGCGTAGTACTTGGCCCCGGCGTCGTCGATCACGCAGACGCGCGCGTCCTGGGCCTCGGCGCCCGCCGAGCGGATCCACTCGTTGAGGTCGGGGAAGATGCGAACGCCCTCGGACGTGGCCGAGGCGTTCATGCGGAGGATCCGCTGCCCGGCCTGCACCTGGAAGCCGCGCACGCGCAGCTCGGGCGACACGTTCGCGGAGCCGTCGCGCGGGAACTTCTGCTCGCCCGAGACGACGAAGTTCGCGCCGTCGGTGACCAGGTTCCCCTTCTCGTTCGAGTTGATGACCGTGCCGCCGATCGCGTAGTACGGGTCGGGGAAGTCGCAGAGCGAGCTGATGTCGGTGGCGTCGGGATCCTCGATCCGCTTGCCGCGCGAGCCTCCGGCCGCGGCGGCCGCGCCGGCCGCGAGGAGCTCCGCCCCGGACTTCGGGGCGGGCAGGAGGTACCGCACGCCCTTGATCTCGAAGTACTTCGGGGCCTGCGCGCCGAACTCGGACTTCGGGAAGAGGAGCACGCACTTCGACTCGCCCTGGCTGGGGATCGAGGTCACCATGTTGGAGGGCGAGCTGAAGAAGAAGTAGCCCATCGGCGAGGTGGGCGTCGGCTGCGACCACGCCACCGGGTGCACGCTCGCCGCGTTCCTGCCGTTGCCGATCACGCGCGCCTGCGCGGCGGTCAGCACGAACTGCTGCCCGCCGCCGTCGTATCCGTCCTGCGCGACCGTGAAGCCCACGGCCCACGCCGCGGCCGGCGCCGACCCGACGGCGCCCGAGAGCGGGGCCGCGGGCACGTCCAGCAGCGCGATGTCGGAGACCGCGCCCGGCTGGATGGCGATGCGCCCCTGGCCCTCGCCGAACGAGTCGCGGTTGATGGACGCCGACTGGCGGAACAGGTCGGGCGAGTGCGTGGCGAACGTGCCGCCGCCGAGCCACGGCGTGAACGAGCCCCAGGAGAGGTAGCCGTAGAACGACGCCGTCGCGGACGCGATGTGCAGCATCGGCGCGTTGTCCGAGCCGATGGTCGGCGCGGTGGGGACGTCGGAACGCCGCGACCAGCCGGTGTAGTCGCCGATGGTGACGGTGGACTGGAAGTAGCCCATCGAGATGATCATGATCCCCACCGAGAGGATGCCCGACGCCAGGCCGAACGCGCCGCCCACGGCCACGTCCGCGGCGCGCGGGAAGTTCAGGTTCATCGGGATGAACTTGTCGGTGAGGAGCCGCAGCAGCGCGGTGAGTCCCACGAACGTGCCGATGAGCACCAGGCCCTTCGCGTGGCCCTCGACCGGGGTCTCGAGCAGGCGGTAGGAGACGGGCTCCCACACCGCGAAGGCGACGGCGCCCGCGGTGATCACGCACATCATGTGCACCAGCGCGCTGAACGCGCCGGTGTTGGCCCACCAGTAGGCGATGAGGAGGACGGCCGCGAAGGCCAGCAGCGACATGATCATGGTTGGTCGTTCCTCAGCTCTTGGGCTTGGGGGCGGCGGCGCGCGCAGGGGCGGCCGACGGCTTGGCCGCGGCGGGCGAGG
>CAMDUT010000043.1 GCA_945877905.1 Phycisphaera mikurensis NBRC 102666 | reverse complement strand
CGGAACGGCGTCGATCTTCCGGTGGGAGACGGGCAGGGTCTTCCAGAGCCGCTCGAACGACCGCCTGCTCCGCCTCGCCCTCGGACTCCCCATGCCCGCATCGGCGCGGCGCGGCTCCCGTGGCGGGCGCGCTGCGTAGCCTGCGGCGCATGGATCCACGCCCGACGCGACGGACGAGCAGCACGCCCCTCGCGGACGCCTCGCACGCGCGCCTCCCCTCACGCCGGCGCTTCCTGCTCGCCGCCGCGGGGCTTGCGCTCACGCCCGCGCTCGCCCGGTGCGTGGCGGCGCGGCAGGCGCCCGCGTTCCTGCGGCACGTTTCGCCCCGTCGGCCCGACGCGCTGCGTCTTGCGTGCATCGGCACCGCGAACCGCGCGTGGGAGAACATCCAGGAGGTGCGCCACGAGCAGATCGTGGCGCTCTGCGACGTGGACAGTGCGTACCTCGAACGCGCGGGCGCGGAGTTCCCCGACGCGGTGCGGGTGCGCGACTGGCGCGAGCTGGTCGACCACGCGCGCGACCTCGACCTCGACGGCGTGGTGGTCAGCACGCCCGACCACGCGCACGCGCCGATCACCCTCGCGGCGCTGCGCGCGGGGCTTCCCGTGTACTGCGAGAAGCCCCTGACCCGAACCGTGGCCGAGGCGCGTGAGGTGCGCGCGGCCGCGGCGCGCGCGGGCGTCGCGACGCAGATGGGCACGCAGATCCATGCGGGCGAGACGTACCGGCGCGTGGTCGAGGCGGTGCGCGCGGGCGCGGTGGGGCGCGTGACGGCGGTCGATTGCTGGGTGACGAAGAGCTGGGGCGACGGACGGCTGACGCCGGGCGCGGTGGCGCCGCCGACCCTCGACTGGGACCTGTGGCAGTGCGACGCGCCGCGGCAGGGGTACATCGAGGGCGTGCACCCCGGGAACTGGCGCAAGTACTGGGCGTACGGCACGGGCACGCTCGGGGACATGGGGTGCCACCTGCTCGACCTTCCGATGTGGGCGCTTGGGCTCACCGACGAGCACGTGGCCGCGGCCGAGGTGTTCGCCGAAGGGCCGCCGGTCGACGCGGTGGGGACGCCCGCGTGGCTCGAGGCGAGCTGGGCGATGGTGGGGGTGCCGGCGGTGGGCGGGGCCGCGCCCGCGGGCCCCGGCGCGCCCGACCCGTTGGTGCTGCGGTGGTTCGACGGCGGGCGGATGTCGCCCTTCGTGCAGGAGATCGGCGCGAAGGACCGCGTGGACTATCACAATCGCTTCAACGTGTGCTTCATCGGCACCGAGGGCGCGCTGTTCGCCAACTACGGCGAGATGCTCGTGTGGCCGGGTGCGCGCGCGGCCCAGTGGCGGGCGCCTGCGCCGACGATCGCGCAGAGCGTGGGGCACCACCGCGAGTGGCTGGCGGCGATCCGCGCGGGGCGGCCGTCGGACGCGCTGTGCGGGTTCGGGTACGGGTCGCGGCTGACCGAGCTGGTGCTTCGCGGGGTGGAGGGGTACCGGAACATGCGCCGCGGGTGAGTTTCGGCCGGGGCGCGCGCCCGGCGCGTGTTCGGCGGCGGTCAGGGGTCGCGGGCGAGGCGGAACCCCGCGGTCATCCGCGTGTAGTCGGGCGGGCGCACGATGCGCGATGCGCACCGGCAGCTGTGGGCATGGTTGCCCCACGAGCCGCCGCGCAGCACCGTCGGGGCCGCGTCCGGGCCGAGTGCGTTCACTCGCGCGGGTGCCGCGGAGCACCACTCCCAGACGTTGCCGTGCATTTCGTGGAATCCCCAGCGATTGGGCGGCAGGCTCCCGGCCGCGACGGTGGTCCCGCGCTTGATGCCCGCTGGCGAGCCCGGATAGGGGTAGTGGCCGTTGAAGTTCACTTCGTCGGCATCGAGCCGGTCCGCGTGGCTGAAGGGCGTCGAGGAATCCGCGCGGCACGCATACTCCCACTCAACCTCGTTCGGGAACCGGAATCCAGGCCCGCAGCGCTTGGCGAACTCGAGGCACTGCCACGCCGACACGTTTTCGACCGGGAAGTCGTCGCCTTGGTGGACGCTCGGGTTGCCCGCCATCAGGCGCGCCCACTGACGTTGCGTGACAGCGGTCTCGCCGAGGTAGAAGGGCGATGCGATGCGGACCGAGTGCAGCGTCTCGTCGGGCTGGTGGCCGACCTCGGCCGGCGAGGACCCGATGATCAGCGAGATCCGAGGGCAGAGCAGCATCACGATGCCCGTGCGGCGGTCGCGGACGCGCCACGGCAGGCCTGCGGCGGCGATGCGCTTCCACGCCATGAGCTGTATGGGGCCATCGATCGGCGGGCGATCGGCCAGGATCTCGCAGTCCCAGGTGCGCAGGCTCGGCGTGGTCATCCCCGGAAGTTCCCCGTTGGGTGCGTTGTTCGGCGCACGGCCGCCAAGTCAAGGTACGGACGCGCGCGGGGAGGGGATCATGCGCCGGGGGTGAATTTCGACCGAAATTCACCCCCGGCGTATGTTCCGCGCATGCCGCTTCCCCCCGCGATCGCCAAGGAGCTTGATGCCGCCCTCGCCGCGCTCGAGGGCGTGGACCCCGCGTCCGCGGGCCCGCGCTGGGGCGCGATGCACAAGGCGATGCTCAAGGCGAAGTTCGACCCGCAGGCCCTGATGCGGATCGTCGGTGCGCGCGACCTCGACGCGATGCGCCGTGCGGTAGGCCAGGCGAAGGGCGAGGTGGTCGAGGAGCCAGCGGGGACAGCAGGCGCCGAAGCGGGCGGGTCGGCCGCGGGGTCGGACGTCCCGCTCGAGGTCATGCAGGACGCGTTGCGCATGTTCCGCAAGCGCGTCAAGCTCTCGCAGCTCGACGCGGACAGCCGGCTCGGCCACGGCCCGATGAGCGGCACGGGCCAGCACCGGATCCAGAGCATGGTGCCGCCGCGCGACTACCCCGCGGCGGTGTGGGAGGCCCTGGTGCGCGCCGGCAAGCTCCGCCGCGAGGGCGACGGCTTCCTGTCGATCGTCGAACAGCCGGGCGGGGCGCAGTGGTGAAAATGATCCGGGATATCTTTTCCCGTTTCTCGGGACGCGGAAAATGGGAAAAGATATCCCGGATCATTTTCGTCAGGCGCGAATCAACCCCGGCGCCTCGTACGTCCCGCCGAGCACCGCGTCCATCGGCGCGCGCATCCACTTCCCGAGCAGCTCCTGGTACACGCCGCGGAAGTCGGTCGTGAACTTCAGGTCCCCGCCGTCGAGGTCCGTCAGGCTCGGGTACGCGCCGCGCAGCCCGGGCTGCACCGCCGGCCCCAGCACGAACACCGGACCCGCCGTGCCGTGGTCGGTCCCGTTGCTTGCGTTCTGCCGGACGCGCCGCCCGAACTCGCTGAAGCACATCGTCACCACGCGGCCCTCGTTGCCCTGCGCCGCCAGGTCCTTCTGGAACGCAAGCAGCGCGTCGCCGAGCTGCCGCATCAGGTTGCCGTGCGAACCGGGCTGGTTCGCGTGCGTGTCGAACCCGCCCATGCTCACGTAGTACACGCGCGTCTTCATGCCATCGCGGATCATCGCCGCCACGGTCTGCAGCTGCTTCGCGAGCGCGCTGCCGGGGTAGGGCACCAAGGGCTGCTTCTTCACCGCCGCACGGATCCGGTCGCTCGTCACCTGCGCATCGAGCGCGGTGCGCATCAGGAAGCTCTCCTGGCTCCCCGCCTCGACGCCCGAAAGCTGCCCCGCGCGCGCCATGCGCTGGTACTCGGCGTCCATCGCGCCGCCCGCGTCCGCGCCGAGCCAGCGGAAGAGGTCCGCGCTCTCGAACGCCACCGGCTTCGACTGCACGCCCATCAGCGCCAGCGGCGCCGTGCGCCCCACCGACACCGCCATGTCCGCCGCGGGGCTGCCGTTGCACGCGGCGTCCACGTACCGGCCGAGCCAGCCCGTGCCCTTGCCCTCGGGCCGGCCGCACTGCCAGATGTCCATGCTCGCGAAGTGGCTGCGGTTGGGGTTCGGGTAGCCGACGCCCGCCACGACGCACAACTTGCCCTGGTCGTGCAGCTCCTTCAGCCCCGTGAGGTTCGGGTGCAGTCCGATGCCGCGGTCCTTGTCGAGTTCCAGCGCCGCGCCGCCGTTCTTCGCCTTGCCGGGCTCGCCGAGCGCGATTCCCGGCCGCGCGTTGTGGTACTCGGCGTCGCCGTAGGGGATCACCGCGTTCAGGCCGTCGTTTCCGCCCGAGAGCTGCACCACCACCAGGATGCGCTCGTCGGGCACGCCCGGCCGGCTGCCGAGCGCGTTCCCTTCGGGCGCGAGCATCCCCATCGCGCTCTCCTGGATGAAGTGCGGCAGCGTGGCCGCGAACGACGCGAGCATGACGCCCTGGCGGATGAAGACGCGGCGGCTGGAGACGTTGGGGTCGTGCATGGCGGTGGTCCTCGTGATTCGTCGGGTCGGGCGGCTCAGGCCAGCTGGTACTCGGGGAGCGCCGTGATGAGCGCGAGCGTCGAGAGCGTGCGGTCGGCGCGCGCGGCCGGCGACGTCTGCTTCGACGCGAAGCGCACGAGTTCCTCGCGCCGCGCGGGGTGCGCTGGCGTCGCAAGCGACACCGCGAGCAGGCGATCGACCAGCGCCTCGGGCGACGGATCGCCGCCGGCGTTCGCGCCCGCGTCGGCGCTCACGATCGCGCCCGCCACCAGCGCGTCCGCGTCGAACCGCGCCGCGTCGTTCTCCCAGTCGTACATGCCTGGTCGCTTGCCGGTGAGCAGGTAGATGGCGACGTTCTGGCGCACGAAGAGCGTGCTCGTGTTGATCCAGCTGCGCCCGCCGTCCCAGCCCTTCACGTTGGGCGGCTGGAAGAGGTCCTGGCCCATCAGCTCGCACGCCGCGGTCAGGGACGACAGCTGCCGCGGGGGCGTGCCGAGCTGGCGCACCGTCTGCACCACCAATTGCGCCGGGCTCTTGATCACCGACGCGCGGTTCGACGCGTCGTGGAAGTGCGCGCTGCGGAAGAGCTTCCCCAGGACGGGCGCGAGCTCGTACTGGTTGGCGCGCAGCTCGGACGCCATCGCGTCGACGAACGCCGCGCGCGCCGCCGCGTGGCCCGGCGGCAGGTCGCCCTCGGGGACGTCGTTCACGAAGGAGCGGTAGAGCTTGCCGCAGATGAACCGGCTGCACGCGGTGCGGCCGAGCGCGATGCGGGCGAAGTCGTCGCCGTTCCAGTTGCCGCGCTGGCCGAGGATGGTCTTCGGCCCGCCGTCGTGGTTCGCCTCGCGGAAGGTGAACTCCTCGCCCTCGACGGTGTAGCCCGTGAGCGCGCGCGCCCCTTCCTTGATGTCCTGCTCGGTGTAGCCGCTTCCCTCGCCGAGGACGAAGAGCTCGAGCAGCTCGCGCGCGAGGTTCTCGTTCGGGCGCCCGCGGCGGCTGTCGTCGTTGTCGAGGTACTTGATCATCGCGGGGTCGCGGATCACGTGGAGCACCAGCGTCCCGAAGTTCCCCGTCGCGTGCGTGCGGAAGAGCTGGTTCTGCTGGAAGATCAGCCAGCTGTCCTCGATGGTGCGCGCGCCGGTGGCGAAGTGGCCGTGCCAGAAGAGCGTCATCTTCTCCTCGAGCGGGCGCGCGGTCTCGATCATGCGCGCGATCCACCATTCCCGCATCGACTGCAGCTGGCGGCGGTCCTCGGCCTTGGTCTGGTTCTCCTTGCGCTCGAGCCGCTCGACGGTGGCCTCGTCGCGTTCGCGGCGGGCTCGCTGCAGCTGCTCGCGCTCCTCGCGCGTGAGCGGCGGGATGAGGTCGCGGTCGAAGTCGTCGGGCGAGACCGCCTTCGCCGGCTGACCGCCGTAGCGGACGACGAGGTCCACCGCGCGGTCGAGTCCCATCGCGGCCAGGGCGTCCACCTGCGCGGGCGTCCCGCCGAACCCCGCGCGCGAGAGGAGGTGCCGCGCGGCCGCCTGGTCGAACCGCGCGGCGGCGAGCGGCGCAAGGTCGGCGGGGGGCGCGGGGCGGCGAAGGGTCATGCGGGGTGAACGAGCGCAGGGGTCCGGGATTGCCGGCGCAGCGCGCGGGAAATCAGGAGGGCGGCGACGATCGGCACGGGCATCAGCATGGTGCGGAAATCGACCGCGCCGAGCAGGTAGCAGGGGACCCCGATGGCCAGGACCCCGAGGGTGGTTGCGCGGGTGGCTCCGCGGGCGTCGAGGAGCAGGAGGACGGGGAAGAGCAGGCCATAGGCGCCCAGGAACGTCATGTAGAGGGGTTCGCCCGCAAGCAGCGCCGTGGTCGCGCCGCCGTGGAGCGGTGCGTGGCCTTCGGGAAGCGCGGGGCCCAGCGTGAACGTGAACGCGGGGGTCGCCAGGAGCACCGCGCCCGCGATCAGGAGCGCCACCGGGCGCCCAGGGATGCGGACGGCCGGCGGCGCCTCGAGGAGTTCGCGCAGGTGCACCGCGATCGTGAAGAGGAGCTGCGCCCCCCAGAGGACGAGGATCGCGGGGCCGATGCGCGGTGCGCCCGCGGCCGGGTCGAAGAAGGTCGCGATCATCGCGAGCATCGCGGCGAACGCGATGCCGAACGTGGCGAAGGCGACGCGCGGCTGCGGCGCCTGCTGCACGGCGCGGTGGAACGTGAGGTCGAACGCGGGGCTCGCAAGGAAGCCCGCCACGATCGTGGGCAGCGCGAAGGCGAGCGGCATCGGGCCGAGGAGCGGGGCGGGGGCCGCGGCGGTCGGGGAGTCCCCGGCGGCGGACGCGGCGGCCGAGGCCGCGTCGCCGACCGCGGCGCCTCCCGGCAGCAGCAGGACCAGCGGGCTCGCGAGCGTGAGCGCCGTTCCGAGCGCCCTCCACTGCGCGTCGCCGCGCGTGGCGAGCGCGAGGCCCGCGACGAGGAGCGCGATCGGGACGCCCGTGGCCGCCACGGTGCGCATCGCGGGGTCGGTGACGGCGAAGCACTGCGCGGCCCAGCCCGCGAACCAGCACTGGTACGCGACGGTGATCGCCGAGAAGAGCGCGCAGGTCCACCCGAGCCGCGCCGCGAGCGCGCGCGACCGGTCACGGTCGAGCACGAATCCGAACGCTGCGCAGCCGACCACGTTGGGCACGAGGAACGCGAGGAAGCCGGTCCACCCCCAGAGCCTCAGCATGATGAACGGCAGGTACATGCCGATGCACCACGTCCAGCTCGACGTGCAGTAGAGGCCCCATTGGATGCTCTCGAGGGGCCGTCGCACGGTTCAGCGCTTGCGGCGGCGTTCGAGCTTCGCCTTGATCATGGCCTTCGGCGAGCAGTGGAAGGTGATGTCGCACTTGCCGACCAGCGGGGCCTTGATGCCCGGCTTGTGGACGTGCTGGCGGATCTCCATCTCGAGCGCGATGTTGAACTCGCCGCCGGCCTTCAGCTTCTGGGTGAGGTCCTCGGAGTTCATGACCTCGTACATCGCGGGCCCCAGGCACGGCCGCAGGAAGCGGTAGCGCATCTCCTTGCAGACCACCATGTAGTCGCTGCCGCAGCGCGCGAAGAGGTACATGCCGCCGGCGACCTCGGAGTTCCCCAGGAGCGCGGCGCCGGCCATCGCGTTGTACCAGTTGCGGTTGAAGCGCCGGAAGGGCAGCACCGCCACGAAGCTGTTCTCCGAGACGGACTTCATCGTGATGCCCGACCTGAACGCGTACGGCAGCCAGATGCTGCTGAAGAGCTTCTGGATGACCGTGCTCTTCGTGCTGGTGCGGCTGAGCCAGGCCTCGACCTTGTCGCCGAAGCCCATGGCGGGGAGCGCCGTGCGCGCGGTCTTGCCGTCGGCGCTGATGCGCGCGTTGAGGGCGTCTGCGGGCTCGGGCTGGGCGTTCGCGGAGGACATCGGGGGAGCGATGATTCTAGCCCGGCGCGCATGCCGGGCAGCGCGGGCGGATTCCGGGTGAAATCACGCGCATGACGCGACTCGCCGCATGTTCATGGAGCCTCCGAACCGCCTCGCCCGACGAACTCGCGGATGCGCTCGACCGCTGCGGCCTGCGCGCCGTGCAGCTGGCGCTGGTGCCGTGCGTCGAGGACGTGGCCGCGTGGGGCGGGGCGGTCGAGCGGCTGCGCGCGCGGGGCATCGAGGTGGTGAGCGGGATGCTCGCGACGGTGGGCGAGGACTACTCGACGCTCGAGACGATCGCGCGCACGGGCGGCGTGCGGCCGGACGCGACGTGGCCCGCGACCCGTGCGCTGGCCGAGCGCGTGGCGGCGTTCGCGGGGGCGCACGGGGTGGTCCTCGTGACGTTCCACGCGGGGTTCATCCCGCACGAGCGCGGAGGTGCCGAGCGGCGCGCCATGGTCGCGCGCCTGCGCGAGGTGGCGGACCTCTTCGCGGCGCGCGGCGTGCGCGTGGCGTTCGAGACGGGGCAGGAGGCCGCGGACACGCTGCTCGGGGCGCTCGAGGAGATCGCGCACCCGAATGTGGGGGTGAACTTCGACCCGGCGAACATGATCCTGTACGGCATGGGGGACCCGGTGGCCGCGCTGCGGGCGCTGGCGGCGCACGTGCGGCAGGTGCACGTGAAGGACGCGGTGTCGACGGACGTGCCCGGGACGTGGGGACGCGAGGTGGTCGCCGGGACGGGGGCGGTCGACTGGAAGGCGTTCCTGGCCGAGGTGCGCCGGCTGCCGCGGGCGGTGGACCTGGTGATCGAGCGCGAGGCGGGACCGACGCGCGAGGCGGACATCCGCGCCGCGGCGGCATTGGTGCGGGAAAATGATCCGGGATATCCGGGGTGATTTCCCGACCTACCATGCCGTCATGCCCACCTACGCCTACGCCATCGTCAAGCCCGACGGCACCGACGGTGAGGTGTTCGAGGTGTTCCAGCGGATCAGCGACCCGCCGCTGACCGTGCACCCCGAGACCGGCGAGCCCGTCCGGAAGCTGATCGTGGCGCCTCAGGTGCAGACTTCCAGCGACGCCCAGCGGTTCTCGAAGTCCAACCTCGAGCGCCTCGGATTCAGCCGGTTCGAGCGCAAGGGCAGCGGGTACTTCGAGAAGACCGCCGGCAAGGGCCCGGACGCGCTGAGCGCGGACTGAAATTGATCCGGGATGTCTTTTCCCATTTTCGGGGGGCGGGCGGCGCCGCGGAAAATGGGAATTGATATCCCGGCGTATTTTCCGCGCATGCGCCGGATCGACGAACTCCGCGAGCTGCTCCACCGCGCCAACCGCGCGTACTACGCGGACGCCGCGCCGTTCATGTCCGACGCCGAGTTCGACCGCCTGCTCGCCGAGCTCGCGGACCTCGAGGCCGCGCACCCCGACGCGTTCGACCCCAACAGCCCCACGCAGCGCGTCGGCGGCGAGGCCGGCACCGGCTTCGCCCAGGTCACGCACCGCGTGCCCATGATGAGCGTCGACAACACGTACTCCACCGACGACCTGCGCGCGTGGTGGGAACGCTGCGAGAAGGCGCTCGGCCGCCCCTTCGCCGCCGTCGCCGACCCGAAGGTCGACGGCGTCGCCATCAGCATCCGCTACGAGCGCGGGCGCCTCGTCGAGGCCGCCACGCGCGGCGACGGCGCCGTCGGCGACGACGTCACGCGCAACGTGCGCGCCATCGACGCCGTCCCGCTGGTCCTTGCCGCGACCGCGGGCACGCCGGTGCCGCCCGTCCTCGAGGTCCGCGGCGAGATCTTCATGCCAAACGCGAGCTTCGAGCGCATCAACGAGGAGCGCCGCCGCGCCGGCGAGCCCGAGTTCATGAACGCCCGCAACTCGACCGCGGGCACGCTCAAGAGCCTCGACCCCGCGGTCGTGCGCGCGCGCGGCCTCAGCTTCGTCGCCCACGGCGCCGGCCACGTCGAGCTCGTCACGCTCGACGGCCGGCCCGTCGACACCTACCACGATTTCCTGCGCGCGCTGCGCACGCTCGGCATCCCGGTCTCGGGCACCGAGGTGCGCTGCGAATCGGCCGACGAGTGCGTCGCCGCCATCGAGCGCTTCGGCGCCGCGCGCGCGGACCTCGCCTACGCGGTCGACGGCATGGTGGTGAAGGTCGACGCCTTCGCCGACCAGGCCGCGCTCGGCGTCACCGCGAAGAGCCCGCGCTGGGCCGTCGCGTTCAAGTACCCGGCCGAGCGCAGGCCCACGGTGCTGCGCTCCATCGCGTGGCAGGTGGGCAAGGGAGGCACGCTGACCCCGCGCGCCACAATGGACCCGGTGATCATCGCGGGCACCAAGGTGCAGCACGCGACGCTCCACAACATCGACGAGATCCGACGCAAGGACCTCCGCATCGGCGATACGGTGATCGTCGAGAAGGCCGGCGAGATCATCCCGCAGGTGATCGAGGTGGACCTCGCCAAGCGCCCCGCCGACGCGCGTCCGGTCGAGCCGCCCGCCGCGTGCCCCAGCTGCGGCGAGCCCGTCACGAAGGAGGGCCCGAAGCTCTTCTGCACGAACGCCGCGTGCCCCGAGCAGTTCCGCGAGCGGCTCAAGTGGTTCGTCGGCCGCAACCAGATGGACATCGACGGCCTGGGCGAGAGGATCGTCGACCAGCTGGTCGACGCGGGGCTGGTGCGCGGGTTCGCCGACGTGTTCCGCCTCGACCCCGCGCGCGTCGCGGAGCTGACGTCCGAGTCCGAGACCAAGGGCGGCAAGAAGGTCGTCCGCAAGATCGGCGACAAGACCGCGGCCTCGATCGCGGCCAGCGCCGGGGAGGCCAAGGGGCGCGGGCTCGCGCGGCTGCTTGAATCGCTCGGCATCCGCCACATGGGCACCGCGAGCGCCAAGGCCTTCGCGCGCGCCTATCCGGACCTCGACGCGCTGCTCGCGGCCTCGGTGGACGACCTGATGAGGATCCACGACATCGGCGAGGTGACCGCGCCGAGCATCCACGCCGACCTGCACTCACCCGCGATGCAGCGCACCTTCCGAGAGCTGCGCGACGCGGGCGTCGGCGTCGCGAGCGCCACCTATCGCGCGCCGGCGCCCACGGCGTCGCCGTTCGAGGGCAAGACCGTCGTCCTCACCGGCGAGCTCGAGAAGCTGGACCGCCGCGCGGCCACCGAGCGGCTGGAGGCCCTCGGCGCGAAGGTGACCGGCAGCGTCAGCAAGAAGACCCACCTCGTGATCGCGGGCCCCGGCGCGGGCAGCAAGCTCGCGAAGGCCAACGAGCTCGGCGTCGAGGTGTGGGACGAGGAACGCTTCCTGCGCGAACTGGGCGAGGGGTGAGCCCCATGCGCCCGCCGCGGGCACGCCTCGCACGCACGCACGCCGGACGCACTTCGCGCGCCGCTCGCCGCGCGCACCCCCGCACCCCTCACTCCGTGCTGAACTTCAGCCTCCCGTCCGCGCCCACGCTGCATCGGCCCGCCTTGCCGTTGCGCTGCGTGAACTCGACGGTGATCGCCGCGCCCCCGGCCGCTCCCGCGTCCCCGCGCGTCATCTCGGCCCATGCCCACGCGTCCGCCTCGCTCGCCGACTGCGGCGCCACCAGCACGCTGTGCCCGGCGTCCGTCGGGTCGACGCGCCGCAGGCTGAACGCGGGGTCCTTGCCCTCCTCGCGCGTCACGCTCAGGAAGTACGCCTGCCCCTCGACCGCCACCGCGGGGAAGTCCACGCGCGGCGGCTTCGGGAAAAGCGTGCCGCCGAAGAACTTCGCCGCGAAGAACGCGAGCACCAGGAACACCGCGATGCTCACGGCGATGCTGCGAAGGAACAGGAGGAACTGGTTCACGGCCCGATTCTAAGCCCCCATTGCCACGTGAGCAGGAGCACCGTCGCAGCCACCGCCAGGCGCCACCAGCCGAAGAGCGCCAGCGTGTGCCGCCCGAGGTAGCGCACCAGGAAGTCCACCGCGAGCGCCGCGCTCGCCCACGCCACCAGCACGCCGCTCACGAGCGGAAGCCACCCGCCCACCGCGGCGACGAAGTTCGACCACTCCCCGGCCTTCACGATCTTGAGCGCGCTGTAGCCGCTGGCCGCCGAGAGCGTGACCAGCCCCAGCAGGAAGCTGAACTCCGCCGCGGCCACGCCGCCGAGCCCCACGAGCAGCCCGCCCACGATGGTCGCGAGGCTGCGGCTCGTGCCGGGCCACAGCGCCAGGCACTGCAGCACGCCGATGAACGCGGCCTGCCGCGCCGTCATGCGCGCGAGCGCCACGCCAGTCTGGTCGCGCAGGTCGCCCGCGGCCGCCGCGAGCCGCCGCGCGTCCTGCTCCTCGCGCAGGCGCCGCGACTGCCACGGCGCGATCGCGAGCATGATGACTCCGCCCACGGCGAGCGCGCCGATCACGGGCATCGGCGAGAAGAGGTTCGCCTTCACCCAGCCCTTCACGGCGAGCGCGACCACCGCGGCCGGGAGGAACGCGATCAACACGTTGCGCGCGACGATCCACCCCGTGCGCGCGCCCTCGTCCTGGGGCATGCCGCGCAGCCCGCACCGGGCGCGGGCGAGCGTGCCGCCGGCCATCTGCGCGACGCGCCGCCGGTAGAGGCCGAGCACCGCGAGGATCGCGCCGCCCTGGATGATGATCTCGAAGTCCTTCAGCGCCTCGGCCTGCGCGGGATCGCGGTCGAGCCCCAGGAGCGACGACGTGAGGATCAGGTGCCCCGTGCTCGAGACGGGCAGGTACTCGGTGATTCCCTCGACGATGCCGAGGATCCATGCGTCGAACGGGGTCATGGGCGTGGGGCGTCCTTCCCGCCCGCGGCGCCCGGCTCCTGGGCGAGCCACGGCATCAGCGCACGCACCTCGCGCCCGGCCTCCTCGATGGGGAGCGCCGCCGCGGCCGCGCGCTGGGCGAGGAACCACGGTGCGCCGGCGTCGTGGTCGTCCTGCATGCGCTTGGTGAAGCGGCCGGAGCGGATCTCGTCGAGGAGCGACCTCATCGCGGCGCGCACGTGGTCATCGACCATCGCGGGCGCCGCGCTGTAGGTGCCGAACTCGGCCGTGTTGCTGATGGCCGCGCGCATGCCGGCAGGGCCGCGCGCGTAGAGCAGGTCGGCCACCTGCTTGATCTCGTGGACGCACTCGGTGTAGGCGAGCGCCGGCGGGTAGCCCGCGGCCACCAGCGTCTCGAACGCGGCCTGCGCGAGCCCGAGCATGCCGCCGCAGAGGACGGCCTGCTCGCCGAAGAGGTCGGTGACGGCCTCGGCCTCGAAGGTGGTGCGCACGACGCCCGCGCGGCCGCAGCCGAGCGCGGTCGCCCATGCGCGCGCGAACTCGAGGGCCGTCGGCTCGCCCTCGGCCGCCTCGCGCTCCTGCGCCACCGCGAGCAGGGCGGGGATTCCCTGGCCCATGGTGAAGCGCTCGCGCAGCGTGGTGCCCGGGCCCTTCGGCGCCACCAGCACGACGCCGATGCCCGCGGCCGGCCGCACCAGCCCGAAGTGCACGCTCGACCCGTGGATGAAGCCCACCGTCTGCCCCGGGCGGACGCACGGCGCGAGCGCGTCGCGCCACGCCGCCTGGTGCACTTCGTCCGGCAGGGCGACCACCACGAGCGCGGCGCCCTCGACGGCCTGCGGGACGTCCGCCGTCGCCAGGCCTTCGGTGGCCGCCCGCGCGCGCGCCTCGGACCCGGCGCGCCCGGTCACGACGACGTCGATTCCGCTGTCGCGCAGGTTCAGGGCATGGGCGCGACCTTGGTTGCCGTAGCCCACCACGGCCACGCGGCGCCCCTGGAGCGCGGCGGTCGCAAGATCCTGCTCCAAGGGCATGTGCGGACTGTTCATGGGCCGATATCCGTGGGGAGAAACCCTTGGAGGACGCGACTTTACGCGAAATCTGTCGGAAAGAGCGCCTGATTTGCCTGACCACCCCGCACACGAATCCCACACTGTCTGGGATGCCCCTGCACGCGGCCCGCCATGACGGCGGAGCTTCAGGATCCAGGTGGGGCACGCAGGTTGGAGTCGTGGTGTCTGGCTCGGCCTGGTCGGCAGGTCCGGCGTTGCCTTCTCAAGGGCACGTCCGGGTAATGCCGACAAGTCTGGATCGGAGGTGTCCGGCATGCGGTACCCACGGCCCCAGGCAGTCACGGCAGACACGTTTGGCCAAGGAGCTCTTGTCATGGTCCCAGTCGAAGCACCGAACCGCCGATCGAACGATCGACTCCGGTTCAGCCCGGCCTACACCCGGGTGGTGGTGATCCCTTCGACGCCGGTCGAGGGCGGTGCGGCGCGCGGCATCGTCGAGGTGGACGGCGTCGAGCTCGGGCCCGAGTTCGACCTCGACCTCGGCACACCCGCCGACGGCCTCGAGGGCCACGGCTACGACGTCTCGATGTCGGGCATGCGCTTCGAGATCGACGAGGAGCTGCCGATGGGTGCCGAGGTCGCGATCGACCTGTACCCGCCCGCCGACACGCAGCCGATCCGCATGCGCGGCACGGTGGTGCGCGTCTTCAGTTCCGACGACGACCCGGGCCCGCGGCGCATGGCCGTGCAGTTCACCTCGTTCGCGACCCCGCGTGACCGTGAGCGCCTGGCGGCGCGGCTCGAGGCGCGGGCCTGCTGCTGGCCCCAGTGACCGATCACGCCCTCCAGCACCCGGCCGTCGCCGCCGAGCGATCGGCGCGCAATGCCGTGGCCGCCGAGATGGCGATCGCGGGGCGCGCGCGTTTCTGCCTTACGGACGCATGGATCGAGGACGCGCACCGCTCGCGGTGGTCGGACGCCGATTCGACGTGGGTGCTCGCGTCCGAGGAATGGGCCACGATGCGCGAAGACCTTGCGTGCGCGGAGGGTGCGCCCGCCGGCGGCGCGGCCCGTGCCGGCTCGCGCGCCTTCGCCGAGGAACCCGGGCTTCCCGGCGCGATCGACCCCGCGGCCGGCGCGCACGGCGCCGCGCTCGCTTCGCTGGCGATTCCCGTGGGTGCGGCCGAAGGCGTGGATGCCGCGCGCCGGGCCCGTCGTCGCCTGCGTGCGTCGGCGTTGGCCGCGTCCGCGCTCGACCACGTGCCCGCTGCGCGCACGCGGCGCGAGCGGCTGGAGCTCGCCTTCTGGTTCGCGGTGGGCGGCATCGGCGGGCTGCTGCTCGCGGCTGCGGTTCGGGTGGCCGAGGTGGTCCTCGCATGGACGTGAGCCCGGACCCCGCCGTGCTGGCGGCCATCGAGGGAATCACGGGGCACCGCTTCTCGGATCCGTCATTGGTGGTGCGCGCGTTGACGCATTCGTCGGCGGCGAGCGGCCGCGTCAACTCCAACGAGCGCCTCGAGTTCCTCGGCGACGCGGCGCTCGGCTTCACGGTGTGCACGCACCTCTTCGCCGAGCATCCGACGCTGCTCGAGGGCGAGCTCACGAAGATCAAGTCGAACGTCGTGAGCGGGCGTACGTGCGCCGAGCTCGCGGCCGAGTGCGGGCTCGAGGAACTGCTGACCCTCGACAAGGGCGTGCGCGGGCGCAGCGGCGTTCCCGAGAGCATCCTCGCCGGCGCCTTCGAGTCCGTGATCGGCGCGCTCTACCTCGACGGCGGCATCGATGCCGTGCGCGCGTTCGTGCTGCCGAGGCTCGCGACGCGCATCGACCTGGCGCTGCGCCTGGGCCACCAGCAGAACTTCAAGCAGGTGCTGCAGCAGTGCCTTGCGCAGCTGGGCATGGGCATGCCGCAGTACGGCGTGCTCGACGAGAAGGGCCCCGACCACGCGAAGTGCTTCGAGATCGCGGTGACCGCGGACACGCGGCGCTTCCCCGGAGCGTGGGGCACCAGCAAGAAGGCGGCCGAGCAGCTGGCGGCGCTCGCCGCGCTGCGCGAACTGGGGATCGCGGTCGAGACCGGCGACGGCCAGGTGCAGATCGTGTGGCCCGGGTCGCAGGTGTCGTGAGGCGCGGTCCTCACGCGTCGAGCGCGCGCTCGATCGCCGCGAGCGCGTCGGGCGTCCCCGCGGCCGTCGAGACCGTGGCATCGGCAAGCGCGCGGTAGAGCGGCATCCGCCGCTCCGCGAGCATGGCGGCCTCCTCGGCGAAGTTCGCGCCCATGAGGAGCGGCCGGTCGCCGGGCGACACGGAGAGCCGCGCGCCCAGCACCGCGGGCGGGGCCTCGAGGAGCACCACGCGGATGCGCCCCTCGGCGCGCGCGCGTTCGATGAGTTCGCGGGCGCCGGGCGCGGTGGGGGTGCCCCCGCCGAGCGCGATCACGGCGCCGGTCGCGGCGTCGTGCGCCAGCGCGTGCGCGAGTGCGGCGCGTTCGGCGGCACGGAACGCGGGCTCGCCCTCCGCGCGGAACATCGCGCTGACGGACGGGTGGCCGGAGGCCGACACCGTGCGGTCGTCGAGGTCGACGAACGCGACCTTGCGCCGGGCGGCGAGGAGCCGTCCGAGCGTGGTCTTCCCGGATCCGCGCAGCCCGATGAGGACGGCGGCGGGGCGTGGGTTGTGGGCGGTCACGCGGTCAGCGGACGCGGATCTTGCGACCGACGCGGCGCTTGCGGTTCAGGATCGCGCGGCCCTTGCGGGTCTTCATGCGTGCGCGGAAGCCCACCTTGCGGACCTTCTTGACTCGGCTGATCTTGTGCGGGTAATGCATGGCTGGCTCCGTGTGGCGAGTCGCGCAGTGTAGCGGGACGCCCGGTGGCGGGGAAGGGGGTCGACGCCCACGCCGCGGTGGCGCATAACGCTCGGGAAATCACCCCAGGCGTCATGTTCGGGGGTCACCCCTCGTGGCGCACGACGCGGCCCTCGACGAGGAAGATCACGTCCTCGGCGATGTTCGTCGTGATGTCCGCGATGCGCTCGAGGCGCTGGGCGATCTGCATCAGGTCGATCGACTCGGAAGTGCGGCCCACGTCCGCCTGGATGACGGCCCGCATGCTCGCGACGACCTCCTTGTTCAGGTCGTCGACCCGCCGGTCCGCACGGCGCACCTCGCGGCAGAGCTCGGGGTCCTCGTCTGAGAGCGCCGCCAGCACGTCGGCCAGCATGGTGCGCGCGGCCTCGGCCATGTCGGCGAGTGCGCCGGGCACCTCGACCGACGCATGCCCCGCCTCCCAGCGGATCACCTTCTTCGCGATGCCGCGGCTCAGGTCCGCGATGCGCTCGAAGTCGGCGCTGATCCGCACGACGCTCAGCACGAAGCGCAGGTCGTGCGCCACGGGCGAGCCGAGCGCCAGCACGCGCATGCACTGCGTCTCGAGGTCGACCTCCATCGCGTCGATCTCGTTGTCGCCGGCCTTCACCTGCTGCGCGGCGCCCACGTCGCCCTGCAGGAGCGCGCGCACGGAGAACTCCAGCCGCTGCTCGGTGGCCGCGCCCATTGCGAGCAGCCCGCGGCGCAGGTTCAGGATCTCGGTCTTGAGGTCAAGTGCCATCGTTCAGATTCAGTGTAGTGGGGCCGGTGGCCGGCCACCCACGCGGAATCATCCGCGCGGCGCCGCACCCGGGGGCAGGATCAGCCGAAGCGCCCGGAGACGTAGTCCTCGGTCTGCTTGTTGCGGGGGTTGGTGAACATCGCGTCGGTGTCGCCGACCTCGACCAGGCTTCCCTCGAAGAAGAACGCGGTGCGGTCGCTGACGCGCGCGGCCTGCTGCATGTTGTGCG
>CAMDUT010000042.1 GCA_945877905.1 Phycisphaera mikurensis NBRC 102666 | reverse complement strand
CCAAGGCGGGCCCCGCGCGCACGCGCCGCTGAGGCCGGGTTCCGCCCCACCGCATGTCGATGCACCGCCGAACCGTCGCGCAGGTGCTTGCCGCATTCGATCGTGAGATCGGGCTCGAGGTGACGGTGCGCGCCGCGGCCGTCGCGGCGCCGCCCGACCCGGTGCCAGTGCCATCGCCGGCCCGCGCGGCACCGACCGCGACTCCCCCGTCAGTCCCGCGCGTGCCCGTCGCGCGCGTCACGGCCGATCCCGGCGCGCCCGAGGCGCGGCTTGCGGAGATCGAGGCACGGCACGCCGCAGCGTGCCCGCACTGCACCACCGCCTCCGCGCACACGCACCTGGTCTTCGGGGAAGGCGCGCCGGACGCACGGCTGATGTTCGTCGGCGAGGCCCCCGGCGAGGTCGAGGACCGGCTGGGCCGCCCCTTCGTCGGACCCGCCGGCGAGAAGCTCGACGAGATGATCGCCGCGATGGGGCTGCGGCGCGAGGACACCTACATCGCCAACGTGCTGAAGAGCCGCCCGCCCGGCAACCGCGAGCCGCTGCCCGACGAGGTCGCGGCGTGCGGGCCGTTCCTGGTCGAGCAGATCCTCGCGATCCGCCCCAAGGCGATCGTCACGCTCGGCGGGTCGGCCACGAAGATGCTGCTCGGGACCGACACCGGCATCACGCGCATGCGCGGGCAGTGGCAGCGATGGACGCCGCCCGAGGGCTCGGAGTGCGCGCCCATTCCCGTGATGCCGACGTACCACCCGGCCTTCGTGCTGCGCACCTACACCAAGGAGGTCCGCGCGCAGGTCTGGAGCGACCTGCGGCAGGTGATGGCCGAGCTCGGGATCGAGCCGCCCGTCAGGCCAGGAACGCCAGCGCCGCGCTCGTGACCATGGCGCCCCCGTTGGGCTCGGCGGACTGCGCGTAGGCCACCATCTCGCGGCTCGCGTGCGGCACGGCCGTGGCCGCGACGAACATGTTGCCGATCGAGCACCAACGCGCGGCGTTGCCGTTGCGCTGGAAGTGCGCGAGCATGCGGTCGGGGCCGTCGATGAACTCGCGGAGCACCTCGCGGTCCGCCTCCTCGACCTCGCGGCGGCGCGCGGCGTCGAGCGGGGCACGGTCGCCGAACTGCGGCCCCACGTGGCTCAGGTCCGCGCTCGCGACGACCACGGTGCGGCCGCCGGCCTGCGCGAGCACGGTCTTCAGTCCGCCTGCGAACTCCTTCGCGCTGACGCGCGCGCCGTCGTCCTCGATCATCGCGACGGTGGGGTCCGGCACGAGCGCGGCCACGACCGGGACGTCGCCCCAGAGGTGCTGGATCCACGGCAGGTGCAGGTTCACCGAGTGCTCGCCCGCGAAGTCGACCTGGTCCTTGAAGAGCTTGTCGCCGAACGCGTCGCGGAGCCGCTCGAGCACCGGCGCATCGGGGCGAAGCGTCCCGAGCGGGGTCTCGAACCCGAACTCCGTCATGACCACGCCGTCGCCGAGGCCGAAGTGGTTGGTGCCCAGCACCACCACGCGGTCGGGGCGCTCGCGCGCGCCCGTCTCGAGGCACTTGTATGCGGCGGCGTAGTTCGACCCGCCGCGCGCGTAGTCCAGGTGCGGCGCCACGATGCCGACGACCGGCGTCCCGAACTCGGGATCCTCGGCCGCGGCGAGCGCCTGCGACATGAACTTGCCGAGCTCGGCGGCGACCTCGGGGCGGCGCGCCTCGTCGGGAAGGAAGAAGGCCCCCTTCGCGCGGATGGCGTCGAGCTTCGCCCGCTCGAGGGCCTCGCTGGTGGGCCCCCACAGGAACCCGAGCTCGTCGAGCTTCTTCACCAGCTCCACGAGCTGCGGCTGCGCCTCGGCAGGGGCGCCGATGCGCGAGAAGAGCTCGCCGAGTTCCTCCTCGCCCTGGAGCGACTGCATGAACCCCACCCACTGGCGGAACTCGCCCTGGAGCTGCTGCTGGTCCTTGCCCTGCAGGGGCATCACGAACGGCTGCGGCGCGAGCCGCAGGGGGTCCTGCACGACGAGCACCGGGATGTCGCGTTCGTTCCCGGACGGGTCCTTCGCCTTCGCCCCGGCCACCATGGGCTGGAAACGACGGATGTGCGGCCGACGAATGTGCTCGGGAAGGTCGTCGAAACGGGCCATGGGAAGGGGAGTGTACGGCCCGGCAAGCACGGCTAGACTGCGACGTTCCACCGGAAACAGCCGAAGGTTCACCCACCCCATGCAGACCCACCCCACGATCGTCCGCTCGCTGTTCGTCGCCACCCTCGGAGCGCTGTGCGCCGGTTCGGCGCTGGCGCAGGCCCCCGCGCCGGCCCCGGCGCAGGCCCCCTCGAAGCCCGCGCCGGCCGCGCCCACCATGCTGCTCCCGGCGGCCGCCGCGCAGCAGGGCCCCGTCGACAACCGCCCGGCCATCCGCTTCGAGCCCGGGGTGCTCGACCTCGGCGACATGCAGGCCGACACGGCGAAGACCGGAAGCATCACGGTCGTGAACATCCTCGACAAGCCGATCAAGATCACGAAGATCACCCCCGGCTGCGGCTGCACCACCACCGGCGCGCCCCCCGGCGAGATCGCCCCCGGCGCGAGCGCGACCGTCGACATCACGCTGAAGCCCGGTTCCAAGGCCGGCGCCCCCATAAGCAAGATGGTGACCTTCTCCATCGACGGCCACGCGCCGCAGATGCTCACGGTGAAGGGCTTCGTCAAGGCCTATGTCAAGCTCTCCAAGGACATGGTGGACGCACCCGCGGACACGTCGGCCGCCCCGACTCCCATCACGCTCACCGCCGCCGACGGCGTCGCCTTCAAGGTGACGGGCGCGAGCCCCGACGTGCTCACCTCCATCCCCTCGGACTCGAAGCTCGAGCACGAGGTGCAGATCGACTGGAAGAAGTGGGAGCAGGCGGGAAGCAGCGTCAAGCTCTCGATCATGACCGACAACCCGAAGGCCGCGCAGCTCTCGGTGCTGGTGAAGCGCCCGATCAAGGGCGGCGCCGCGCCGGACCGTCCGGCGCAGCCCGCCATGGCGAACTCGCCCGCGACGGTGCTCGCCGTGCGCGGGGGTGACCTGGCGGGGCTGAAGGGCGCGCTCGCCGCGGGCACCGGCGCCGACGCCGAGGAGCCCGTCTCGCGCCGCACCGCGCTCCACTTCGCGGCCGACTCCGGCAACATGGAGGCCGCGTCGATGCTGCTCGAGGCCAAGGCCAACCCGAACGCGAAGGACCGCACGGGCAAGACGCCGCTCACGCTCGCCGCCGAGCGCGGCAAGGCCGACGTCCTCGCCACGCTGATCAAGGCGGGCGGCAACGTGAACGAGCGCGACCAGGTGCAGGGCTCGCCGCTGCTCTGGGCCTCGGGCCTCGGCTCGCCGGAGACGGTCAAGCTGCTCCTCGAGGCCGGCGCCGAACCGAACATCACCGACGTCAACGGGATGACTCCCCTGATGTGGGCCGCGGGCGTGGGCAAGCCCGAGACCGTGTCGCTCCTCATGGGCAAGGGCGCCAAGATGGACGCCGTCGACCGCCTGACGGGCGAGACCGCGCTGATGCGCGCCATCCGCACCGGCAAGGTGGAGTCGGTCCGCATCTTCCTGGCCGCGAAGCCCGACCTCGCCGCGAAGAACACGATGGGCATGACGCCCTTCCTGATCGCGTGCGCGTACGGCGACCCCGAGAAGATCAAGCTCGTGATGGACGCGGGCGCCGACAAGGCCGCGAAGGACAACCGTGGCTGGGGCGCCATCGACCACGCACGCAACCGCGTGGACGCACGCCGCGACGAGGTCGTGAAGTTCCTCGAGCCGATCGTCCCTGCCAGCACCGCCGCGGCGCCGCCGCAGGTGCCGGGCGCGTCGAAGTGATGCCGTCCGCCGCCGCAGCGAACCCCGCATCGCCGCCTGCCGTGCAGGCGGCGATGTCGTTGGCACGCGAGTCGCGCCTGCTTGCGAGCAGCGCCTCGATCCTGGGCTGGGACCAGGAGACGATGATGCCCTCGGGCGGCTTGGAGCACCGCGCACGCCAGCTCGCGCAGCTGGCGCGGCTCGAGCACGGGATGGCGACCGACCCGCGCCTCGGCGACGCGCTGTCGGCCGCGGAGGCCGAGGTCGCTTCGCTTCCCGAGACGCACCCCGACCGCGTCAACGTGCGCGAGTGCCGGCGCGACTACGACAAGGCGACGAAGCTGCCGGCGGACCTCGTCGAGGAGCTGGCCTCCGTGGCGAGCATCGCGCAGCACGAGTGGGCCGAGGCGCGCAAGGCAAGCGACTTCGCCCGCTTCCGACCGTGGCTCGAGCGGATCGTGGAGCTGAACCGGCGCAAGGCCGACTGCTTCGGCTGGGACCGCGCGGACGGCGAGCGCTGGGACGCGCTGGCCGACAGCTTCGAGCCCGGCTGCACGGCGAAGCACGTCTCGGGCGTGTTCGGCCCGCTGCGCGAGCGGCTGGTGCCGCTGATCGAGGCCGTGCGTACGGCGCCGCGGCGTCCCGACGGCCGCTTCAACGACCACCCGATGGACATCGACGCGCAGGAGCGCTTCGGGCGCTTCGTGTGCGGCGCGCTCGGGTTCGACTTCGCGCGCGGCCGCCTCGACCGCAGCACCCACCCGTTCTGCGGCGGCAGCCACTGCAACGACGTGCGCATGACGAGCCGCTACTCCGAGCGCTGCCTGCTCGACGGGCTCGGCAGCTCGATGCACGAGACCGGCCACGGCATGTACGAGCAGGGGCTCGACCCCGCGTGGATCTCGACGCCGATGGGCGAGGCCGTCAGCCTCTCGATCCACGAGAGCCAGAGCCGCCTCTGGGAGAACCAGGTCGGGCGCGGCATGCCGTTCTGCACGTGGGCGAAGGCGCAGATGGGCCGTCACTTCGGCACCGCCGCCGACGGCTTCACCGCCGCGCAGGTGTACGAGGCCGCGAACATGGTGGAGCCGGGCTTCATCCGCGTGGACGCGGACGAGGCCACGTACAACCTGCACGTGATGGTGCGCTTCGAGCTCGAGCGCGCGATGATCTCGGGTGCGCTCGAGGCCAAGGACCTGCCCGGCGAATGGAACCGGCTGTACAAGGAGTACCTGGGGCTCACCGTGCCGGACGACCGCCGCGGCTGCCTGCAGGACGTGCACTGGTCGGGCGGGATGATCGGCTACTTTCCGACCTACACGCTGGGCACGCTGTACGCGGCGCAGTTCTTCGAGACGGCCCGCGAGGCGATTCCGGGGCTCGAGGAGGGCTTCGCGCGCGGCGAGTTCCGGGCGCTCCGCGATTGGCTCAACGCGAACATCCACCGCCAGGGGCGGCGCTGGCTGAGCGACGACCTCTGCCGGCAGGTGACCGGGAAGACCCTGGGCGCGGATGCGTTCCTGCGCCACCTCGAGGGCAAGCTGCGCCCGATGTACGGGATCTGAACGCGGGGCAGGGGGCTTCGCTTACACTGCGGTGCTCCCCACGGCGTCCCATGGGGCACCCTTGCCCCAGCCCACGGAACCCGGACCTCCCATGCCCCTGCGCAACGTCGCCATCATCGCCCACGTCGACCACGGCAAGACCACCCTGGTGGACGCGCTGCTCAAGCAGGCCGGCGCGTTCAAGGGCACGGGCCCGGACGCCGAGTGCGTGATGGACTCGAACCCGCTCGAGCGCGAGCGCGGCATCACCATCCTGGCGAAGAACTGCGCCGTGAACTACGTCTTCGGTCCCGAGGCGGGCGGGCTCGCGGGCCAGGAGTTCCGCATCAACATCCTGGACACGCCGGGCCACGCCGACTTCGGCGGCGAGGTCGAGCGCGTGCTGCGCATGGCCGACGGGTGCCTGCTGCTGGTCGACGCGCTGGAGGGCCCGATGCCGCAGACGCGGTTCGTGCTCGGCAAGGCGCTCGAGCTCGGGCTGAAGCCGATCGTCGTGATCAACAAGTGCGACCGGCCCGACGGCCGCGCGAGCGCGGTCATCGACGAGGTGTTCGACCTGCTGGTGGACCTCGGCGCCGACGACGTCGCGCTCGACTTCCCGGTGGTCTACGCGTCGGGCCGCAGCGGCTGGGCGAACCGCGACATCGACGTGCGCGACCGCGGCGTCCACGACCTGTTCCGGGTCATCGCCGAGCGCGTGCCCGCGCCGGCCGAGGACGTCGACGCGCCGCTGCAGGCCTTGGTCACGAACCTCGACTACAGCGAGTACGTCGGGCGCATCGCGATCGGCCGCGTGTACCGGGGCGTGCTGAAGGCCGGCCAGCAGGTGACCCTCAGCAAGTCCGACGGCAGCATCAAGAAGGCGCGCGTCCTGAAGGTGAACCGCTTCGAGGGCCTGGGACGCCGCGAGGTTCCCGAGATCCGCGCCGGCGACCTGTGCGCCATCGAGGGCCTCGCCGACATCGAGATCGGCGACACCATCATGGACCCGGAGAATCCCGCGCCCATGGCGCGCGTGAAGGTCGACGAGCCCACGCTCCACATGGTCTTCCGCATCAACGACGGGCCGATGGTGGGCAAGGAGGGCAAGTTCGTCACGACCCGCCAGATCTCCGAGCGGCTCGACCGCGAGCTGCGCGGGAACGTCGCGCTGCGCGTGTCGCCTGGCGACAGCGCCGACGAGTTCCGCGTGTCGGGGCGGGGCCTGCTGCACCTGGGCGTGCTGCTCGAGAACATGCGCCGCGAGGGCTACGAGCTCACCGTCGGCAAGCCCGAGGTCATCGAGCGCGAGATCGACGGCGTCCGCAGCGAGCCCTTCGAGCGCGTCAGCATCGACACCGACTCGAGCAGCATGGGCTCGGCGCTCGAGCTCCTCGGCAGCCGCGGCGGCGAGATCCTGAAGGTCGACCAGCGCGGCGCGCGCATGCACATCGAGGCCGACATCCCGGCGCGCGGGCTGATCGGCTTCCGCACGCGCCTCCTGAACGTCACCGCGGGCGAGGCGGTCATGCACCACTCGTTCATCGGGTACCGGCCGGCGTCCGGCAGCGTGAAGCGCCGCCAGAACGGGGTGATGGTCGGCAACGAGCCGGGCACCGCCACCACGTACGCGCTGCTGCAGCTCTGCGAGCGCGGCGTCATGTTCGTGCAGCCCGGCGACCCGGTGTACGAGGGCATGATCGTCGGCGAGAACGCGCGCGACAACGACCTCGTCGTGAACGCCGTTCGGCTCAAGCCCTTCTCGAACGTGCGCGACAACAAGGAGGCGACCGTCGTCCTGAAGGCACCGAGGCTCCTGAGCCTCGAGGCCGCCCTCGAGTACATCGAGGAGGACGAGCTGGTCGAGATCACGCCGAGCGCGGTGCGCATGCGCAAGCGCATCCTGCGCGAGGCCGAGCGGCGCCGCTCCGAGCGCGCGGCGCGCGATCGCGAGGCGGCGATGGCCGGCCAGGACGACTGACGGCGTGGGCGCGATGCGCGCCGAGCACGCGGGGCTCCTGACCGAGGCGGTCATGGAGTCGTGCTGCGCGGTGCCGCGCGCGCGGCGCGGGGAGCGGGCCGCGCGGCTCGCGGAGCGCTACGAGGACGTGAAGCGGCGGGCCGAGCGGGGGGCGCGCGCGAGCGGGACATGGTTCACGCCGCCGGGCGCGGTCGGGGCGCTCCTGGACGAGTGCATGCCGCGGGCGCCTCGCGCCGGGTGGACGCTCTGCGACCCGGCGTGCGGCACCGGCCACGTGCTGGCCGGCGCGGCGGCGCGGCTCGCCGCGGCGGGGTGGGCGGGTTCGCGCCTCGCGCGCGCGCTGCACGGGATGGACGTCGATCCGCTGGCGGTGGCGATCGCGCGGGTGCGCATGGCGTTCGCGTTCGGCGGGGGCATCGCGGCGTGGAGCGGGGCGATCCGGTGCGGCGACGCGCTGGCGCCCGGCGCCTGGGAGGGAGGGACGTTCGACGCGGTGGCGGGCAACCCGCCGTTCCTCGGGCAGCTCGCGCGGGACTCCGCCCGGACGGCCGACGAGCGGGCGTCGCGCGAGGCCCGGTTCGGCGGCGCCGTGCGGAGGTACGCCGACGAGGCGTCGGCGTTCATGCTGCTGGCCTGCGAACTCGCGCCGCGCGGCGCCGTGGCGCTGGTGCAGCCGCTGGCGGCGCTCGCGACCGCCGACGGCCAGCCCGTGCGCGAGCGGTGCGAGTCGACGCACGCGCTGCGCGCCGTCACCGTGCTCGCACCCCGGACGTTCGGCGCCGACGTGCGGACGTGCATCGTGGCGCTGGCGGCGGGGCGCGGCCCGGCCACGGTGCGCGTGCGTGCCGACGGCGGCACGAATGCCACGGTGGCCGCGAAGCGCACGCGCGGCGGTCGCTGGGGCGCGGCGCTCGCGGCCTCGCGCGGCGTGCCGGACCCGGGCCTGCGTGTGGGGGCCGACGTCCTCGGGACGATCGCCGAGGCGACCAGCGACTTCCGGCAGCATTACTACGGGCTGCGCGACCGGGTGCACGAGGCCCGGGCGCCGCGTCCGGCGGCGGGCGAACGGATGCTGGTCACCGCCGGGGCGATCAGTGCGGCACGGTGCGGCTGGGGCCAGGCGCCGGCGACCATCCACGGGAGGAGGTTCATGCGCCCCGTGGTGCGCCCGCGCACACTCGCGGCCGATCGCGTGCTGGGGCCGTGGGCACGCGACCGCGGCGGGCGGAAGGTGCTGGTGGCGCCCCAGAAGCCGGTGATCGCGGCATGGGTGGATGACCGCGGCAGGGCGCTTCCGTCGGTGCCGGTGGTGACGGTGCGCCCGCGCGCGGCGACGGACGCCTGGATGGTGGGCGCGGCGCTGCTGGCACCGCCCGTGGCCGCGGAGGCGTGGTGGCGGCACGGGGGGTCGGGGCTCTCGGCCGGGGCGCTTCGGGTGTCGGCCCGGCAGCTCATGGCACTGCCGCTGCCGACCGATCGGGCGGCGTGGCGCACGGGCGCGGCGTTGCTGATGCGATGGCAGCACGGCGGGAACGGGGGGAACGGGCGCCGGGACGCAATCGCCGCCGAGTTCGCCGACGTGATGTGCCGTGCGCACGGGCTGCGCGGACACGGGGCCGCCCGCATCTCGGCGTGGTGGCTGCACGCCGCCGGGTTCGCCGCGCGATAGCCTGACGCAGCACCCGCGACACCCATGCCCACCATCGTCCAGAAGTTCGGAGGCACGAGCGTCGCGGACCCCGCGCGGATCATGCGGTGCGCGCAACGCGTGATGGACGCGCGCCGGCAGGGCCATCGCGTGGCCGTGGTCGTGAGCGCCATGGGCCACACGACCGACGAGCTCATCGACCTCGCGTCCAAGGTGAGCGCCTCGCCGAGCCCGCGCGAGATGGACATGCTGATGGCGACCGGCGAGCAGGTCTCGGTGGCGCTGATGGCGATGGCGCTGCACTCGCTCGGCTGCGACGCGGTGAGCCTCACGGGTGGGCAGGCCGGCATCGACACGGACTCCGCGCACCGCAAGGCGCGCATCACGGCCATCGACCACGCGCGGCTCGAGCGCGTGCTCGGCGCGGGCGCGGTGCCCGTGGTGTGCGGGTTCCAGGGCGTGAGCCCGGCGGGCGACGTCACGACGCTGGGCCGAGGCGGCAGCGACACCACGGCCGTGGCGCTCGCGGCGGCGCTCGACGTGGGCGCCGACGGCGGCGCGTGCGAGATCTTCACCGACGTTGACGGCGTCTACACGGCCGACCCGCGGCTGGTGCCGAACGCCGCGAAGCTGCGGTCGATCAGCTACGAGGAGATGCTTGAGCTCGCGTCGATGGGCGCGGCGGTGATGCACCCGCGCGCGGTGCTGTTCGGCGAGAAGTTCGGCGTGCCCATCCACGTGCGGCACAGCCAGAAGCCCGATGCAGGGACGCTCATCGTCCCGGAGGAGCATGCGATGGAGGACATCGTCGTCGTCGGATGCGCGCTCAAGCCGGACCTCGGCCGCGTCAGCCTCAAGGGGCTCCCGCGCGCCGACGGGATCGAGGCGCAGATCTTCGAGGCCATCGCAGCCGCAAACGTCAGCGTCGACGACATCGTCCAGACCGAGTTCGGCGACGCCGCCACGATCGCGTTCACCGTGGAGCACGGTGACATCGCCGAGGTGAAGTCCATCTGCCAGGACCTCGTCGGGCGGCTCGGGCGCGGAGAGATCGACCTCGAGGTCGGGCTCGCCAAGGTGAGCGCGGTGGGCACGGGGATGAAGAGCCACTCGGGCGTGGCGAGCCGGATGTTCCGGGCGCTGGCCGACGCGGGGATCCGGATCCACAACATCACGACCAGCGAGATCAAGATCAGCTGCATCGTCGACCGCCAGCACGGCGAGCCGGGGCTTCAGGCGGTGCACGCCGCGTTCGGGCTCGGGGACCTCGGTGCGGGCGCGCCGCCACGGGCGGCGGGGACGAAGGCCCGGGGCTAGGGACTCAATTTAACATAACACGGATTATGAGACCTTCAGGATTCGACGGCCCTTGGGTTCCCGGGCGTTGGATGGCATGAATCTCGGACATTTCGCTTGCCCGCGCGGGCAACCCGTGGACACTTGGCAACGGCATGACTCGTCCCACTCAACACAGCGCGCTTCGCCTTGCCGCTGCCGTGCTGGCGACGGCGTTGGCACCGCTTGCCAACGCCGGACCCGACATCGACGAGGCCACCTCAAGCCGGCCGGACGCAGGCGCCACGCCGGCGACCGCCCGTCAGGTGCGCGGGCTCAATGCGGTGGGCGGAACGAGCCTCGGCCGCATGAGCGGATCGGTCTCGGCGGCGCCGGTCGCCTTCAAGGCGGCCCCGACCGACATGGTCGACATGTTCATGTTCGAGGTCACGTCGCCTTCGGCATTCACGGCCGGCGTCGAGCCCTCGACGCCGTTCGAGACGTCGCTCTGGCTCTTCTACCTCAAGCCCGTCAGCGGAGGCGGCTTCGAGGCACGCCCCGTCGCCGGCAACAATGCCAAGTTCGTCGGCGCCTCGTACTCCCAGGTGAGCTTCCCGCCGGGGTCGACCGGGTACCTGAGCGGCGTCTATGCCATCGCCATCACCCAGCGTGGCGTCCGCCCCTACGGATACGACTCCTCGGGCTCGCCGGTCGAACTCTTCGATCCGCCCGCGGTCGACCAGACGGGCCTCATGCTCCCGATCTCGACGGAGGCAGTGCTCCGCATCTGGGGCGGGAACCCGACCACCGGCGGCGCGTACGGAGTCGCGGTGTCCGGCGCGACGTTCATCCCGGGCACGACCGGCACCGGTCTCTGCGGCAGCCAGCTGGCGGGGTCCTGCTTCGAATCGGGCGTCGCCAAGGGATGCGACGACGTGACGTGCTGCACGACCGTGTGCGGCATCGACGCGTTCTGCTGCGGCGTCCTGTGGGACGAACTATGCGCGCAGCTGGCGTTCCAGAACTGCGTGATCTTCGAGTGCCCGGACCCCGTGTGCCCGGCCGATCTCAATGACGACGGCCAGGTGAACGGGAGCGACCTCGGGATCATGCTGTCCGCATGGGGGCCCTGCAGCTGAACCGGATTTCACGCATCGAGGAACGACGCACCATGACGAAGACGCCCACCCTGCTCGCCACGATCGCATCCGCCGCCGTCGCCGCCGCGGCGCTCGCCGGCCCCGACATCGACGAGTCCACGAGCACGCAGCCGGACGCCGGCGGCGTCCCGCAGGTGGCGAAGGTCGGCAAGGGAACGACGACGTCGTCGGTCCTGCGCGCGACGGGGACGACCTCGACGCCGAGCTCGGCCGTCATCGGCGGAGACATCGTGGACATGTTCATCGTCCGGGTGTCGAACACCTCGACCTTCTCCGCGACCACCGTCGGGAGCGCGGACTTCGACACGATGCTCTACCTGTGCTCGGTCACGCTGGACGCGTCGAACCAGCCGTCGCAGGCGTGGATCATCACGGGCAACGACAACGCGTCGGCCACCACCACGGGCTCGACGGTGACGTTCCCGAGCCCCTCCACCGCCTACGGCCCGGGCACCTACGCGATCGTGGTCACCACGGCCCGCACCATGCCCATCGGGCTCAACCCGAGCTCCACCGGCGGGACCCCGCCGACGCAGACCGCGCTCCTGAACTACGCGGCGACGGGCCTCATGACGCAGACCGCGTCAGGGCCCGACCTCCCGGTGAAGCTCTGGATCCCCCTCGGCGGCGCGCTGGCCGCGGGCGGCAGCTACTCGGTGCAGCTGACGAGCGTCACCACGATCTCGCCGCTCGGCGGATCGGGATACTGCGGCGGGATCTCCTCGGGCAGCTGCTACACGGCGCATGCCACCTCGCGCGGCTGCGACGGCTACCAGTGCTGCCAGCTCGTGTGCTCGCTCGACAGCGCGTGCTGCTCGATCGGGTGGGACGAGACGTGCGCGGAACTGGCCGTGCAGAACTGCCCGTCCTGCCCGGACACCGCACCCGCCTGCCTGGGCGACCTCAACGAGGACGGCGCGGTGGACGGGTCGGACCTCGGCGAGATGCTCTCGCGCTGGGGCACGTGCAGCTGACGGTCAGGGCGCGCCCGGCCCCGGCGTGCCCATCCCGGCCGCGCCCTGCCCCCCGGCGCCCTGCCCCTTGCCCGCGGCGATCGCCGCGCGCACCTTCGCGAGGTCGGCCTCGGCGCGCCTCGTCTGCTCGTGGTCGGGACCGTACCGCAGTGACTTGATCCGCAGCGACTTCTCGTAGTCGGCGGCGGCCTGCTCGAGGCGGCCGGTGTCGCGCCGGATCTCGCCGAGGTTCGTGTACACGGCCGCCACGGCGAGGTCGTCGGGGCCGAGCCGCGGCTCCATCGAGCGGAGCGCGTCCGTGTAGTCGCGCTCGGCCGCGGCGGTGTCGCCCTTCATCCGGTGCAGGATCACGCCTCGGTTGTTCACCGCGCGCGCGCGGTCGAGCGAGAAGCGGTCGATCCGCTCCCACATGGCGATGGACTCGTCGATGTGCGCGAGCGCCTCGGCGGGGTTCTTCCGCATGCGCTCGACGGACGCGAGGTGCTGCAGCGTCATCGCGAGGTCCGGGTCGTCGCCCGCCGCGAGCTCGCGACGGATGCGGAGCGCCTCGGAATATGCGGCGAGCGCGTCGTCGTGCGTCTCGGCGAGGAAAAGGGCGCGCCCGTAGTTGTGATACGCGTCGCCCAATGCGCGAAGCGAGGCGGGAACGGGCGCGGCGCGGTACGCGGCCAGGCGCGCGTCGAGCGCCGGCTTCAGCAGGCGGATGGCCCCCGCCTTGTCCTTGAAGGAGAGCTGCACCAGCCCGAGCGTCGTGCGCAGGGACGCGAGGGCGTCCGGCTGGTCCGCGAGCCGCACGTCGAGCTCGCGCTCGACGAATCCCAGGAAGTCGGGAACGCGCATGTCGGCCGTGACCTTGCCCGTGGCGGGGTCCGCCGCGGCCATCGACTGCTGGAACGCGACGAGGGTGTCCTCGGCGCGCTCGCGCTCGCGCTCGGCGTGCGCGCGCTCGTCCTCGGCACGAAGGAACTGCTGGTTCGCCTCGCGGTAGAGGAACACGAAGGTCACCAGGCTCGCGAGCAGCGTCGCCGCGACCGCGCCCCCGGCCGCCACGCCGAACCGGTGCCGCGAGACGTACTTGCGCACGAGGTACGCGCGGCTCGGCGGGCCCGCGCCGCAGGTGCCGGCGCAGGTCGTCCGCGAGCGCGCTGGGCGAGTCGTAGCGGCGGTCGCGGTTCTTCTCGAGGCACCTGAGGCAGATCCAGTCGATGTCGTCGCGCAGCGCACGCTCGAGCGCATCCACCGACGTGCCGCGCGCCTTCGCGATCACGGCGGACGCGGCCGGGTCGGCGGCGGCGAACGCCCGCAGCCGCACCGAGGGCCGCGGCGGCGGCTGGGTCATCACGACGTGGCGGAGCGCCATGAGCCCCTTCGCGCGCAGCTCGGACGGGTCGAAGGGAAGCAGCCCCGACGTGAGCTCGTAGAGCGTGGCGCCCAGCGAGTACACGTCCGACCGCGTGTCGATGTCCGTGCCGTCGGCCTGCTCCGGGCTCATGTAGTCGGGGGTGCCCATCATGGCGCCGCCGAGCGTGACCATCGCGCTGTCCACCAGGCGCTCGCCCGTGGCCTTGGCGATGCCGAAGTCGATCACCTTGGGGAGCAGCCCGCCCTCGGTGCGCATGCAGAGGATGTTCGCGGGCTTCAGGTCGCGGTGCACCACGCCCTTGGCGTGCGCGTGCTGGACGGCCTCGCACACGCGGATCATGAGTTCGAGCCGCTCGCGGATGCCGAGGTTCGCGGAATCGGCGAACTTCAGGATCGGATCGCCCCTGACGAACTCCATCGCGAAGTACGGGCGCCCGTCCTCGGTGACCCCGGCGTCGAGCACCTTCGCGACGGAGGGGTGCTCCATGCGCGCCAGCGCCTGGCGCTCGCCCTCGAAGCGCGAGAGCACCTCGTCGCTGGCGACGCCTGGCTTCAGCAGCTTGAGGGCCACCGTGCGGCGCACGGGCCTCGACTGCTCGGCCTCGTACACGATGCCGAAGCCGCCCTCGCCGAGCGTGCGCACGATGCGGTACGGGCCGAGCTGCGCGCCGGGCGACAGCCCTCGACGCGGCACGGGAAGCGTGGAATCGGGGTCGGGGGACGTCGCCTCGGGAGATGAGCCGCCTCCCTTCGGCGCGTCGCCGTCCCACGGACCGACGATGGTCCGGTCATCGGTCACGGGCGCGCGTCCTCGATCTCGATCTCGCGATCGTCCTCGCCCGCGTGGCGGAGGCGCACGTCGACGCGTGCGGCGGGCAGCGCCGCGGAGATGCGGGAGGGCCACTCGATGGCGACCACCGACGTGCCGTGCGCGAGCAGTTCGTCGAACCCGATGGACTCGAGGTCGGCGGCCGAGCGAATCCGGTAGGCATCGATGTGCACCAGCGCCCGGCCGTCGGCCGTGGCGTACCGGCGCTCGAGCACGAACGTCGGGCTCGACACCTCGGACGGGTCCGCCCCGAGCCCACGCGCGAGCCCGCGCACGAAGCACGTCTTGCCCGCACCGAGCTCGCCCTCGAGCGCGACGACCGTCCCGGGAGCCAGCCGACGCGCGAGCGCCTCGCCGATGCGCTCGGTGTCCTCGGGGCCTGCGGAGCGACGAAGCTCGATGCTCATGCCGCACCCTTCATCGGCCATGTTCCCAGCCGAGGTTCGAAGCGGGGTGCTCCGCGCCGTCGGCGGCCACCACGGCGCGGTCCGCGCGTGCCCGCACGAAGCGCCCGACCACGGTGACCGGCGTCCCCTCGACGGAGTCGGGGGGCGGGCCCTCGCACGCGAAGGCGAGCTCGTGCTCCTCCCCTGCCCCCACGGCCTGCCGCCAGGGCGTGCCCGGGGCCGACGGGAGGCACGACGCCTCGATGACCACCGAGAGCCCGGACGCCTCGGCGAGGTGCCCGGCGTCCGTGCCGAGGCCGTCCGAGACGTCGATCATGGCGTGCAGGCGCTCTCCGAGCTTCGCCACGAGGGCCAGCGCCTCTCGCACCCGGGGCGTGATTCGCAGGTGGCGCCCTGATCCATCGGGCCGCCATCCGTCGCCGAGCGAGCCCGTCACGCAGAGGAGGTCGCCCTCGCGGGCACCCGCGCGCGTGACCACGCGACCCGTCGGCCCGGGCTCCGCGAGGATGGCCACCGAGAGGACGAGCGGCGAGCCCGCGGCCGCATGCATCCCGACGTCGCCCCCGACCACCGGGCACGCGAACTCCCGCGCCGCGGCTCGCAGGCCCTCGGTGAGCGCGCGCACGTGCGCGTCCGGCGCGTCAGGCGCGCACGCGACCGTCGCCACGGCGCACGCGGGCACGGCCGCCATGGCGGCCACGTCGCTCACGTTGCGCGCCATGGCCTTGCGCGCCACCAGCGCCAGGTCGGTGCCCGGGAGCCAGTGCACGCCCTCGATCACCTGGTCGGCCGCGACCAGCACGCGCCGCCCCCCCAGCCGGACCTCGGCCATGTCGTCGCCCGGCGGGATCACGACCTCCGCACCGCCCATGGACGCGAACTCCGCGTTGCGACGCACGATGTCGGCGATGATCGCGGACTCACGCACGACGCACCCCGGCGAGCATGGAGAGCAGCGCCTCCGCCGTGCGCTCGGTGGCGCCTTGGTGGGCACGCACGCACGCCTGCCCGGCCCGCCCGCGGGACGTGCGCTCCGCCGGGTCGGAGACGAGCCGCGCAAGGGTGGCGGCCAGCGCCGATGCATCGACCTGCTCGAGCCCGCCCGACTCCGAGAGCGCCGCGGCCGACTCGCGGAAGTCGCCCATCCGCGGGCCGCACACGACCGGCTTGCCGAGCGCCGCGGGTTCCATCGGGTCGGACCCGTGCAACGCACCGAAGCTGCGCCCAACCACCACGACGTCCGCGATCGCGTAGGCCTTGCGGAGCTCGCCGATCGTGTCGAGGAGGAACCGCCCGTTCGGGGCACCCTGCCCCGGGCGCGACCGCCGCACCGCCGCATCGATCGCGGCGGCCGCGGCGTCGAACCACTCGGGCTTGCGCGGCGCGCACACGAGCTGCGCTCCCGGCGGAACCGCGTCATGCAGCAGCGCGTGTTCCTCCGGCGCGGTGGAGCCCGCGACGACGACCGGCCGGGAGCGGTCGATGCCGAGCTCGGCGGCGAGCGCCTCGGCGCCGGGCACGTCGTCGGCCACCTGGGCGGTGTCCCACTTCATGGTGCCCGTCACGAACACGCGCCCGTGCGGGACGCCCATGGCCTCGAATCGCGCGGCATAGTCGTGGTCCTGCACCAGCGCGGCCGAGAGCGCGCGGAACGAGCCGCCCAGGATGCCGCGCGCCGCGCGATAGCGCCCGAAGCTGCGCTCGGAGAGGCGCCCGTTCACGACGATGACCGGGATCCCGCGGCGCACGCAAGCATCGACGAAGTTCGGCCAGACCTCGAGCTCGCAGAGGGCCACGAGGTCGGGCCTCACGCGGTCGAGGAACCGATCGACCATCCAGCTCGCGTCGAACGGGTAACGCACCACCGCGTGGCGCGGCCCGAACACCTCGCGCGCACGGCGCGTCCCGGTGTCGGTGGTGGCGGAGACCACCACCTCGGGCGCGAGCGGGTCGCGCGCGAGCCGGTCGACGAGCATGCGGACCGCGTTCACCTCGCCCACGGACACCGCGTGCACGAGGATGCGCGGGCGCGCGGGCGCGGCCAGCGCGTCGCCCTGGCCGAACCGCGCCGGCCAGTCGGTCCGGAGCTTTCCGGTGCGGTGCATGCGCCACGCCCAGAGGGGCGCGGTCGCCGCAGCCGCCGCGAGGTAGGCAGCATCGCGCACGTGACGCATCGCACGAGGATACGCCCTGCGGCACGAGCCCCGCCGGGCGATATGCTCCACGGACCCATGGCCCAGTGGAAGCGACTCACGGAGTTCGTCGTCCGCCTCCCGCACCAGGCGGGCGAGCTTGCGCGCCTGTCGGCGCAGCTGCGCGGCGCCCAGGTGGGCATCATCGCGTTCTTCGGGCCCACCGAGGGCCGGGCCGCCGATGGCTTCCACATCGTGCCCGAGGATCCCGAGCGCTTCCGCGCGTTCGCGACCGAGCACGGGCTCGGGACGTGGGAGGAGCCCGTGTTCCACCTCACCGACGCCCTGCGCGACGGCGACCTCGTGGCGCGGCTCGACTCGATCGCGGGCGCCGGCATCAACATCGAGTTCGCCAGCGGCATGGCCGAGGGCGGGCAGTTCGGCCTCCTGATCTGGGTGGACGACGACGACGTCGAGCGGCTGGCGAAGCACCTGGGCGTGGCCTGAAGATGA
>CAMDUT010000041.1 GCA_945877905.1 Phycisphaera mikurensis NBRC 102666 | reverse complement strand
AGGCGCCCGAGGCCGCCGCGCGCCTGCGCGCGCTCGCTGCACGCCTGCGGACGGTCGCGGACCTCTGCGACCCGGCGCACCACTCCGAACGGGACGTCGAGACCGCGCGTGCGGCGGTCGAGGACTCGGTGACGCGCACGGCGGTCGCGCTTCGGCACGTGTCCGCGGGGGCGCGCTGCTCGATGCGCGAGGCGCTCCCGGAGGCCGTGCGCGACCAGATGATCTCGCCCGGCGGGCGGTTCCTCGTGATGGTCCACCCCGCGGGCGACGTGTGGGAGTCCGGGCCGCTCGCGCGGTTCGTGGGCGTGCTGCGCGAGGAGGACCCCGCGGCGACCGGCGTGCCGATGACGGTCTCCGACTCGATGAGCAGCATGCGACGCTCGTTCGCGCAGCAGGCGGTGCTCGCGTCGCTCCTCGTGATCACGCTGCTCTGGGTCGACCTGCGCAACGTCCGCGAGACGGCCGCCGCGGTCATGTCGCTCGCGATCGGCATCGCGTGGACGCTCGGCGCGATGGCGCTCCTGGGGTCCGGGTTCAACCTCGCCAACTTCTTCGCGATCCCCATCCTGATCGGGCTCGGGATCGACAGCGCGATCCACGTGACGCACCGCGCGCACGAGGGCGCGCTCGATCACGGCTTCGGGTCCACGCGACGGGCCGTGACGGTGACCGCGCTGACGACGACGATCGGCTTCGGGGCGCTGATGCTCGCGCATCACCAGGGGCTGCGGAGCCTGGGCGTCGCCATGGCGGTGGGAAGCCTGTGCTGCCTGCTCTCGGCGGTGTGGACGCTGCCCGCGCTGCTGCGGGTCCTCGGCCTGAAGGCCACGCGCACCCACCTGCGGCTGGCGGGCTCCGCGCACGGCGCGCGCGACGCGGCGTGAGGGGCGCCGGGCCGGGCGGCGTCGCGCCCGTCGCGCCGCGCGAGGCGGCTACGATCAAGGCCATGAAGCACACCGCCCCGGCGGCCCTCGTCGCAACGTTGCTGACCATCGTCGCCGGCTGCGACGGCACCGGCCGCGACCCCGCGGCGCGCGTCGACGGTCCCACGTGGCGCACCGGTTTCCGCGTCGAGGGCATGCATTGCGGCGGCTGCGCCGAGGCGATCGTCGCCGAGCTCAACGAGACGCCGGGCGTCCGCTCGGCGACCTGCTCGTTCGAGACGAAGCGATGCGACGTGGAGCTCCTGCCCACCGCGAGGGCCGACGCGGCCGCCGCGGCGATCCGCAAGCTCGGCTACACGGTGACGCCGGACGGGCCCGCCGACTCGAAGTAGGACTCGCACGCCGCACGCACGCGGGCGGCGGCCTCGGCGAGCGGCGCCGCGATGCGCGCGCCCGCGGCGTGGACGTGGCCGCCGCCGTCGAAGAGACCCGCGAGGCGGTTGACGTCGACGAACGCCGCGCCCGCGGAGGCGGGGGGCTTGCTCCGGAAGCTCGCCTTCGTGAGCGACGGGTCGCCCTCGGTGAGGAGGACGCTGACCTCGAGCGAGCCGACGCTCATGGGCTCGTTGACGAGCCCCGCGAGGTCGTCGACGCCCGTGCCCGTGGCCTCGAAGTCCGCGCGCGAGAGCCGCATGACCGAGACGCGGCCGTCGCAGCAGAACTCGATCGATCCGAGCGCGCGCGCCACCAGCTGCAGGCGTCCAGGGGCATCGCCCTGCTCAACCATGCGGAACAGCGCGTCCTTGTCGACGCCGGCGGCGAGCAGCCGCGCGGCGAGCTGGAACACGCGGTCGTCGGCCGAGCTGAACCGGAACCAGCCGGTGTCGGTGGCGAGCCCCGCGAACAGCGCCTCGGCGATCGAGTGCCGCGCGGTGCGCGTGGCGGGCCCGAGCGGGATGCCGAGCTCATCGATCACCCGCACGAGCACCTGGGTGCAGCTGGCGCACGATGCATCGACGAGGCGTTCGGGGCAGATCGCGCTGCCGTTGGCGTGGTGGTCGATCCCGACCACGAGCGCCGGGTTGGACTCGAGCCAGGCGCGGCAGTGCTCGAGCTGGCTCGGTGCGCCGGTGTCGAGCACCACCGCGAGGTCGCAGCCCTCGGCGGGAACCACCGGACCCTTCGATGCGTGACGCACCTCGCCCGGAAGCGCGAGCCCGAGGATGGTGCGGTCGATGGGGCCCGCCACCGCGGCGTCGACCTGCGCGCCGCACGCAGCCAGCGCGCGCGACAGCGCGAGCACCGACCCGAGCGCGTCGCCGTCGGGCTTGAAGTGCGTGGTCACGAACGGGCGCTTCGCGGCGCGGAGGCGTTGCGCGAGGCGATCCGGGCCGACCGTCGATCGATACTCCATGGGCGCCACCTTACGCGAGCGCCGCGGCGAGCGCGACGTCCTCGCGCAGGCGCGCGACCAGCGCGTCGGGCCCGGGAAAGCGCCACTGCCCGCGGATCCACCGGTCGAAGCGCACCTCGATCTCCCACCCATAGCGGTCGAGCGGGAGCTGCGCGCCCACCACGTGGACCTCGCACGTGCGCGCAGCCCCGCCGAAGGTGGGCTTCACGCCGACCGAGATCGCCGCGGGCCACTCGCGGCCGTCGACCATGGCACGACCGCCGTAGACGCCGTCGGCGGGCAGCATGGCGTCAGGCTCCGCGACGTTCGCGGTCGGGAACCCGAGCAGCCGCCCGCGCCGGTCGCCGGGCGCGACCGTCCCGCGGACGGCATGCGCGCGGCCCAGGAGCCGCCCCGCGTCCGCGACGCGGCCCATCACGAGCATCCAGCGGATCGCCGACGAGCGCGCCGCGACGACGGTGCCGTCGGCCAGCGGCGCGGCCACGTCATCCACCTCGACCACCCGGAACCCGGCGGACGCCCCGAGCCCGCGCAGCGTCCCGACGTCGCCGGCACGGCCGCGGCCGAACCGGAAGTCGCCGCCCTCGACCACGGCGTCGAACGGGAGGTCGGCGCGGAGCGCGGCGACGAACTCCGCCGGGGTCTCGCCGAGGAGCCCGCCGCGCGGGTCGATCACCCGCACCTCGTCGCAGCCCGCGTCGCGAAGGAGGACCGAGCGCACCTCGCACGGCGTCAGCCGGGCGGGCGCGGCGTCGGGCCGGAGCACCGCCGCGGGGAGCGGGTCGAAGGTCACCGCCACCACGCGTCCGCCGCCGGCCGCATGGCGCGCGGCGTCGACCAAGGCGCGATGGCCGAGGTGGACGCCGTCGAAGTTCCCGATGGTGGCGACGAGCATGGGTTCGGGCAGACGGGTCAGGATAGGAGCATCCTGCGGCCGTCCCGCCGGATCCGCATGGATTCCGACGTTGAAGCGCCCCCCGCAGCCGTGGTATCACGCACGGAATGCACCCCGCGAACCCCGCCTCGGCCGCCCCCGCCGCAAGCGCCTCCGTGATCCCGGACCCCACGGTCCTCGCGAGCGACCTCGGCCGGAGCTTCGCGCAGGCCGCCGAGACCATCGTGCCGTGGTTCGTGGCGCAGATGCCGCGGATGTACTTCGAGGACACCCGCCCGTCGACCGTCGCCGCGCACCTGCGCGCCATCATCGCGGCCCGCGCGTCCGGGCAGCCGCTGCACCTCTCCGTGCGCAGCGAGGACGGACGGGAGTGGACGTTCATCCGCGAGGGGAACCGCCCAGGCGTGCTCGCGGACGTGGTGGCGTCCCTGCCGATGACGCCTTCGCTGCGCGCCGCGAAGATCCACACCTCCAAGGACGGCCTGCTGGTCGTGGACGCGTTCGAGCTCGGCGACCGCGAGCCGTTCAGCGCCTCGGTGCCCGCGCAGGCCGAGAAGCTCCGCGCGACCATCGAGTTCGCGGCGCGCGAGGCGAAGGACTGGACCGAGGCGGCGATCCGCGCGTACTTCGCCGGGTGCGCCGCCGACTACGTCGGCACGCTGACGCCGCACCGGCTGAACAAGCACCGCAAGCTGGTCGCGCGCGTGAGCGGCACCGAGGGCACCGCGGTCGAGAGCGAGCCCGAGCTCGAGGGCGAGCTCACCCGGATCACCATCGCGTTCTCGAACGCGCGCACGCGCACCATGCTGGAGCGCTGCGGGCAGGTCCTGAGCCGCGGCGGCATCAACATCCAGCGCGCGTACCTCGACCAGGTCGCCGACCCGCCCCATGGCTCCGTGACGCTGCTCGGCTTCGTGATCCAGACGCAGGACGGCCGGAGCGTCGACACCGCAGGCGCCGCGTGGAAGCAGGTCGAGCATGACCTGACGCGCGTCAAGTGGGTGGACTCGGAGTCCGTCGAGCTCGCGAACCGGCACGCGGGCATGTCGATCGACGAGGGCGAACTGGTCCTCGGCCTCTGCACGCTCGCCCACCAGCGCCTGGTGCACCGGGACCGCCTGCTCTACTCCGTCGAGCGCATCGTGGCCACGGCCGAGCGCTCGATGCCGGTGGTGTCGAAGGTGCTCGCGCTCTTCCGCGACCGCTTCGACCCGAAGGCCCCCGCCGCGCAGGCCGACGTCGAGCGCCGCGTCGCCGCGCTCCGCGCCGAGATCGGCACGAAGGACGACCCGGACGGCACGGCCGTGATCCTCGGCTCGCTGCTCGACGCGGTGGCGGCTGCGTTCCGGACGAACTACTTCCTGCCGCGGCGCTTCGGCCTGGCCATCCGCCTCGACCCGTCGTACCTGCGCGACGACCGCCGACCCGAGCTGCCCTACGGCACGTTCTTCGTGTTCGGGCGCGGCTTCTTCGGGTTCCACAACCGCTTCAAGGAGATCGCGCGCGGCGGCCTCCGCGTGGTGAAGCCGTCGACCCCCGCGCAGCACGCTCGCGAGCGCGACCGGGTGTTCGACGAGGTCTACGGCCTCTCGTGGGCGCAGCAGCAGAAGAACAAGGACATCCCCGAGGGCGGCGCGAAGGCCGCGATCCTGCTCGAGCACGACGCGGACATCACGCGCTGCGTCAAGAGCTTCGTCGACAGCCTGCTCGACCTCATCACCGACGATCCCGAGGTGAAGCCGCTGGTGGTCGACCGCTTCGGCACCAAGGAGCTGATCTACCTCGGGCCCGACGAGAACATCACGCCCGCGCACATCGAGTGGATCGTGGCCCGCGCGCGCGCGCGCAAGTACGCCCTGCCCGACGCGTTCATGAGCTCGAAGCCCGGCGCGGGAATCAACCACAAGGTCTACGGCGTCACCAGCGAGGGCGTCAACGTGTTCCTCGAGGTGGCGCTGCGCGCCCGCGGCATCGACCCGCGGAAGCAGCCGTTCACGGTCAAGATCACGGGTGGCCCGGACGGCGACGTCGCGGGCAACATGATCCGCATCCTCGACCGCGACTACGGCTCGAACGCGCGCATCGTGGGCATCGCCGACGGCAGCGGCGTGGGCGAGGACCCGGACGGGCTCGACCACGGCGAACTGCTGCGGCTCTTCCGCGAGGCGCTGCCGATCGCGAGCTTCAGCCCCGCGAAGCTCGGCAAGCGCGGCCGCGTCGTGGGCGTCGACAGCCCCGAGGGCGCGCCGCTGCGCAACACCCTGCACAACCGCCTCGTGACCGACGCGTTCGTCCCGGGCGGCGGCCGGCCGGCCACCATCAACGAGACGAACTGGCGCGACTACCTCACGCCCGAGGGCAGGCCCTCGAGCCCGATCATCGTCGAGGGAGCGAACCTGTTCCTCACCCCGGCGGCGCGCGTCGAGCTGTTCAAGGCGGGATGCCTGATCTTCAAGGACTCGAGCGCCAACAAGTGCGGCGTCATCTGCTCGAGCTACGAGATCGGCGCGAGCATGCTGCTCGACGAGAAGGCGTTCCTCTCCATCAAGGACGAGTTCGTCGAGCAGGTCCTCGTGAAGCTGCGCGAACTCGCGCGCAGCGAGGCCGAGCTCCTGATGGCCGAGGGACGCCGGCACCCGAACACCCCGCTCACCGAGCTCTCGACCACCGTGTCGAAGGTCATGAACGACGCGGCCGACGCGATCCGCGCCTCGATGGACGGCTGGAGCCCGGCGGACCGCGAGCTCGGGCGCCAGGTCGTGCGCGAGCACCTGCCGACGAAGCTCCAGGAGACGGTCGGCGACCGGCTCTGGACCGGCATCCCGCAGGCGTACCTCGACTGGATGATCGCCAAGCGCCTCGCCTCCGGCATCGTCTACCGCGAGGGCGTCGGGTTCCTGCAGGGCGTCGAGCGCGACGCCGTGGCCTCGCTCGCGCTGCGCTACCTGCGCAAGCGCGAGGAGACGCGCGCGCTCGTCGCGCAGCTGCGGTCGTCGGGGGCCCCCGGCGCCGCGCGCGCCGCCGAGCTTCTCGCCCGCAGCGGCACGCGGGCCGCGCTCGAGGACTTCGACTGAGCGCGTTTTCAAGCGCGCATGAAACGTGCACCGCCCGCGGACGAGCCGTCCGCGGGCGGTGTTCCCTCCGGGCCCGGGGTTAGATTGCCCACGGAGGATCACCGTGCACGCCCACTCCCGATTCGCGTTCCACGCCCGCATGACGCTCGCCGCCGCGCTTGCCGCGCCATGCGCGGCGAACGCGCAGGACCTCGCGGTGCAGCGCGCATCCGAGCCAGGCACGGTCGACCGCGTCACCGTGTACCCGCAGGGCGCGGCCGTGACGCGCACCCTCCACCGCGACCTCTCGCAGGGGCTGTGGGAACTGCGCGTCACCGGCCTTCCGCAGGACATCGACCCGACCCGCCTGCAGGCGAAGGTCCGCACCGGCGACGCCCCGGCCGAGGGTGCGCCGCGGCTCCTCGGCGTCGAGTACGAGGAGTCGCAGGGCGTCGCCTTCGCGGGCAGCGCCGAGGGCATCGAGCTCGCGACGAAGCTGGACGACGCGCGCCGCCGGCTCGCGCACCTCGAGCAGGACGCGGCGCAGCTGGCGCAGCACGCCGCGCGCATCGACCAGGTCGCGCAGCGCGCCGCCGCCAATGCGACCGCGCTCGGCGGCACCGCGAAGGCCGACCCCGCGAAGGCACTCGAGCAGCTCGCGTGGGCCAACGCGCAGCGCACGCGGGCGCTCGAGGAGTCGCGCGCGCTCGCCGAGCGCACCGAGGCCGCGCAGCGGGAGATCGCCTCGCTCGAGGCGACCATCGCGCAGCGCGGAGAGGCCGACCGCGTCGAGCGCGCCGCGGTCGTGCGCCTCGCGGTCCCGCGCGCGTGCCCGGTGGACCTCGACCTGACGTACCTCGTCGATGGCGCGGCCTGGAGCCCGGCCTACGCGATCCGCGCCGCCGGGGACCGCAGCGGCACCGTCATCGAGTACGACGCCGTCGTCGCGCAGGCGACCGGCGAACCGTGGGAGAACGTGCGCATTTCGCTCTCGACCGCGGAGCCGGGCGACGCGACGCAGCCCGCCGAGGTCGAGCCGGTGTGGGTCGATGAGGCGGCGGTGTCCTACGGCCGCGGCGGCGGCGGCGGCAAGCGCCCCGCGACGAGCGGTCGTCCGGGCGCGCCTGGCCGTGACCCGGGCGGTTCGGACACCGCCGGCGGCCTGGTCGGCGGCGGCATGGGCGGCGGGGATGATCGCAGGGACCGGATGGCCGAGCGCATCCGCAAGATCGCCGCGGACGCGGGCGTCCAGGAGGCCGGCGTCGCGGCCACGTTCGAGCTCCCGCGGCGCGTGAGCGTGCCGAGCGACTCCGACCGCTCGCAGCGGACGCGCATCGCGACCATCGAGCCCTCGGTGCGCTTCGTGCACGTGGCGCAGCCGATCGTCGACGACGGCGTGTACCTCCGCGGCGACATGGCCAACGCGTCGACGTACCAGCTGCTTCCAGGCACCGCGCAGGTCTACATGGGGGGCGACCTCATCGGCGACACGCGGATGCCGTCGGTGGCGCCCAAGTCCGAGTTCAAGGTGTTCTTCGGGCCCGACCGCGCGGTGCGCGCGCGCCGCGAGGTGCTCTCGAAGGTACTCGGCACCGCCGGCCTCTTCGGCGGGAGCAGTGCCGTCACGTGGAAGTACCGCGTGACAGTCGACAACGGGACCGGGCGCGAGCTCGACGTCGAGCTCGGCGCCCGCCGCCCCGCGAGTCGGGACGCGCAGATCGAGGTCCGGGTCGCCGACCCGTCGGCGCCCCTCTCGAAGGACCCGGCGTACGTGGACGGGCCGCAGAAGTCCGGCATCCTCCGCTGGGACCTCAAGGTGCCCGCCGCCGCGCGCGGCGACGCGGCGATGCCCGTGACGTGGTCGGTGCAGGCCACGTACCCCAAGGACGTGCAGGTCACGCCGCTTCCCGACTGAACGCAAGGAACACGATGCGATCCACCACCATCCGAACCTCCCTCCGGACCGCCGGGCTCGTGACCGCCGCCCTGCTCTCCGCGCATGCGGCGCACGACGCGCACGCCCGGGCGATGCACGCGTGCACCGCCGCGCAGGACGCCGACCTGCCCGTCGGGCGCCGCGCCGAGCGCGGCCGGGTGTCGGCCGTGACGCTCTATCCCGACCGTGCCGCCGTCACGCGCACGCTGCGGCTCGAGCTCGCGCCCGGCATCTGGTCCGTGAACGTGACCGACCTGCCGCGCTCGGTGCTTCCTCAGTCGCTCCAGGCGAAGGTCGCGCCCGCGTCCGGCGCGGGAAGCGCGGCCAAGCTCCTCGGGCTCGAGTTCGCGGCGACGCCGCGCGTCGACTTCGCGAGCTCGCCCGAGGGCGCGGCGCTCGCGAACGCGGTGCGCGAACTGAAGCGCTCGATCGAGCGCCTGGCCGAGGAACGGGCCTTGCTCGACGCGCACGGCGCGCTGGTGGACGCCGTCGGCGTGCGACCCACCGCCACCGAGGGCCCCGCAGGCACCGTCGAGCCGATCGACGTCGCCGCCGCCGAGCGCCAGCTCGAGGCCCTGCGCGCCGAGAAGGCGCGCGTCCTCGGGGTCGCGCGCGAGATGGACGCGCGCAACGAGGCGCTCGGGCGCGAACTCGCCGCGGCCGAGCAGCGGCTCGCCGCGCGCGGCGGCGCCGACCGCGTCGAGCGATCGGGCGTCGTCACGCTCGGCGTCGCCGAGGCATGCACGGTGGAGCTGTCGCTCACGTACCTCGTGCGCGACGCGGCATGGGCGCCGTCCTACGCCGTGCGTGCCACGGCCGACCGCTCGGCCGTGACGGTCGAGTACGACGCCATGGTGCTGCAGCGCACGGGCGAGGACTGGAAGGACGTGCGGCTCTCGCTCTCGACCGCGCAGCCGACCCGCGCCTCGAGCCCGCCGTCCGTAGACCCGTGGTTCGTCGACGTCGTGGTTCCGCCGCCGCCCGTGTCGGGGGCGCCCGCGGAGGGCGGCACGGCCGGGGGACTCAAGTACAAGTCCGACGCTCCCGCGCCCATGGCGATGGCGGACGCCGCACCGGGCGCCCCGATCGCCGGGACCGGGGGCGAGTCCGCCGAGATGGCGCGCGCGCTCGAGGAGCTCTCGGCCGGAGCGTCGGTGAATCAAGGCGGCGTCGCGGTCACGTTCGAGCTTCCGCGCCCGGTGACGCTTCCCTCCGACGCCCAGCGCCGGCAGCGCACGCGGATCGGCGACTTCGCGCCGAACGCGCGCTTCACGTACGTCGCCGCGCCCGTCGTCTCGGACGCGGTGTTCCTCCGCGGCACGCTCGGCAACGCGAGCGCGTTCCAGCTGCTGCCGGGCGTCGCGCAGGTCTTCATGGGCGGCGAGTTCATCGGCGACGCCGAGATGCCCTCGGTCGCCCCCGGCGGCGAGTTCCGCGTGTACTTCGGGCCCGACCGCGCGGTGCGCGCCAAGCGCGAGGTCGTGTCGCGCCTCACCGGGACGAGCGGCCTCTTCGGCGGCTCGACCGTCACCACGTGGAACGACCGCATCACCGTCGACAACGGCACCGGCCGCGCGATCGACGTCGAGGTCTACGACCGCCGCCCGGCGAGCCGCAACGAGCGCATCGAGGTGCGGCTCGCGTCGGTCACGCCGGCGCTCAGCGCCGATGCCGCCTACGTCGAGTCGCGCATGCCGCAGGGCATCCTGCGCTGGGACCTCAAGGTGCCGGCGGGAGCCCGCGACGCGAAGGCCGCGAAGGTGGAGTGGACCGTCGAGCTCATGCGTCCGAACGGGCTCGTGACGACGCCGGTGCCGGACTGACGCGCCTGGCGCGGCGGGGTCAGAACCACCAGGCCTGCGCGGGCCGTTCCTCCACGATGCACTCCTGGAGGAACGCGACGGCGCGCTCGAATCCCTCCTCGACGCTCATCATGGCGTCCTCGTGCTCGATCGAGAGCACGTGGTCGTAGCCGTGGCGGCGGAGCATGCTCACGAACGGCCGCCAGAACTCGGTGCCGTGGCCCCATCCGCAGGTGCGGAAGTTCCACGCGCGGCGCTTCAGGTCGCCGTAGCCCCTGGTGTCGAGGTACCCGTTGAGCGGGCCCTCGTGGCGGTCGAGCTCGGTGTCCTTGGCGTGCACGTGGAAGAGGAGCCCCGCCTCGCCGAGCTGCCGCGCCGCGAGCACCGGGTCGATCCCCTGCCAGAAGAGGTGCGAGGGGTCGAGGTTGGCGCCGAGCACCGGCTTGCCGCGCATGCCCGCCTTGCGCTGCGCGAGCTCGCTGAGCCGGATGATGGTCTCCCCGTTGTAGACGCAGAACCCCGGGTGGGCCTCCCATGCGACGCGCACGCCGTGCTTGGCCGCGAACTTCGCCTGCCTGGCCCAGTAGGGAACCAGCACCTCGTCCCACTGGTACTTCAGGACCTCCGAGAAGTCGCCGGGCCACGGGCACGTGACCCAGTTCGGGGTGCGGTCCTTCCGCGACCCGCCGGGGCAGCCGCTGAAGGTGATCACGACGTCGGTGCCGAGCTTCGGCGCGAGCTCGACCGCGGTCACGAACTCGGCGTGGTGGCGCTTCGCGAAGCCCGTGTCCGGGTGCACGGGGTTGCCGTGGACCGCGAGGCCCGAGAGCAGCAGCCCGTGCTCGCGGAGGATGCCCTTGATGCGGTCCTGCTCCTTGCGGCTCGCGAGGACCTTGCGGGGGTCGAAGAACGGGGCGCCCGGCCAGGCGCCGACGGGCAGCTCGATGGCGCCGAGCCCGATGTCGGCGACGTAATGGCACACGTCCCCGAGGGGGCGGCCGGAGAAGAGCGCTGACATGACGCCGAGCTTCATGGGATGGTCCTTTCAAGGCCCGAAGAGGGCGCGCGGAGCGTAGTTCCCGGCCACGGGCCCCGCGGCGGGGCCGGCCGGCAACCCGCAGGCGGGCGGGCGCGAACGATTCGTGCGACAATGCGAGGAATGCCACTGACGCTGCTGATCGCCTGCGCGCTGCTCCAGGCGCCGCCCGCCGCCGGGCAGGCGCCCGAGGCGCCGCCCGCGGCCTCGCCGGGCGGGACGGCACCCGCCGCCGCGCCGGCAGTTGCGCCAGCGTCCGCACCGGGGACACCGCCCGCGGCGGTGACCGAACCCGCGTCGGGGACGCCCGCGCCCGCCGGGTCCGAGCCACCGCGACAGGTCTGGCTCTTCGTCGATCGGTGGAAGGAGTTCGGCGGCACGGTGGTCCACGAGGACCACGACGAGATCGTGGTCGTGGGACCGCTGGGCGAGCGTCGCGAATACAACAAGACCAAGCTGCTCGACATCGTCGACATCGTCCGCCCCGCGCCCGGCCAGCGCGGGCTGATCCAGCTCCGCGACGGCAGCATCGTCCGCGGGGAGATCCTGAAGGACTCGCTCGAGGAGGTGGAGTTCCGGGTCGACACCGTGGTCGGGCGGCTGCCGCGCGAGAAGGTCTACCGCGTGGTGCTCGAGCAGGACTTCGACACGCGCTACCGCCGGCTGAAGGACTCGATCGCACCCGAGGAGCACGGTCGCCGCATCGCGCTGGCCCGGTGGCTCGCGGAGCAGGACCGCCTCGACCTCGCGCAGCAGGAACTCGAGGCGCTGCTTCGCGACGCCGACAGCGAGACCGCGCGCGACGTCCTTCGGGAGGTGAAGGCACGTGCCGAGCTCAAGCGCTCGATCGAGGAATCGCGGCGCAAGGGCAACGCGGCCACCGGCGGCGGCACGGAGGCCGGGCCCGACGCCGCGGCCCCCGGGCGCGAAGGATCCGCGGCCCCCGCGGGTCCGGGCGACCGCACGCCGAGCAACCGCGACCTCCGCCCGTCGAAGCTCGTCTCCGACGAGGACGTGAACATCGTCCGCGTGTACGAGATCGATTTCAAGGACCCGCCGCGGCTCAAGGTCGATCCCGAGGGCATCCGCCAGCTCGTCCTGCGGTACGGGTCGAGCGACCTGATCCCCGCCTCCGCCGAGCAGCGCAACCTCCTCTTCTCGAAGCCCGACGCGGAGATCGCGCGCCTGATGTTCGACCTCCGTGCCCGCGACCTCTACAAGTTCATCACCGTGAGCGAGGACCCCGCCTCGCTCGCGAGGTTCCGCACGCGCGTGCACAACTCGTGGCTCCTCACCAACTGCGCCACCAGCCGGTGCCACGGCGGCGTGCAGGCCGGGCGGTTCTTCCTCCACACCGGCGAGTCCACCGATGTCCGCATCCGCTACACGAACCTGCTCACGCTCCTCGAGTTCGAGGTGGACGGGAAGCGGCTCGTGGACTTCGAGGACCCGCCGGACTCGCTGCTCGTCCAGTACGCGACCCAGCGGAACCTCGCGCGGTACCCGCATCCGGACGTCAAGGGCTGGAAGCCGGTCTTCTCGAAGTCGACCCCCCAGCTCATGAGCGAGACGCTCGAGTGGATCCGCGGGATGCATCAGCCCCGCCCGGAGTACCCGGTGGATTTCGAGCTCCCGAAGCTCGATGCCCCGGACCGGCCCGTGCGGCGCCCCGACGAGCCCGACCGCTGATCCGCGGCACCTCCCCGCTACGCTGACACGCCTTCCCCGGACCTGACCATGCACCACGCCCGCTTCATCGCCTGCGCCTCGATCTCGCTCGTCTCCCTGCTCTGCGGCTGCGACGGACTGCACGCCCCGAGCGCCGAGGAGAAGGGGGCCCGCAAGCTCGCCGACGCGACCGCGCGCGCGCGCATGCTCGCCCTCCGCATCGCGCCGTCGCCCGATGCCGTGTCGGCGTCGCTCGAGGAGGAGGGCGGCACGACGCGCGAGGTGTCGAAGCCGGTCCTCGCGCCGGCCGACGCCGCGAAGGAGCTCCGCACGCTCGCGTCGGAGATCGCGAACGCCGGCGGCAGCGACGCGCAGAAGCGTGACGCCCGTGAGCTCGCCGCGCGGATGCGGCGCGACGCGCTGGTGCTCGACCTCGCGGACCTCGAGCGGCTGGCGCAGGAGAAGTCGGTGATCGTCCGCGAGATCGAGGCACGCGTCGCGGGCATCACGTCCATCATGGCTTCCGGCGACCCGCGAGCCGACGAGCTCGCGGGAGCCACCGTCAAGGGCATGCGCGACGCGCGCGAGCGCTATCGCCGGGAAATCGCCGGCCAGGGCGAGCGGGCCGACGCCGCGCGGGCGGAGCTGAAGCCCATCGAGGACACGATCGCCGGGAAGCGCCGCGAGGCCGAGGCGCTCGACGCCGCGGTGGGCGAGCTGCGGGCCGAGGCCATGACCAGCACCGCCGAGCGCGCCGTGCCCCGCATGGAGGAGGCGCGGCTCAAGCTGAACGCCGCGCAGGACCTCCGCGTGGCGGCCGCCGAGGCCGAGCGCGAGGCCGAGCCGCTGCGCTCGGCGGTCCGCGTGGGCGAGGCCGGCCTCGCCGGTGCCGACGAGACCGACCGGTTCCTCGCGCAGCGCCTCAAGGAGGCCGACGACGCCGCCGACGGCGCCAAGGCGCGCGCGGACGGCGCGCGCGAGCGCATCGGCGCGCTCGGCCAGGAGGCAGCGGCCCTCACCCAGCAGTTCATGGCGCTCGAGTCGGAGAAGTACCAGCCGGTCGCCAAGGCGGTGGCCGAGGCGCTCGAGGCGAACGACCTCGCCGGAAAGAACCCGACCGATGCCGCGTCGATCGCGCTGCTCAAGGCGCGCTTCGCGGCCATCTCGGTCGATGCCATCGGCCAGGCCGCGCAGCTCGCGATGGTGGCAGCGGCCGCAGGCGGGCAGGCCCCGGACGTCTCGTCGATCGCCGCCGCGCGCGACGCGGAGCTCGGCAAGGCGAAGGCGGCGCTCGTCGACGCGCGCGAATCGCTCAAGGGCACCGAGTCCTCGGCAGGCCGGTCAATGCTGGTCTCCGTGAACCTGCTCGCGGCGGCGCTCGGGATCGAGCTTCCGGCCGGGCCCGCGATGCCGGCGGAGTCGACGGGCGACACGGGCGATGCGCCCGCGGCCGATGCACCGCCCGCGGAGGATGCGCCCGCTCCGGAGGCACCCGCACCGGATGCTCCGGCACCCGACGCGCCCGCACCCGACGCGCCCGCGCCCGACGCGCCCGCGCCCGACGCGCCGGCAGGCGATCCCGCACCGAGCGATCCGAGTGCCCCGCCCGCCGGAGAGCCCGAGGCCCCGCCCGCGCAGCCGGACGAGCCCGCCCCGCCGCCGGCGGAACCGGCGGATCCGAACGAACCCAACAAGTGAGCTAGCCCAGGCGCAGCGACGCACGCGCCGCCGCCTGCACCTCGGGCGCCTCCGACCGGTCGAGGGCCATCGCCGAGAGCCGCGCCCGGAGGGGGTCACGCACCTCCGCCGATGACCCCGGGTCCGCCAGCACGCCGCCCGCGGCCAGCGCCGCGTTGCGCCTCCACATCGCGGCGCCCGCGCGGCGGAGCACGCCGTTCAGCTGCGCGGCCTCCCAGTCGTCCTCGGTCCATCCGAGCACCTCGAGGATCGGGATCCCCGTGCGATGCGCACGATACGCCTCGTGCGTGCCCAGCTCCCGCGACCGCACCGTCGGCTGCGCGTGCGGACACGCCTCCTGGCACGCGTCGCACCCGAAGAGCCAGTCCTCCGTCCGCCCCGCGAACCACTCGGCGACGGTGCCGCGGTCCTCGATGGTGAGCGCGCTCACGCACCTCGACGCATCGACCGACCACGGCACGATCGCGCCGGTCGGGCATGCATCGATGCACCGCGTGCACGTGCCGCAGGGGTCTGCGTCGCCCACTGCGCCGCCCGGGCCAGCCCCGACGGGGCGACCGTCCGCGCGCACGGGCTCGAGCCCCAGCGTGCTGATCACCACGCCGAGGAGGAGCCATGACCCCGTCCCCGCGGGACCGATCAGCAGCGTGTGCTTGCCGATGCGCCCGAGCCCCGCGCGCTCGGCGTGCTCGCGCTCGAGGACCGGGGCGGTGTCGACGCAGACCCGGAATCGCTCGTTCGGGAACGCCTCGAGCAGTTCCTCGGCCAGCGCCTCGAGCCGCGCCCGGATGACGACGTGGTAGTCCTCGCCGCGCGCGTACCGGGCGATGCGTCCGAAGCCGGGCACGCGTCGGTCGGACCGGCCGTCGGCGTACCGGTCGGCGACACACAGCACGCTGCGCGCGCCGGGGACCAGCGCGCGCGGGTCGAGCCGCCGATCGACTTGCTCCGCGAGGTACGCCATCGCACCGTGCCGGCCCGCGTCGATCCACGCCCGGTACTCCGCGGCCCTTGCGCTCGGCCGCGCGTCCGCGACTCCGGCGAGCGCGAAGCCGTGCTGCTCGCATCGCGCCAGCACCCAGCGGGTGCGCTCCCCGGGATCCGCACCCGGCCCCGCCGCCGGCATCCCGGCATCGGCCGTCGTCATCAGCGCGAAACCCCCAGCAGGCGCGCAAGCGGCGCGGGAGCGAGGTCCGGGACCAGCAACCGCTCGCCGACGATCGCGCCCGCGGCCGAGTACCCGGAACGCACCGCGCCCTCCATCGTCGCGGGCCAGCCCGTGCGAGACCAGTCCCCCGCGAGGAAGAGGTTCGGGACCCCGCCGTCGCGATCGACCCCGGACGGGGCCGCGCCGGGCCGGATGCGGTCGAATCCCGGGACTGGCGCGAACGTCGCACGCTTCTCCTTGACGCTGCGCACCGCCGTCGGCTCGACGCCGCGCGCCGCGGAAAACGCCCACCGCACGTCCTCGAGCACGCGCACGGCGATCTCAGCCTCGTCGAGGTCCATCCACGCGGATGCGCCACTGATGACCGCGTGCACGTGCTGCGACCCGTCGGACTCGCTGCCCTTGTCGAACAGCCAGTGCGTCCCGCGCCCGGGAAGCACCGCGTGCGGAAGGTCCATCACGCGACGCGGGAACCGCAGATGAACGCCGAGGATGGGGCTCGTGCCGACCTCCTCGAGCCGCGCGAGCCGGCCGTCGGCCCGCACGAGCGTCGGCGACACCAGCTTCGCGAGCCGATCGGCGGGCACCGCCGCGACCACGGCATCCACCTCGACCATGCCCTCGTCGGTCACGACGCCGGTCACGCGGCGCCCGTCGAACGCGATCGCGCGCGCGCTCACGCCCATCCGCACCGCGCCACCCGCCGCCGCGATGGCCTGCTCGGCCGGGTCGTAGAGCCGCACGAGCGGCACCGTCGAGAGCCCCATGAGCGGCGCTTCCGCGCTCGCGAGGAACCCCTCCTGGAACACCTGCATCGCGCTGGCCGCGGACACGTCGCCCACGTCGAGGTTGCACGCGCTCACCACGACCGGGCTCCAGAACACGTCGACCACGCGCCCCGGCTGGCGGGTCTCCGCGAGGAACTCCGAGAACGCGCGCCCCTCCCACGCGAGCCGGCCCGACGCGCCCATCCGCAGCATGCGCCACATCGCGCGCCCGACCGCGACCTTCTCCGCGACCGAGAGCATGCGCATGCGCAGGAACGACCACGTGAAGTGCGCCGGCGCGGGCAGGCGCCCCGGGCGCATCCGGTCGGGCGCGTGCGGCGGGTTCATCCAGTGGATGTCGCGGTGCCACTCGATCGCGTCGAGCACGCCGAGCCGCCCATAGAAGTCGATGAGGTTGGTGCAGCAGCCCATGAGGACGTGCTGGCAGTTGTCGAGCACCTCGCCCGTGCGCGGGTCGACGAAGCTCGTCGCCCGGCCGCCGAGCTTGCGCCTGGTCTCGACCACGGTCACGCCGATGCCGCGCTCGGCGAGCCGCAGCGCGCACGCGAGCCCCGCGATGCCGCCGCCGACCACCGCCACCGTGCGCGGCGACGCGTTCATCGGGTCGCCCCCGCCATCCGGCGCGCGCTGAACGCGATCCATGCCTTGCGCCACGCGGGCAGGCGTACGCGCCGCGGCCCCACCACCGCCTCGGGCCGCGCCTGCACCCTTCCCAGGATGCCGCGGTAGATCTCGGTCATCGCCCAGAGCGTCGGCAGGCACGAGGGCGTGATCATCGCGTCGAGCGGCGCGCTCCTCTGGAAGAACTGCTCGGCCCGGTCGCACTGCGCGCGCATGAACTCGGAGCATTGCGCGGGCGCGCCCCACGCGCGCAGCACGTCGGGCGTGAGGTCCATCCGGCGGAAGTCCTCGGCCGGCAGGTACACGCGCCCGAGGTCGTAGTCCTCGCGGTAGTCGCGGAGGATGTTCGTGAGCTGGAACGCGATGCCGCGGTCCACGGCGAGCGCCGGCGCGGCGGAGTCCGAGTATCCCCACACGCGGATGCACACGAGCCCCACGGTGCTCGCGACCCGGTAGCAGAACCCGCGGAGGTCCTCCCACGTCTCGCACCGCACAACGCCCACGTCTCCGAGCTGCCCGTCGAGCATGTCGTGGAAGTCGCGCGGCGCGAGGTCGTGGTTCGCCGCCACCCACGCGAGCGCGCGCCACGTGGCGCGCCCCCCGGGCGGCCGCCCGGCGAGCGCGGCGTCGGTGTCGTGCCGGAACCGCGCGAGGCGCCGGACGCGCTCGTCGTCGGGGATGCCCTCGGCGTCGGCAAGGTCGTCCGCCTCGCGCATCCAGGCGTAGATCGCGTACATCGCGCTGCGCTGCGGCTCGGGCGTCAGCTTCAGCCCGTACCAGAAGTTGCGCGCGCGCGTCCGCGTCACGCGCTCGCACTCGGCGATCGCCGGGAGCAGGTCCGCGGGCACGCCCGCCGGTGCCGCGCGGCTCATCGCGACGCCTCCGGCGCGCACGC
>CAMDUT010000040.1 GCA_945877905.1 Phycisphaera mikurensis NBRC 102666 | reverse complement strand
ACGAAGGAGGGCATCCCCGCGATCGAGGAGCTCACGTTCCGCGGCATTCCGGTCAATGTGACGCTTCTCTTCGACACGGCGCACTACCTGGCGGCGGCCGAGGCCTTCCTGCGCGGCCTCGAGCGGCGCGTGGCCGCCGGCAAGGCGCCGGACACGCTCGGCGTCGCGAGCCTCTTCATCTCCCGCTGGGACGCGACGCTCGACGCGAAGCTCCCGGCCGACCTGAGGAACCGCGTGGGCCTGGCGATCGGTGCGGATGCGTACGCGGCGTACGTCGAGCTGTGCTCGTCGCCGAGGTGGCTTTCGCTCGAGGCGAAGGGAGCGCGGCCGCAGCGGCTCCTCTACGCGAGCACCGGCACGAAGGACCCGAAGCTGCCGCCCTCGCTCTATGTCGAGGGGCTTGCCTCCGCGACCACGGTGAACACCGTGCCCGAGGCGACGCTGCAGGCGTTCCACGCCTCGGGGCGCGTGACGGCCGTGCTGCCGCCGGACGGAGGCCCGCTGCGCGCGGCGCTCGCCGCCGCCGGCGCCGCCGGCATCGACCTCGCGGGCACCGCCGCGGCGCTCCAGGACCAGGGCGCGAAGGCGTTCGTCCAGAGCTGGCACGACCTCCTGAAGGACATCCGCGCGAAGTCGGGGGCGCTGGCGGCATGAGCGGCGCGGCACACGGGTTCCTCGACGAACTCGCCTGGCGCGGGCTGCTCCACCAGGCCACGTCTGACACGCTCGGGGCGTACCTGGCGACGCCGGGCCGCATCGCCTACGCGGGCTTCGACCCGACGGCCGACAGCCTGACGGTGGGCAACTACGTGCCGATGAAGCTGCTGGCGCACTGGCAGCGCGCGGGCCACCGCCCGGTCGTCCTCATGGGCGGCGGCACCGGGCTCATCGGGGATCCGAGCGGCAAGAGCGCCGAGCGCCAGCTGCTGACGCCCGACGCGGTGGCCCACAACGTTTCGCGGCAGCGCGAGATCTTCGCGCGCGTCATCGACTTCGCCGCGACGGGCGACCGCGCCGCGACGGTGGTCGACAACGCCGACTGGCTGCGGGGACTCGGTTACATCGAGGTGCTGCGCGAGGTCGGCAAGCACTTCAGCGTGAACCAGATGATCATGCGCGACTCGGTGCGCACTCGGCTCGAGGGACGCGAGCAGGGCATCAGCTACACCGAGTTCAGCTACATGATCCTGCAGGCGTACGACTTCCTGCACCTCTTCCGCTCCGCCGGGTGCACCGTGCAGCTCGGCGGCGCCGACCAGTGGGGCAACATCGTGAGCGGCATCGACCTCGTCCGCCGTGTCGCGCAGGGCGAGGCGTACGGCATCACGAACCCGCTGGTGACGAAGGCCGACGGCGGAAAGTTCGGCAAGAGCGAGAAGGGCGCGGTCTGGCTCTCGGCCGACCGCACCAGCCCGTTCCGCTTCCACCAGTTCTGGCTGAACACGGCCGACGCCGACATCGGCCGCTTCCTGCGGTGGTTCACGTTCCTGCCGCGCGAGCGGGTCGAGGAGCTCGAGCGCTCGGCCTCGGAGCGGCCGCAGGACCGCGAGGCGCAGCGGGCGCTCGCCGACGAGATGACCGAGCTCTTCCACGGCCCCACCGAGCGAGCCAACGCCGAGGCGGCGGGGCGCGCGCTCTTCTCGGGCGAGGTGGGCGCGCTCGACGCGCGCACCGTCGAGGAGATCGCCGAGGACCTGCCCGTGACCGTGCTCGAGCCCGGCGAGCTCGGCGGCGAGGGGCTCGCGCTCCTGGACCTCCTGCCGCGGACGTCGCTCGCCGCGAGCAAGCGCGAGGCGCGGGACTTCCTCGCGGCGGGCGCGGTGCTCGTGAACGGCGCGAAGGCCGGGGCCGACGCGCGGCTCACGCCGCGCGACCTGCTGCACGGGCGCGTTGCGCTGCTGCGGCGCGGCAAGAAGAACTGGCACGCGGTGCGCGCGGGCGGCTGAAGCCCCCGCGATGGCCCCGCGCCCGGGGCGCTCAGGGCCGCGGGGACGCCACGAGGTCGACGAGCACGGCCTCGCCGCCGCGCACGCCGCCGGCCTCGACCACGCTCACGCCCTCGGGGAGCCGCCAGAACGAGACGGCCTGCCGGACGCGCCCGGGAAGCTCGGGCGCCGACGCGAGGTCCACGATCGCCGCGGCCGCGAAGGCCCCCGAGCGGAGCGCGTCGATGGATGCGCGCGGCCCGCTCACGACGACGCCCGCGATCGACTCCGCGCCGGGCGCGGCGGCCACGGTCCATGACTGCGCGACGTCCGCGGGCACGCTGACGCGCACGGGGACGGACGCGATGCGGAACTCGGAGTCCGCCTTGAGGAGGGCGAACGACACCTTGGCGCGCGCCGGGACCACGCGGCACAGTTCGCGCCACCGTCCGAGCGACTCGGGCAGGCGCAGGTCGACGTCCACCTGCTGCGGCTTCCCGGGCTCGAGGTTCTTGGTGTCGACGATGGCATCCACCGCGAGCCTCCCGAGCGCCTGGCGCGCGGCCGCGGGAACCGTGAGCGACACCACCGCGGGCTCCACCGCGATGTCGCCGCTCACCGACGCGCTGGGGAGGACGGCGGTGACCGGGACCTGCTCGGTGACGAGCTCGCCGACCTCGAACGGCACCGTCTCGGGCCGCACGCGCACCAGCTCCGCGCCGCTCTCTGCGATGGCCGCGTTCGCCTGCATGGCGTCGCGCAGCGCGAGCACGTGGCTTCCCGGCTCCGACGGCACGCCGTCGGCGCCCGGCGAGAGCGGGATGCCCGCGCGCAGCGCCGTCTCCGCGCGCTCGATCGACCGACGCGAGCCCCTCAGCTCGACCGACACGGTGACCGCCGCCGACGGCGCGACCCATGTCGCGCGCGGGTCGGCCGGGGAAAGCCGCACGGTGCCCGCGAGCGTCGCGGTCTCGCGCGTGCGGTCGTTGGCGTAGGCCCACACGAGCAGGGCGATGACCGCGGCCGCGACCACGTTCAGCGCCTCGCCGCGCCAGCGCGGTTCGTGCTTCATGCGGTCGCCTCCCTCGACGGCTCGCCGAACCCCTCCTCGGACGCGAGCGCCTTGCGCAGCTCGGCCGCGAACGACTCGAAGGGGATGGGCTCGCTCAGCGTGCCCGCCGACGCGATCCGGATGGCGCCCGTCTGCTCGCTCACGACCACCACCACCGCGTCCGATTCCTCGGTGGCCCCGACCGCCGCGAGGTGGCGCGAGCCGAGCCGCGGCGGCACGGCGCTCGCGTCGGCGAGCGGCAGCTGCACGTTCGCGGCGACGAGGCGGTCGCCGCTCACCACCACCGCGAGGTCATGGAGCGGGCTGTTGGGCCAGAAGATCGCCTCGAGGAGCCGCGCCGAGACGGCCGAGTCGAGCGCCACGCCTGTGCGCACCGCGTCGCCGAGCGGCACCGAGCGCTCGATGACGATGAGCGCCCCGAACTGGTTGCGGCTGAGGAACTCGACGGCCTCCTCGATCGCGGGGGCGGTCTCCGAGAAGCGCGTGTCGCGGCCGGCGAGCCAGCGCGACTGCCCGAGCCGCACGAGCGCCTGCCTGAGCTCGGGCTGGAAGATGACCACCAGCGCGAGCGCCAGCGTGCCCGCGAGCGCCTCGGCGACGAAGCGCAGGCGCACGAAGCTGTCGCTGCCGCCGCCTGCGAACCGGAGGCTCAGGATGATGGCGGCAAGGACGACGATCACGCCCTTCAGGACGCCCGCCCCGCGCGTGCCGCGCAGGAAGCGCAGCACCACGAACACGGCCAGCCAGATCGCGGCCAGCTCGACCGCGATCGCGACCGGCTCGTTGCCGCGGAAGAGCTGTCCCATTCGCTCGAACATCGCGCGCGGAGCGTACCGGGCACGCCTCGTGCGCGAGGCGGGCACGGTTCCGCCTCGAGCCCCCGCTACGATGCGGGCATGTCCCGAACCATGGATGGTTTCACGCTCGGCCGATTCACCGCCGCATGCGCCTCGACGGGGGCGCCGATCTCGCCGGGGGACGCGATCGTCGCGACGCTCTGCGAGGCACCGGAGGGCACGGAAGGGCACGAGCTCGTGCGGCGCGACTTCGCGACCGCCGCGTGGGACGCGGGCGCGCGCCCCGAAGGGCTGCTCTGCTTCTGGCGCACCGTCGCACCCGCGCCGGACCAGAAGCGGCGCATGCTGGTGGACGACGACACGCTGCTCGAGCTCTTCGACCGCCTCGAGGGCGACGACCGTCCCCAGCGGATGGCATACCGGTGGCTCATGTGCCTGATCCTCCTGCGCAAGAAGCTGCTGCGGCACGTGCGCGTCGAGCGCATCGACGGCGGCGAGCGGTGGCTGGTGCAGAAGCGCGGGATGGACGACGCGATCCCGCCGATCGCGGTGACGAACCCGCAGATCCGAGAAGAGGACCTGCAGGAACTCGCCGAGCACCTCGGCGACGTCATGCAGAGCGAGCTGTGAGCTGGGCGCGCGCGGCGTTCGCCGCGGCGTGCGCGGCCCTCGCCGCGCTTGCCCCCGCCGGCTGCGCGACCGCGCCGCCCGCGGTCGCCGGCCCGTCGGCCCCCGCCGCGGAGGCGATCATGGCGTCCGAGGAGTCCCGTGCGGGGTCGCTCACGTGGGTGCACGCGCGCGGCGTGGCCGAGCTCCGCTGGCGCGACGCCTCGGGCGACCACTTCGAGCAGGGCGACCTCGACCTCCGCTGGTGCGCGGGCCGGGGCATCGCCGCGAGCATCTCGAAGTTCGGGGACCGCCACGCGTGGATCGGTTCCGACGGGGTGAGGTGGTGGCGCTTCGCGCCGAAGGCGCGTCCGAGCACGCTGGACGTCGGCGTGATGCAGCCCGCCCCGGGCGCGGAACGCTCGGTCCCGGACGAGTGCGCGGTGACTCCCGCGCTCCTGGGCCTTGCGCCGCTCCGCCCGCGCGTGGGTGCCCGCGCGTCGATCGACGGGGCGCTTGCGTGGGTCGAGCTCGATCCCGCGGGGTTGCCCTCGACGGAGGGCGGTCGGTTCGAGGCCGGATTCGACGTCGCGACGCTCGAGCCCCGTTCCGTGCGCTTGCTCGACGCCGCGGGCGCGCTCGCCTGGCGCGTGGCCTACGCCGACGTGCGCTCGGTCGAGGTGCCCGGCACCGCGCCCGGCGCGTGGCCGCGCGCGCCGCGCCGCATCGAGGCGACCCGCGGCGAGGGCGGAGCGAGCCTCCTGCTCGCGCTCGGCTCGATCTCCGTCGACCGCGAGGCCGTCGACCGCCCGCCGCTCTACGACCTCGAGGCGCTTCGCGAACGATTCGCCCCGGAGTCGGTGAGGGTGCTCGAGTGATCGGCGCGTGCGCCGTGCTGGCGGTGGCCGCGGTGGCCGGTGCGGGCGCCGCGCCCGGCTGGGAGGATGCCGCGACCGCCCGTGCGGCGGCGCTGCCGCCGTGGATTCCCAGCGCGTCCGACGGCTCGAACGCTTGGGTCGCGGTCGAGCGCGCGGGCCGATCCGGGCCCGAGGCCGTGCTGCTGCACCACGCCGACGGCATGGGGCTCGACCGCGCGCGCGAGGCGTTCGTGCTGCCCGTGCCGCCCGAGGCGATGGCCGCGAGCGGCGGGACGCTGTGGGTGGTGCTCCCCGCGCGCGAAACGGGACGGCGCGAGACCTACTCGGTGCGCACCGAGCGCATGGCGGCCACCGGGGCGTGGATCTCGGTGCCCGGCGGGCGCATGGACATCCATGCCGCGCTTCCCGAGGGGACGACGGTCGTGGCGATGGCGGCCGACGCCGACGGGCCGATCGTGCAGCGGGCCGACGGCCGGCTGCTGCGCCTCGCGGGCGATGCGTGGGTCGAGGAGCGCGGGGTCGCGCCGGCTCCCGCCGCGAGGCTCTGCACGGTCGCGGGTCGCCCGGCGCTGGCGGACCCGGCGACGCGTTCGCTCGTCGTGCGTGACCGCGCAGGCACGTGGTCGGCATCGTCGGTGACGGTGCCCGGGGCCGGGTTCGCGCGCATCATCGACGGAACGCGCTCCCCGATGGCAATCGTCGATCGCGACGGGCAGCCGCTGATCGTGCACCTGCGGCCGGGGTCACCTGCCGAGCTCGAGCCGTTCGCGCCCGAGGCGCGACCGCTCGCCATCGTCGGGTGCGGGCCGCGGATCCTCGCGTTCACGGGAACCGGGACCGGCGGTGCGGCGATCGCGGAGGTCGACCCCTTGACGGGGCGCCCCGGCGAGCCGGCGATCGCGCGCCCGCCCGACAGCGCCGGCGGGCGCATCGTGACGATGGTGGTCGTGCTCGCGGCGGCCGGTGCGTCGCTTGCGGTGCTGGCGGTCCACCGCGTCGCGCGCCTCAAGCCCGCGAGCGGCGAACGCCGATGAGTCGGCGGGCGGACGGACCCGCCTGCAGGAGCTTGCCGTGCACGACGGATCGGATGGGCGCGCATTCCGCCTCGATGGCCGCCCCCGCGAGGGCGGGGCGGCGTTCGGCATCGAGCACCTGGTCACCGCGTTCCAGGAAGTCGCGTCCGGGGTCGAGGGGACGCACCGCCTGCTCATCGAGCGGGTCGAGCACCTGAGCCGCGAGCTCGAACAGGCGCGTCGGGCCTCCGCCGGCGATGCGTCGCTCGCCTGCGACGGCGAACTGACGCTCGAGACCATCGAGCGACGCGCGATCCTCGCGACGCTCGAGCGCTTCGGCGGCCATCGCGACCGGACGGCGCGGGCCCTCGGCATCGGCGTGCGGACGCTCGGGATGAAGCTCCGGCGCTGGAAGGACGCGGGCCTGGTGCGCGAGGCCCTGTGAAGCCCGGTTATCCGGCCGCACGGGCGCAGATTCTGCAGGTCCCGGGCACTTCCTGCCGATGACGGATCGAGCGAAGCATGGTGCCCCGCATGGACGCGGGGCGCGTGCCTCGCGGCACCTGCGCAACGGAGCGCCTCCGTGACCGAACCCATCGGACCCGTCGGGCCACACGCGAGCGCGCATGCCGTCGCGCGTGCGCTGCCGTCCGGTGCGGGGCACGCGATCGCGCCCACGGACCTCGCGCGGATCCATGCAGGCATCGAGCGGGCGCGCGAGCTGGGCGTCGCCGCCCATCGCTCGGCCGAACGATCGTCGCAGGGCGGCGCGATCGACGTCGAGGGCCTGCTGCTCGCGACGCGCCAGGCCGATGCCGCGTTCCGCATGCTCGCGGCCGTCCGCAACGAGATGATCGAGGCCTACGCGCACTCCGCGCGCGGCCGCACGTGAACACGCGAGGAAGGCACCGATGGACACCGATGACGAAGGGTTCGACGACGGCTTCGACGACGGGCGCGGCGCGCTCGCGCTCCCGGCTCCCGGGACTGACGGAGGGGACGCCGTGGCCTCGCCGTGGCGCCGCCGCATCGGGGTCGTCGCGGGCGTCGTCGTCGCCGCGTCCGCGGCGGCGGGATTCCTCGCGTGGCGCGCATCGCAGGACGCCCCCGCGGTCGCGGTCGCGCTTGCGGGCATTGAGCCCGCGGCCGCGCGCGAGCGGCTCGCGGCCGCGTCGATCCGCTGCGAGGTCCGCGACGGCGCGGCGTGGGTCGCGCAGGCGGACGTGCGCCGCGCGGTGGACGCGTGCGCGGCCGCGGCGCGCCCGGGCAATCCGGTGGCCGATGCCCTTGCCGACGAGTCGATCTTCGCGAGCGGCGAGTCGGTGCGCGCGCGGCGCACGGCCGCGACGCTCCGCATGCTCGAGTCGGCGATCGCGATGCAGCCCGGCGTCGAGCGCGCGAGCGTCGTGGTGGGCGAGCCGGTGCGGACGGCGGGTCCCGGCGCGGGCGCCGGGGGCGCGGCCTCGGTGACCGTCTCGATGCGCTCCGGCCGGATGTCGCAGGACCTCGTCGACGCGGTCGCGATGCTGGTGGCGGGCGCGTGTCCCGGGGTTCGCCCCGAGTCCGTCGTGATCGTCGACGCGGGCGAGGGCCGCGTGCGTGCCGCGCGCGATGCGGCGGTGCGCGCGCAGGTCGATGCGGCGCGCGCGCGCGAGTCCGCCGCCGAGGCGGTGATCGCGTCGCTGCTCGCCGACCTCCCCGTCTCGGACGTGCGCGTCCGCGAGAGCGCTCAGGGCGCCGTGGTCGCCACCGTGGAGCTTTCGCGCGACGAGGCGATGGAGCTCGCCCGCGGGGCCGGCACGGGAATCGCGGAGTGGGTGGCCGCCGAGCGCGAGCGTTCGCAGGAGCGCGTCGCGCCGTTCGTCGGCGTGCATGACGGGTGCGCGTTCGCGCTCCAGGTGGTCGTCGCGCCGGCCGAAGTCCTCCGAGCGGCTTCCGGCGAGTCCGTGGCCGCAGGGGCCGAGTCGACGCGCCCCGACGCGCCGATGGGCGCGCGCGCACCGGCCGCCTCCGCGCCTGACGAGCGTTCGATGCCGCTCGGTCCCTCGACCTCGGCCGGCGGATTCCCGACCCTATGGCTCGCCCTGCTGCTGTGCGGTGCCGTCGCGGCCCTCGCGGCATGGTGGATGCGTGCCCGGCGCCATGCGCAGGCGGCCGTGGCAGGGCGCTGGGAAGGCGACGAGGACCCCGTCCCCGGCGCGGACGGACCCGCGCTCGAGCATTCCGAGCTCTCGGCCGACGTGGCGCGCGAGGTCGAGGCCTCCGCCCGGCTCCTCTCGCATTGGGCCTCGGGCGGCCGGGGTGTCGAGGCCGCGCACGTCGTGGTCGCGCTCGACGCCGCATCCGCGTCCGCGGTGCTGCAGGCCATGCCGGTGGCGCAGGTGAATGCCGTGACGGCGGCACTGTCCACGCTCGAGTCCCCGGCGCCGGGAGAGATCGATGCGGCGGCGCGGCGCTTTGCGGCGGAGCTGCAGCTGGCGATGCGCGTCCACGGCGACCGGATGCAGGAGGCCGCGTGAGCGGGTCGGAGCCGTCGAGGCAGCCTCCGGTGCCGGCGCCCGGAACGCCCCCGGAACCTGCCGCGCCGCCCCGTTCCCAGGACGAGGTGGTCGCCCACGTGCTCGAGGAGCTTCGGCGCCGGTTCGACGTGGTCGCCCGGGCGGCCCGGCGCGTCGAGTCGTCGGAGGGCCCTGCGGGCGAAGCGGTGCGTGCGGTGCGCGACGCGTTCCGCGGCATGCGGGGCACGCCCCGCGATTGATCGCATTCCGGCCCGAGTGCCGATGAACCCCGTGGCCGAGGGTGCCCAAGGCCGAGGAGCGACCATGGAAGTGCTTGCCGGAATCCAAGGCGTCGGGACGATGGTGCGCGAGGCGCCTGCCGCTGGGGTCGACATGCGTGCCCTCATGGCGCAGGTGGCGCGTGCGGTGCGTGCGCTGGTCGGCCAGCGCGGGGGCATCATGCTGCTCCGGCCGTGGGGCGGCGGCGCGACCGTCCGCATCGAATGCTCGTTCGCGGGTGCGGTCGCGTCGGTGGTGCTTCGGTGCGAGGACGAGCGTGCGCTCCCGGCGCTCCGCGCGTCCGCGGACGGCGTGCGCGCGGCGTGCGCGCGCGGCGGGTGCGTGCTCGGCCATGTCGAGGCGAATGGCCCGGTGCAGCACGCCGCGGCCTGAACCGTCCTTCGGTGCCCCGGGCGGGGGTCAGCGACGCGGGTTTCGCGGTCGTCGTGACGGGTGCGGCACGTGGCCGGGCCGCGGCGGCGTCCGAGGCTGCTCGGTCGCGGCCCGCGCCATGCTCGAGACGCGGTCGGGCGACTCGGAATCCGGGCCGGACCGGCCTGCGTCGGCGGCCTCGCCCGGAGCCTCGTGCGCCGCTGCGTCGTCGTGCGACGATTCCGCGTCGCCTTCCGGCCGTGCATCCGCCTCGCCGCTCCCGTCGAGCGCGAGCTTGGCGAAGACCAGCCGGCCCGCGGAGGTCTGCACGGCGTTCGAGACGACGACGTCGACGGTCGCCCCGACGTGCGCGGCCCCGCCGTCCACCACGACCATCGTTCCGTCGGCGAGGTGCCCGACGCCCTGGTGGGGCGCCTCGCCGCGCTTGGAGAGGCGCAGGCGCAGCGGCTCGCCGGCGGCGTGCCCCGACCGCATGGCGTCCGCCACCGAGGCGAGGTTCAGCACCGCGACGCCGTTGATCTGTGCGACGCGCTCGAGCCCGGCGTCGAGCGTCACGATCCGGAAGCGCTCGGCGCCCGCGACGTCGACCAGCGCGCGGTCGACCGAGCGGCCGTCGGCGCGCAGGTCCTCGATCTCGACGTCGAGCCGCGGGTTCGCGCGAAGCCGCTGCAGCACCTCGAGCCCGCGGCGGCCCCGGCGCCGCTTCTCGGCGTCGGACGAGTCCGACAGCGCCTGGAGCTCGTCGATCACGAACTGCATGACGATCACCGGCGCGTCGATGATCCCCGTCCGGCCGAGATCCTCGATCCGGCCGTCGACGAGGACCGACGTGTCGAGGAGCAGGGGCCGCGCGCCGCGCACCTGCTTCGCGAACTCGACGTAGGGGATCACGAGCCGGAAGTCGTCGCGGGTGGTGAGGACCACCGAGATCGAGAGGTAGACGAGCGTGATGCCGATGGTGACCTTGGCCAGGCCGAGGTAGACGGCGCTCGACTCCTTGAGGTCCCACGCGGTCGCGACGAGGTCGATGACGCTTCCGACCGCGACCGCGCCCACGAGCCCGAGCATGGTGCCGACGAAGATGCCGACGACCCACGCGAGCCGCTTGTTGGGCGTGAGCGCGTCGACCGTGATGATGAGGAGCCCCAGCGCCACCGAGGCGATGAGGAGACCGAGCACCGTGCTGAACCCGAAGTCGAGCGCCGCGGTCCGGTTGCTGGCCGCTGTGAGCACCACCACCGAGATGAGCAGGACCACGAAGACGGCCCGGAGCACCAGCATGAGGATCCGCTGGCTGCGGGCGTCGGCGGCGGCGAGGCGATTGCGCCGGGTGGGCGCGGCGTGCTTCCCGGGCGGCGCCGTGGGCGCGTCGCCGCGACCCTCCGGCGTGCCGTCCGGCGCGTTCGCGGGGTGGTCGGGAGCCATCGGGGGCGAGTGTAGCCCTGCGCGTGCTGCGCCCCGCCCGGAATCGTGGGTCGGATAGGATGTGGACCCTCGCGGCGGCGAGGAGGACGGCCGGGCCCCGTCGTCGGTTGGCCCGTGAACCTGGTCAGGGCTTGACCGCAGCAGCCATAAGCGGCGTCGGCCGAGCGCCGGTCAGCCTGGTCGTCCTCCCAGCCGCCGCGAGTCCGTTGATTGGCCCACCGAGGTCCCCGTGGCGACGCGTACCAAGAAGAAGCCCGAGTCCCCGGTCGCCGCCGACGAGCCGTCGTCGGCGCTCATCCCCGGCATCGAGCCGGCACCCTCGCGGCCCTACACCGTGCTCGCGCGGCGCTACCGCTCGCGCGACTTCGACGAGGTGGTGGGCCAGGAACCGATCGCCCGGACGTTGCGCAACGCGATCGCCACCGGGCGCACCGCGCACGCCTACCTCTTCTGCGGCACGCGGGGCGTGGGCAAGACCAGCATGGCCCGCATCTTCGCGCGCGCCCTCAACGCCCGGGGCGGGGAGGGCGCGGCGCTCGCGCAGGCGGCCGAGGTCGGCGACGCCATCATGCGCGGCGAGGACATCGACGTCATCGAGATCGACGGCGCGTCGAACCGCGGCATCGACGACGCGCGCGACCTGATCGCGGGCGCCGGCATCGCGCCCGCGCGCGGGGCGTTCAAGATCTACATCATCGACGAAGTGCACATGCTGACGACGCCGGCGTTCAACGCGCTCCTCAAGACGATGGAGGAGCCGCCGCCGCACGTGAAGTTCATCCTCTGCACCACCGAGCCGCACAAGGTGCCCGCGACCATCCAGTCGCGCTGCCAGCGGTTCGACTTCCGCAACATCCCCGCGACGCGTATCGCGGGGCACCTGCGCGACGTGCTCGCGAAGGAGTCGATCCACGCCGACGACGCGGCCGTGATGCAGGTTGCCCGGCTCGCGAACGGCTCGATGCGCGACGGGCTGAGCCTGCTCGACCGGCTCGTCGCCGCGAGCACCGACGGACGCGTCACCGAGGCGCTGCTGGCCGAGGTGCTCGGGCTCCCGGACACGGCGCTCGTGCGCGGGGTCTCGGCCGCGATCGGGTCGGGCGACGCTCGCGGCGCGCTCGCGGCCGCGGGCGCGCTGCTCGAGGGCGGCAGCAGCGTCGAGCAGGCGCTCGAGCTGCTCGCCGACCGGTTCCGGACGCTGATGGTGGCCTCCGTGTGCGGCGCCGACAGCGAGCTCGTCGAACTCGGCGAGGAGGCGCGCCGCGAGGCCGCCGAGGACGCGCGGGCGTTCGAGCCCGCGACGCTCGCGCACCTCGTCGCCGTCTGCGACGCGGTGCTGCGCTCGTGCAAGCAGAGCGGTGCGCCGCGCACGCTCTTCGACGCGGCCGTGGTGCGGATGGCGCTGGCCTCCCGCTTCGCGCCGTCGGCCGAGGCGGCCGCGCCGGGCGGGCCGCCGGGGCCTCCCGCAAAAAAAGCGATGCGCCCCGAGTGATGGCCCCTGCGCCCGTCGCCCTCGGGGCGGCCGGTGCGGAGTCCGGCCCCGGGGCGGTGTGGGACCGCGTCGTGGCGGCGGCCGAGCCCTCGCCGCGCGACCAGGCGATGGTCGAGGCCTTCGAGCCCGTGGCCTGGGACGGGATGACGCTCACCGTGCGCCGCACCGGCGCCGGGGGCATCGGGGGCACGGCGATCCAGGACATGCTCGCGTCGCTCGCCGCGCGCGCCGAGGGGCGTCCGGTGCGCGTCACGGTGCAGGGAGCCGCGCCCGCCGCGCCCGTGCCTGCCGCCGCGACCGTGCGCGCACCGCGCAGGGACCCGGGACTCGACGCGCCCGAGGCGTCCCCTGCCAACCGGCCCGCCGCGCCCCGCGGCGACGACGGCGTCGTCTCGCACCCCTTGGTGCGCGCGGTGGCGGACCTGTTCGACGCGACGGTCGTGCGCATCGAGGCCGCGGGTACGATTTCGCCGCAGGCCGCGGACACGGACGCCGCGGCGCGGGCCCCAGGCATGTCGGGAGGCGGCGCGACGGACGACGCCGACCACGGAGACGACGATGTTTGACAAGCTGAAGGCGGCCGCGGGCGTCGCGGGGCTGCTCGCGGACCTGCCGCGCATCCAGGCGAAGTTCACCGAGACCAAGGAGCAGCTCGGCCGCATCCAGTGCACCGGGCACTCCCGCTGCCGTCGCGTCCGCGCCGTGATGAACGCGCGCATCGAGCTCCTTGCCGTCGACATCGACCCCGAGGCCGCTGACGCCGCGGCGCCCGCGGCGCGCGCGGCGCTCCAGTCGGCCGTCACCGAGGCGATCAACGACGCCATCGCGCACGCGCGCCGAGAGGCCGCCACGCGCGTCGCCGACGCGGCGCGCGAGGTGGGGCTCCCGATCCCGCCGCAGCTCCTGGCCCAGCTGCACTGAGGACGCCATGCCCGCCGAGCGCCCGAACCCCGCGTATCCCGAGTGCGTCACGCGGCTCATCGAGGAGTTCGGCCGCCTGCCGGGCATCGGCCGCCGCAGCGCCGAGCGCCTCGCGTTCTTCGTCCTCAAGAGCGCCGAGCCCGACGCCATGCGGCTCTCGCAGGCGATCGCCGACGTCAAGCGCAAGGTGCGCCACTGCTCGATCTGCTGGAACCTCACCGACGCCGACCCGTGCCCCGTGTGCCGGAGCGAGTCGCGCGATGCCTCGACCGTGATGGTGGTCGAGCAGCCGAAGGACCTCATCAGCCTCGAGCAGACCGGGATGTACCGCGGCACGTACCACGTGCTCATGGGGAGGATCGACCCGCTCGACGGCGTGGGCGCCGAGGCGCTCACGGTGCGCGAGCTGCTGCGCCGCGTCGACGACCCATCCTCGAACGCGCGCGGCGTGCGGGTGCGCGAGGTGATCCTCGGCATGAACGCCGACATGGAGGGCGAGTCGACCGGGCTGCAGGTGGCCGCCGAGCTCGCGCGCCGCGGCGTGCGGGTCACGCGGCTCGCGCGCGGGCTGCCCGCGGGCGGGCAGATCGAGTACGCGAGCAAGGCCGTGCTCGCCGACGCCATCAGCGGGCGGCAGGAGCTCTGAGCGATGCGGTTCGAGGCATCCCAGCGCCTGCGCACCGGGCAGCAGATGAGGATGGTGCCGCGGCTCATCCAGTCGATGGAGGTGCTCCAGATGCCGGTGGCCGCGCTCCAGGAGCGCATCGCCGCGGAGCTCGAGCGGAACGTCGCGCTCGAGGCGAACGAGCCCTCGCTCGGCATGGACCTCGTGCGCCCCGAGCACGAGCGGCCGATCGGCGCCGACGACGGCAGCGCCGAGGCGTTCGAGCGGCTGCGCGACTTCGAGGGTTCGTACGCCGACATGCTCGACGGCGACGGCCCGCGCGCACGCCGCCACGACGGCGAGCGCGACTCCAAGATGGACGCCATGGCGAACGCGCCGAGCCGGGACGAGAACCTTCCCGAGCGGCTGCTCCACGACTGGCGCCTGGCCGACGTCGAGCCCGCGTTGCGCGCGCCCGGCGCGGCCATCATCGAGGCGCTCGACCCTGACGGGCTGCTCCAGGCGACCTTCGCGCAGCTCCGCGCGGCGCCCGGCGGCGCGCGGTGGGACGACGCGCTGCTGGCGCGCGCGCTGGGCTCGGTGCAGGCGAAGCTCGAGCCGCCCGGGATCGCGGCGCGCGACGTGCGCGAGTGCCTCCGGCTGCAGGCCGAGGCGATCCTCGACGGGCGGGACGGCACGCGGACGCGCGCGCCCGCGCGCGAGGCGCTGGCCGACGCGCTGGTGATCCTGCGGGACCACTGGGACGACTTCCTCGAGAACCGCCTTCCGCGCATCGAGCAGCGCGCTCGCATGCCGATGGGCCGCATCAACGCGGCGCGCGACGCGCTGCGCCGGCTGCGCCTGGCGCCCGGGCGCGACGTGGCGGACCCGGGCGCGCAGGCCGTGGTGCCGGACGTGGTGGTCGAGTACGACGCGGACCGCGACCGGTACGTCGCCGCCCTCGCCGACGGCAACCTGCCGGTGCTGCGCGTGAGCCCGACCTACGCGCGCATGGCGAAGGATCCGTCCGCGGACGCGGCCGCGCGGGAGTTCGTGGGCACCAACGTCCGGTCCGCCGAGTGGCTCATCGAGGCGATCCACCATCGCCGGACGACGCTCCTCAAGGTGGTCGAGGAGGTGATCGCGCGCCAGCGCCCGTGGTTCGACGAGGGGCCCGAGGCGATGCGGCGCCTGGAGATGTCCGACGTCGCGGGTCGCATCGGCGTCAGCACCGGCACGGTCAGCCGCGCCGTGAGCGGCAAGTGGATGCAGACGCCGCGCGGCGTCGTCGAGCTTCGCCGATTCTTCACGGGCGGCGTCGAGACCGCCGACGGGCAGACCGCCGGCTGGGAGGCGATCAAGGCGATGGTCCGGGACGAGGTCGCCGCCGAGGACCGCGCGCGCCCGCACTCCGACGAGGCGATCGCGCGGCGGCTCAAGGAGCGGGGCGTGACCATCGCGCGCCGCACGGTGGTCAAGTACCGGGAGCAGCTGGGGATCCCGTCGGCGCGCCGCCGGAAGTCGCACGGCGCGTGACGGCTACACTCCGCCCATGACCTCGGCCGCCCACGCATCCGCCCACGCGACGCTGCCCGCGCGCCCACGGAAGATCTGGATGGACGGCCGCCTGGTCGACCCGGCGGACGCGCACGTGTCGGTCTACGACCACGGGCTGCTCTACGGCGACGGCTGCTTCGAGGGCCTCCGGGGCTACCGCGGCCGGGTGTTCAAGATGGATTCCCACCTGCGGCGGCTCGAGGAGAGCGCCGAGCGCATCCGCCTGCGCATCCCGTACTCGCGCGCGGAGCTCGCCGCGGCGATGAAGGAGACGATGGCGGCCTGCGAGAAGCCCGACTGCTACATCCGCCTCGTGGTCACGCGCGGGGCGGGGACGCTCGGCCTGAACCCGTTCACGTGCCCGCGCCCGGGCGTCATCATCGTGGTCGACACGATCCAGCTGTACCCGCACGAGCTCTACCGCTCGGGGATGAAGGTGATCGTCGCGAAGCGGCCGCGGATCCCCGTCGAGTGCCTCGACCCCGCGATCAAGAGCCTCAACTACCTGAACAACATCCTCGCCAAGATCGAGTCGATCGACGCGGGCGTCCTCGAGGCGATCATGCTGAACACGCACGGCGACGTCAGCGAGTGCACGGGCGACAACATCTTCGCGATCACGGGCGGCCGCATCTCGACGCCGCCCACGTCGGCGGGCATCCTGCACGGCATCACGCGCCAGTTCGTGATCGACGAGCTGGCCCCCGCGCTCGGCATCCCGGTCGAGGAGCGGCGCATGTCGCTCGACGACCTGTACGGGGCCGACGAGGTGTTCCTCACCGGCACCGCGGCCGAGATCATCGGCGTGAGCGCGATCGGCGACCGGACGATCGGCATCGGCCGCATGGGACCCGTGACCGAGCGGCTGGAGGCCGAGTTCCGCCGGCGCATCATGGCCGGCGCCCCCGAGGACTGAGCGCGCGCCGACCGCGCGCAGGCGAGGCACCATGCGCTGCAAGGGCTGCGGATACTCGCTCTTCAACCACCGAGGCCGCACGTGCCCCGAGTGCGGCGCCGCGTTCTCGCCCGCCGACTTCGAGTTCCGCGCCAACGCGGTCGAGTTCTGCTGCCCGGGCTGCATGCAGCCGTACTACGGCACCGATGCCCGCGGCCTGCCCGAGCCGCGCGCGTTCGCGTGCGTGTCGTGCGGCGCCGCGTGCGACCTCGGCGCCATGGTGCTGCGGCCGGCGCCGGGCGTGCGCGAGGACGAGGCCGAGCTGAACCGCGTGCCGTGGGAGGACCGGTCGTTGCCGTGGCGCAGGCGGTTCCTGCGGACCGTCGGCGACGCCATGGTGCGGCCGAGCCGCCTCGGGGCCGCGATCGCGTGCTCGCAGGGCGGGGGATCCGCGCGGTTCCTGCTGGCATTGACGCTGGTGGCCGCGGTGCCGACGGCCCTGGCGGCCTTCGCGTTCGGGGCCTTACTGCAGATGGGTGCGGTGCCGCCCGGGTCGACGTGGAGCGCGGCCTCGGCGCGCAACGATCTTCTCGCGATCGCCCTGGCGTGCGCCGCGGGCGTCGCGGTCGCGGTCGCGGCCGTGCTCGCCGGGGTGCTCGCCGTCGCGGCGCTCGCGACGCTGGTGCTCCGGATGGCGGGCGTCGACGCACCGTGGCGCCGCACGTGGCCGACGTTCGCGTACACGGCCGCCCCGCTCGCGGTGTGCGCCGTGCCGTGCGTGGGGCCGTACTGCGGCGTGTACGTGGCGGGCGTCTGGTGGCTGGTGGCGGCGGGGATCGCGCTCGGGTCCTCGTGCCGCGCCTCCGCCGGCCGCGCCGTGGCGGCGGTCGTGATCCCGGCGGTGGTCATGCTCGGCCTGGCGGCGAGCGGGCTCGTGCTCTTCGTCGTCATGCCGGCGACCGCGGCGGTGAAGGCCGCGACCGCGGCGGGTGCGGCCGCGGCCACCGCGCCGGACCAAGGTGCCCCGGCGGCGGACGGGGAACCCGAACGCGAGACCGCGCCCGTGCCCGAGCCCGAAACCGAACCCGAACCTGCGCCCGAGGATTCACCATGAACGAGCGATCCCTCCGCGGCGGCCGCGACCGAGTCGCGAGCAGCCGCCCCGCGTTGCTTGCCTTCCTCGCCGCCATCGGCCTGTGCGTGCTCCTCGGGCTGCTCTTCATCGCGGACGCCGTGACCGACGAGCGATACCTCTTCACGAGCGGAATGGTCGCCGCGGCCTGCCTCCTGACGTTCGTCGCGGCGCTGGTGGCCGACTTCGGCCGGTTCCGGGCGTGGATGCGCGCCGGCATGGCCGTCACGTGGGTGGCGGCCGGCACCTGGTGCTTCCTGCTGTGGGCCGCCACGACGCTGCGCGGGTTCGAGCCGGCGTTCCGCTTCGCGGGCGCCGCGACCATCGTCGCGGCGTGGTGCGCGGTGGCGGGCGTGACGCTGGCGCCGCGGTCGCGCGGCACGGCCGTGCTCGCCGCGCGATGGACCACGTTCTCGCTCGTCACGTGGTGGGCCGCGTTCGGCATCTTCGCGATCACGACCGAGCGCGTTGCTCAGTTCGTCGTCGAGGAGATCTTCGGAGTCGACGCATTCGTCAGGATCCTCGGGGGTTCGGCGGTCATCGCGGCGGCCGGCTTCATCGCGCAGCCCGTCCTCATCAAGCTGGGCCGGGTGGA
>CAMDUT010000039.1 GCA_945877905.1 Phycisphaera mikurensis NBRC 102666 | reverse complement strand
GGAGCGGGGCCACGATGCGTGCGCGCCCGGCGTCGCCTGCGTGTCGGAAGCGGGCACGGCGCGCAGCGCCGGGTCTGGCACCCCCACCGAGTCGTGCTCCACGCCGGGTACGCCCGGCGCGGCGGCCTTCGCCTTCAGCGAGCCGCACGCCGCGCAGTCGTCGCATGGCGCCGGCGCGGGCGGCGCATCGCCGTCATGCACGTCGGCGTCCCCGATCCCGCAGCACCCGTCGGCGGGCGCAGCCTCGGCCCGGCAGCACGCCGGCATCTCGTCCACGCACGCGGCCGTCGCGTCACCCGCGTGCATCGCATGCACCACGGTGCGCGCCGCCGCCCGGGCCTGGCAGCAGCAGAACGGCAGCCAGAGCGCAAGGAAGGCGGCGAGCAGGCGATGGGCGGGCGACGTCCGCACGACGTGATTGTAAGCCGCGTCCGGGCCCCGCGCAAGCGAAATGCCCGCCCGGCGGGTGCCGGGCGGGCAGGGGATGCGGTCTTGGATGCGCTTCGCGGGTCCGCGAACCGTCACTGCCAGAGCGGGAAGTACTCCAGCGCGTTGATCGGGAAGTTCACCTGCATGCCCACCTGGTGGTCGACGACGCCGGCGACCTCCTGGTAGGCGTAGCCCACCTGGAGCAGCGACTGGGGGCCGAAGAAGTTGTAGCCAACGTTCGCCGTGAACAGGAAGTTGTCCTGCGCGGGCGAGCCCGGCGTGTCCAGGTTCTGCCACCCGAGGGTGGCGTCGGCCTGCCAGTTGCCGTAGTTCGTGATCAGGCCGAACGTGTAGTACTCGGCATCGGCGTCGGCGACGCCGTTGGTGTTCCAGAAGCGCACGTACTCGAACAGCGGCCCGATCGACCAGTACTTCGCGTCGAGCGTGTCGGTGCCGTCGTTGTCGATCACGTACTGCCAGTAGAAGCCGGCGTCGAAGCCCTGCTGCTGCGCGGGGGCGCCGATGCCGTCGCCGAAGTTGATGTACGCGACGTTCACCTGCAGGGTCGGGAAGAGCAGCGGGATGTTCACGCCCGAGTACCCGATCATCCAGCTGTCGACGCCGCCGCCGGTGCCCGGGCCCGAGGGCGCGGCCGGCGACGCGAAGATGCCGTCGGCCATGAAGGTGGTGTCCACGCCGAAGAACGCCGCGTTCAGCGCGTGGATACCGCCGCCCTCGTCGCCGGTCGACAGGGTGCCGAGGCCGCCCATCAGGCCGCCGAAGCTGTAGTTGTTGACGAAGTTCGTGTCGAACACGCCGGGAAGGACGAGCGGCGCGATGCCGAACGGCGCGGTGAACCGGCCGCCGATGATGCCCGTGCGCTGGTCGCTCCACTCGACCCACACGTCGCCGGCGGTGATGCCCTCGCCGTACATGAACCACTGGTTGTTGTCCGTGGGCTGCTCGACCTGGTCGAGCGTGAGGTTCACGTTCATCGTGAGCTCGGGCGTGAACCACACGTACGTGCCCCACGAGACCTGGGTGGTCAGGTCGTTCTTCGGCACGCCCTCGCTCTGCCACTGCCACTGGACCTGGGGCTGCCACGCCATGTTGACCCACGGTCCGTGCCACTCGCCGGCCGTGTCGAACAGGTCGCGGAAGAGCGCGAAGGGGCGCGGGTCGGGGGTGTTGCCGCCGCCCTGCGCGCGCGCGGCGCCGGGGATCGCCATCGCCGCGAGCGCGGCGACCAGCACGACGAGGGACTTCAGGTTCCTGGCGCTCATCGGGCGGCTCCTTCCGCGGCCGCGGCCGCCTTGACGGGCACGCGCGGCGCGAACTCGCGCACCGCCGCGGCGATCTCCTTCGGGTCGGTGTTCAGGGCGAAGCGCTTGAAGATGCGCCCGCCGGGCCCGACGAGGTAGATGTCGGTCGAGTGGCGCACGGTGTAGGAGCCGTCGGCCCGCTTGGGCTGGGGCTCGTACGCCGCGCCGAACGTGCGGCTCGCCTTGAGCACCTGCTCGGGCGTGCCGCACAGCGCGATCAGCGGAACCGGCGCGGCCTGCGCGTAGTCGGCCAGCTTCCGGCCCTGCGCGTCGCGCGCCGGGTCGACGCTCACGAACACGAACTTGAGCGGCGGTCGCGTCGCCGACTCGACGTCGAGGTCGTCATCGGTCTCCGAGAAGATCGCGAGCGTCCGCGGGCAGGCCCCGGTGCACTCGGTGTAGCCGAAGCTCATGAGCGCCAGCGTGTCGCCGAGGTTCGCCTCGGTGAACGGCTTGCCCTCGGCGTCCTGCAGGACGAAAGGCCCTCCCTGCGCGTTGGGGCTCGCCGACTGCAGCGGCAGGTGCGAGTCGTCCTCGACGGGGCCGTAGCCGTCGCCGGGGCGGATGGGCGGCATCGGGCGTGCCGGGTCGTAGCAGCGCACCTTCTGCATCATGCCGCCGTCCTCGTGGCAGAGGATGTGGCAGTGGAAGACGTAGTCGCCGATCTGGCACGGCATGTCGAAGGGGATGATCACCTCGACCTCGCCGCGCACGGGAAGGTTGATGTTGTCGCGGTGCTCGTTGAACGGCACGTCCTTCCCCGTGATCTTCACCACCTGGAAGTCGGTCTGGTGGAAGTGGAAGACGTGCAGCTCGTCGGTCGAGTTGCGCACGATCCACTTCTCGATGGTGCCCCACTTGACCAGCTGGTCGATGCGGGTGCCGTCGAAGTAGCGGTTGTCGATCCGGAAGTCGTTGTCCGTCTCGTTGAAGACGATGGTACGGACGTTGTCGACCTTCACCTTCGAGAGGTCGCGCAGCGGGCTCGGGCCCTGCGCCTTCAGCGGCAGGTCGATGGGCTTCTCGACCGGGTCGCCCGCGCACACCATGGTGAGGAGGTTCTCGGCGGAATAGCCGTCTCCCGCGGGGCCGGTGCGGATCTCCGAGGTGTGCAGCTTGTAGCGGCCGGGCTTGCGGAACTGCACCAGGACGTCGACGCGCGACCCCGGCGGCAGGGCGAAGCGCTCGACCTCGCGCATCTCGTTCACCGGGTTGCCGTCGGTGTTCACGATCCAGAACTTCTCGCCGCCGAAGTCGAGGTGGTAGTAGATGTTCGCGCCCTGCGCCGAGATGCGCAGGAGCTGCGTCTCGCCGGGGCGGATGGGCACGTCGGGGAACTTCTGGTCGTTCACCAGCCGGTACGTCGGCCAGCTGATCTGGATGCCCTGCACCACCTCGCCCGTGAGGCCCTTCTGGTAGTCGTGGAGCACGCAGTTGCGCTCCGTGATGCCCTTCAGCTCGGGCCAGCGCTCGAGCTCGCCCTCGACGATGAGCGTGCCCGCGACGCCCTGCATCACCTGGCGCTGGGTCATCGTGTGCGGGTGTGCGTGGTACCAGTAGGTGCCGGGGTGGTGGTACTCGGGGATGCGGAACCGGTAGGTGTACTGGTGCCCGATCGGGATGACCGTGAACACGCTGTCGCCATAGTCGTCGGGCGACACCTGCAGCCCGTGGAAGTGGATGTTCGTGTTCATGTCCCCGTCGTTGATGACGGTGAGCTCGAGCAGGTCGCCCGGCCTCAGGCGCAGGATCGGGCCCGTGTAGCGGCCGTTGAAGCAGGTGGTGATCAGGTTCTGGTCGCCCGCGGGCACCTCCTGCTTGCGCATGTGGAGGGTCGCCTTGAGGACGCCGTCCACCGACCGGATGGTGGGCGACTCCTCGAACTGCGGGCGGGGGCCCGGCACGTCGGGGAACTGCACCCCCGGACCGATGATCCGTTGTCCGGAATCCTGGGGTGCGGGGCCGGCGAGCGCGAACAGGGCAGCGAGCAGGATCGTCGACATCATGTCTGGGGTGTCTCCGGTCGGGGAGGGTACTCCTGCCCCGGGGCGGCTACCCTTGTGGGAGCCATGGCCAACCAGTTCGCCGACCGGATCGAGCTTCAGAATCGCCTGTTCTCCCGTCTTTCCGCCATGTTCGGGCTGGAGGTCCCGCTGTACGACCGGGCGCTGGCCGTCAACGCGGCCACGAACCGGGCGGTCTGCGACCTGGTCGCCCGGTTGCACCGCGGGTTCTCGATGGCCCCCGCCCAGCTCGAGCGCACCAGCGGCGAGCGTCACGGCGCCATCCGCATCGGCCGCCCCGACGAGTACCGGTGGATCGCGCGCTTCTTCGGCGTCTTCGGGATGGAGCCGCACAACTTCTACGACATGACGGCCATCGGCTCGAAGAGCCAGCCGATCATCGCGACGGCGTTCCGCTCGACGCTGCGGCCCGAGCACCGCGTGTTCACGTCGCTCCTCATGACCGACTACTTCGACGACGCGACGCGTGCGCGCATCGAGGGCGTGCTGGCGGGCCGCCAGGTGTTCTCCGCGCGCGCGAAGGATCTCGTCGCGCGCGCGGAGCGCGACGGCGGCCTCACGTCCGAGGACGGCGACGCGCTCATCGCGGAGGCCACCGGGCGCATCTTCAAGTGGACGGGGACCGCGACCGACCACCGGCTCTACGAGGAGCTCTCGGCCGCCGGGTTCAAGATCGCCGCCGACATCGCGTGCTTCCATGCCCACCACCTGAACCACCTGACGCCCAACACCCTGCTCATGGACCTCTACACCGCGTCCATGAAGCACTGCATGGGAGAGCTCGACGAGGCGGCGTTCCGCGCGCGCGCGACTCTGGCGCTCGCGCGGCTCGTGGAGCAGGCCGACCGCGACTGGCTGCGGCTCCACTTCAAGCACCTGAGCCACGCGGAGATCGACTCGTACCAGCAGGGCACCGTGTCGGACGAGGACCTCGAGGCGATCATCGACGGCCTCGTCGCGACCTTCCGCGGCGACGGGTTCCGCCTGTCGCGGCTGAAGCACGCGGGATACAAGGACTTCACCGAGGGGCCGTCGTGGGACGTGCCCGTGCTCCTCCGGCAGGACGCCTACAAGGCGCTCACCGAGCCCGTCACGTTCGCCGGCCCCGACGGCACCTCCGTGCCCGCCACGCACACCGCCCGCTTCGGCGAGATCGAGGAACGGTTCTACGCCACCACGCCCGCCGGGCGCGAGCTCTACGACCGCTGCCTGGCCGCCGCGGACGCCGCGCGGGAGAAGGACCCGTCGCTCCCGAAGCGCGACTTCGCCGCCTACGAGCGCGCCTACGCGGCGCCGTTCGCGGCGTTCCCGAGGACGCTCCCCGAGCTCGTGGCCGCCGGCCTGGTGTTCGCGCGCTTCGCGCCGACCCAGGCGGGCGAGGCCGCGGCGGCGCGCGGCGGCGTCGGCACGTCGGACCTGATGTCGCTCGCGAGGCGCGGTTTCGTGACGTGCGAGGGCCTGCGCTACGAGGACTTCCTGCCGGTGAGCGCGGCCGGCATCTTCGCGTCGAACCTGAACCAGTACGGCACGGCGTCGACCGCGCGCGTCCGCCCCACCTATTCCAAGGCGACGCTCGAGGAGGTCATGGGCCGGGGCATCATCGAGTCGACCGACGTGTACGCCGGCATCGACGCCGCGTCGCGCCTCGACACGCTCGAGCGCCTGGGCGCGCTGCAGCAGCTGGTGCCGTCGGAACGGTCGCGCCTGGAGGCCGCCGTTGCGGCGTGCCCGCCCGAGGTCGTCCGCGCGGTGCGCGGCCGCGGGCCGGCCGCGGCGGTCTGAGGCGCCGTCAGAAGTTCATCTGCATCTGCGCGACGAAGCTCGCGTTGTTGTCCTGCTGCGCGATGCCCAATCCGCCCGCGATCGGCCGGATGCCGTTGACGTCGCCCGGCCCGAGGGGCACGATCGACTTGAGCGTGAGCTTCAGCGCCTTCTCGTCGAAGTAGAGGTTGATTCCCGCCTGCGCGATCCACGGCACCTCGGTGCCGTCGGACCAGCAGGCCTCGGCGAACGCCTCGACGGAGGGCGTCACGAAGAACGCGCCCTGGACGTTCGCGCCGGGGTTCCAGCCGAGCTCGGCGGCCCCCACCGCGTCGCGCATGAACGCGCACTGGCCGATGAGCGTCACGCCCGCGAGCGCCGCCCGCACGTCCGCGGTGAACCCGGCGGCGGCGGGCGTCGCCTCGGGCGCCGAGGGTAGTTGCGGGTTCGTCCCGCGCGGCCCCGACCAGCAGACCGCGAGCCCCGCGACCACGCCCGGCACGTCGCCGGGGGCGCTCGACTCGCGCTCGAGCTGCGACCAGTCCGCGCCCCACTTCACCTCGGTGCGCCAGGCGACCGCGTACGACAGCTGCTGCGGGTCGTCCCACGCGTTCGTCCGGACGTTGATCTGCGTGAACGCACCCGCCGTCGTGCGCATCCACTCCCCGACGTGCGTCAGGGTCACGCCCGGCTGCTTGCCGGCGCCGAAGCGGTAGTTGAAGATCGAGTAGTCGCCCGTGGTCAGCCGGCTCGACCCGAAGAAGTCGCTCTCGAGGTCCCATGGCACGTTCTGCAGCCCGACCGTGGTCGAGAGGCCGTGCCCGAGGTCCTTGCGCACCCATGCGTAGAGCGGCTTGAACTGGTTCGGCTCGGTGATGAACCGGTCCGGCTGCGACTGGTCGCTGAAGAGGAGCTGCCACCGGAGGCCCGGGTCGAACGCGGTGCCGGAGAGCCCGATGTTGACGCGGCGCGTCTCGAAGCCCCAGCGGGTCTGCCCGACGACGGATGGATCCGTGGGCCCGAACGCCGACGCCGCGACGAACCGCGTCTGGACGAGCACGTTCACCTTCAGCTGCCAGCAGCCGTCGCCGCTGCGCACGTAGGCGCCGCCGTCGTACCCGGACGTCCACCCGTCGGCCAGGAACGACGTGCGCGAGCTGGAATCGGCGAGCGCGTCCCGGACGATTCCGCGGACCTCCTGCGCGCGAGCCTCGTCCATCCAGCCGCCGCGCCACTGCGAACGGATCGCCGCGACCTCGGCGCGCATGGCCGCGAGCTCGCGTTCGACGTCGATGGGCGCTGGGCCGCCGAGCACGCGCGGAGGCTAGCGAAGGCGCCGCGCCGCGGCCCCGGGCGAACGATCGTGCGCGGGCGTGCCGGCACTGGCGCGGTAGATTTCGTCCCATGCCGTCCTCCGAGACGCCCCTCGCCGCGCTCCAGCGCCAGCTGTCGTCGGGACAGCACGAGGCGGCGATCGCGACGGCCGACGTGATCATCGCATCGAACCGCCGCACGTTCGCCGCGTGGCTCGGCCGGGGACGCGCCAACCTGAACCTGGGCTGGGTGGCCGACGCCGACCGCGACGCCGAAGAGGCGCTGCGCCTCGCACCCTCGGACCCGCAGGCGGGGCTCCTGCGCGCGCAGCTCGACCAGCGGCTCGGGCGCATCGACGCGGCGGTCGACCGGCTGCGCCGCATGGCGTCCGCCCCCGGCGCCACGGCCACCGAGGCGGCCATCCTGCTCACCGAGGTGCTGCACTTCGCGCACCGGCGCGCGGAGCTCGCCGCGCTGGTGTCCGCGGGCGGCCCGTGGTCCTCCGACCCGCGCGCCTTGCTCGCGCTGGCCCGCGTGCAGGCGCGCGAGCGCCCCGACGATGCCATCGACTCGCTGCGCCGCATCGCGGCCGCGGCCTCCGGCCCGGTGCTGCACCGGATCGCCGGGTTCGAGCTCGTGCAGCTCCTCGACCGCCTCGGTCGCCATCGCGAGGCGTTCGACCTGGCGTCATCGCTGCACGCCGAGACCACGCCACCCTACGACATCGACGGCCTGGAGCTCCGCGTCCGCGAGCAGCTCGACCTCCTTGCGCGCGGCACGCCGTGGTTCACGCCCCGCGCCGATCCGGTGAAGGGCGTCGCGATGGTGGTCGGCCTCCCGCGCTCGGGCACCACGCTGCTCGAGCAGATGCTCGACCGCCATCCCGCGATCTGCGGCATCGGCGAGTACGAGGGCATCGATCGGCTGGGCCATGCCGCGGTCTCGACGGGCCGGTGGCCGCGCGGGCTCGGCGTGATGCGTCCCGAGGTCGCGGCGCAGGTGCAGGCCGCGTACGTGGCGCCGCTCTCGCGGCTCCGCCGGCCCGGCGCGACCTGGACGTTCGACAAGACGCTCGGCGCGTGGCTGTGGCTTCCCGCGGTCGCGTGCTTCCTGCCGGGCGCCGCGTGCCTGCGCGTCGAGCGCGACCCGCGCGACACGGCGATCAGCATGTTCCTCTCGTTCTTCAACCCGCGGTGGTACGGGTGGATGTCGAGCATCCCGAACATCATGCGCGTGATCGAGCTCGAGCGGGCGCTGGTGCCGCGGGCGCTGGGCGCGCTCGGCATCCCCCACGAGTCGATGCGGTACGAGGACCTGGTCGCCGACCCCTCGTCCCACGCGAGGCGGTGCCTCGACCGCATGGGCCTGCCGATGGACGACGCGGTGCTTGCCCCCGAGGGCAACGCGCGCGCCGTCTACACGCTGAGCCACGAGCAGGTGCGGCGGCCGATCAACGCGGCGAGCATCGGGCGCTGGCGGAACTACGCGTGGGCGTTCGAGTAGCCCGCGCGCACGCGAGCCTGCACGCGCGCCCGTCACCACGTGTACGTGGCCGTGTACCTCACCGTCACCTTGCCCTCGGCGGGCACGTCGACGTCGAACGCGACGGTCGACGCGTCGAGCTTCGCGAATTCCGACGAGTTCCCCGAGATCGACCAGTTGGTCCAGCGGTAGGGTCGCTCGATCACCCGAACGCGCTGCGCGCGCGGCTTCTGGTTGCGCACCTCGACCGCGATCGTCTCGGTCATCCGCTTCGCGCCGTTGTCGATCGTGAAGTCGGTGCGCGTGCGCTCGCCGACCACGTCGAACGCCTCGCCGAGCCGCACCTTGACCGTCTCGTTGCGCGGGGTGTGCTGGATCAGGTCCTCGCCGACGAACTCGAGTGTCCCGTCGGCGGGGTCCTCCTTGTAGACGCGCACCTTGCCTGCCGGCAGCGGCATGCCCAGCGCGTTGTCCTTCGTGTTCTCGAACGACACCAGCACCGAGGGGTTCCCCTTGCGGGCGACCACGAAGTCGCGGTCCACGATCGGCTGGCCCGGGGCGCCCACGCCGCCCGCGAGGTCGAGCACCAGCTGCTTCGTGACCTTGAAGTCCGCGACGGGCGGGAAGAGGGCGATCTGCTGCGTCGAGTTCTGCAGCACGTCGGTGCGGCGGGGCAGCGTGTAGAGGTGGTACTCGAAGAACTCCTTCTCCGCGAACCCGGCGTTCGGCGCGTCGGCCATCGCCATGGCCTCCACGGCCATGGCGCGCATGCGCGGGCGCGGCGCCTCGACCTTCTGCACGTTTCCCGCCACCAGCTTGAGCTCGGTGTCGGGGTACGAGGCGCCCGAGAGGTTCATGAGCGTCACCCACGCGGTGATGCCGGCCTTCGCGTCGGAGCCGTCGAGCACCAGGTTGTAGTCCGAGCGCCACGTCATGCCCGCGGTCTGGTACGTGGTGCGCACCAGGTGCTCGCCGCCCTCCTTGCCCGCGAGCTTCCACACGAGCGTCGGCTTCGTGAGCAGCCCGCCGGGCAGCGCGCCGAGCTCGACCTGCGCCGCGCCGAGCGGCGCGATGCGGATGCCGTCGGCGGTCTGCACGACCAGCTGGCCTTGGTTGGCGCTCAGCAGGGTGCCCGAGATGCGGCTGGGTTCCTCGCCCATCGGGACGACCATCGACACCTGCTGTCCCACGTAGCGCTCCATCAGCTTCGACGGGCTGACGAGGTCGAACTGGAAGTTCTGCTCGAGCACCGTCGTCGACGCGTCCTCGAGGTCGCTGAAGGACACGGTGGTCGGGTCGATCCACGCCGCGACGTCGGTGAACGACACGTCGCCGATGCCCTTGGGCACGGCCACCTTGCGAACGGCCTTCACGACGCCATAGCCCGGGACGCCGAACACGTTGTCCATGCCGGACATCCGCTGCTGCTGCACGAAGGCGCGCGGGTCGAAGCCGGCCGGGTCGGCCGAGGAGTAGACGGTGAGCGACGTTCCGGGCTTCGGCACGTCTGCGGCGGCGGTCAGGGTGGCGAGCAGGGTGGTTGCGAGCAGCATGGGCGTGGCCTCCGGGAATCAGGGTAGCGGAGCCCGGATTCGAGGAAAGTTTCACACGAAGACCGCTGAGGGAATATTCCCACAGAAGATCATCGGGATGAGTATCATTTTGCGCCCCCGCGCCTTCCCGTGACGATCGCCTCGACGAGTTCCGATTCCATGGCCGCGCGCGAAGAGGCCGCGTTCCGCCTGCTCGCGGAGCTCGCGCGCTCGCTCGACGTCGAGTTCCTCCCGGACAAGGTCCGTGCCGCGTTGCGCACGGCGTCCGAGGGTGGGCCGTTCGAGGCCGTTGCCTCCGCGGCCGCCGCCCTCGGGCTCCAGGCCACGCACCGGCGCATGTCGATCGCCGATGCCGCGTGGATGGCGCACGGGTCCGTGCCCATCGTCCTGCACGACGAACGCAGCGGCCGGTGGACGATGCTCGCGCGCCACGGATTCATGCGCGCGCGGGCGTGGTCCAGCGACCGTCCCGAGGACGGGGTCCGGTCCGTGTCGCGGGCCGAGGCCGCGGCGATGGCCGGCGTGCGCTCGGCGTCCGACGTCGTCGATGCGGCCTTCGTCGTCGCCGAGCGGCCGGTCGAGCGCATCTCTGGGAACGCCGAGTCGCACGACCACGTCCACGGCCACGCGCCCGTCTCGCCCGTGCGCCGGCTGGTGGCGCTCATGCGCCCCGAGGCGCCGGAGCTCTGGACGATCGCGGCGTTCAGCGCGGTCACCGGCCTCCTCTACCTGGCGCTCCCGCTCGCGGTCAACACGTTCGTCAGCAACCTCAGCTTCGGGACCAGGAGCGGCCCCTTCATGCAGGGCCTGGTCGCCATCGCGACGGTGCTCCTGCTGTGCCTTGCCGTCGCCGCCGCGCTGCGCGGGCTGCAGCACGCGGTGGCCGAGGTCATCCAGCGGCGCATCTTCGTCCGCCTCGGCACCGACCTCGCGCACCGCCTTCCCAACGTCGACCTCGAGTCGCTCGACGGCGTGCACGCGCCCGAGTTGGTCAACCGGTTCCTCGACGTGGTCACGGTCCAGAAGAGCGCGTCGATGCTGCTCCTCACGGGCATCAACCTCGTGCTGAGCGCGGCCATCGGGCTCACCGTGCTCGCCTTCTACCACCCGTTCCTGCTCGCCTTCTCGCTGCTGCTGGTCGCGGCCGTCGCGCTGATCGTCTTCGTCGGCGGCCGGCGCGCCGTGGACACCAGCATCCGGGAGTCGCGCCGCAAGTACGAGGTGGTCGACTGGCTCGAGGAGCTCGCCCGGCATCCGCGCGTCTTCAAGGGCTCGGGCGGGATCGACCTCGCGCGCTCGCGCGCCGAGGACCTGATCAGGGGATACCTCGACGCCCGTGCCGACCATTTCCGCATCCTGCTCCGGCAGATCTCGAGCCTGCTCGCGCTGGAGGTCATCTCCGCCACGCTGCTGCTCGCCGTCGGCGGCTGGCTGGTGCTGAACCAGCAGCTCACGCTCGGACAGCTGGTGGCGAGCGAGATCATCGTCACGGCGATCGTCGGCTCGATCTCGAAGCTCGGCAAGCAGTTCGAGGCGTGGTACGACGCAGTCGCCGCGACCGACAAGCTGGGGCACCTGGTGGACCTGCCGCTCGAGCGCACGGGGGGGAACGTGCCCGCGGACCGCCCGGCGGCCGGCGCGCTGGTCGAGGTCCGCGGCCTGGCCTACGCCCGTTTCGGGCGCAAGCCCTCGTTCGAGGGGCTGTCGTTCCGCGTCGAGCCGGGCGAGCGCGTCGCGCTGCTCGGTTCGCGCGGCATGGGAACGAGCTCGATCCTCGAGGTGCTGCTCGGCATGCGTGCGCCGCTCGCGGGCGAGGTCGCGATCGACGGGCTCGACGTCCGGTCGTGGGACCTTGGGGCGCTGCGCTCCGGCGCGTGCATCCTCCGCAGCACCGACGTCATCAGCGGCACCATCGCCGAGAACGTGCGGCTCGGGGACCTCTCCATCACCCCCTCGGCGGTGCAGCGCGCGATCGACGAGGTCGGCCTCGGCGCGACCGTGCGCGCGCTCCCGCACGGGCTCGCGACCCGGCTCGTCACGGGCGGGCTGCCGCTGAGCGGCCGCCACCGCGCCCGGCTGCTCGCCGCCCGTGCGCTGGCCGCGCGGCCGCGTCTGCTGCTGCTCGACGAGATCCTCGACGGTCACGAGGGGACCCTCGACGCGCTGGCCCGCGTGCTCGTCGACGCGCCGCACCCGTGGACGGTCATCGTGGCCACGCGCGACCCGCGCGTCGCCGCGCGCGTGGGCCGCGTCATCGAGATCCCCGCGTCCGAGGAGGCCCGCCGTGGCTGACCGTCCGCACTCCCACGGTGCGTTCGACCTGCTCCCGCCGCCCGCCCCCGCGATGGCGCTCGCCGGCGAGTCGAAGGCGGCCCGGCTCCTCGCCCGGCTCCTCGCCGTGTGCGCGGTGGCCCTCGCGCTCGCCGTGTTCCTCGTCCCGTGGCAGCAGTCCGTCCGCGGCACCGGGCGCGTCATCGCGTTCAACCCGCTCGACCGGCGGGTCAACATCGAGGCACCGGTCGAGGGGCGCGTGCGCAAGGTGCACGTCGTCGAGAACCAGTTCGTCCGCCAGGGCGACCTGATCGCCGAGATCCAGGACAACGACCCGAACCTCCTCGGAAACCTGCGCATCCAGCACGACGCCGCGATCGCCCGCAAGGCCGCCGCGCAGCAGCGCATCGAGGACCTCACGCGCCAGGTCGAGAGCCAGGAGCTCGCGAAGCCGCAGGCGGTGGACGCCGCGCGCCAGCGCGTGAACGCCGAGCAGTTCCTGCTGAACACGAACGAGCTGAACGAGCGCCGGATGGCGCAGCTCCTGAAGACGGGGGACGTGTCGCAGCGCGACTACGAGCTCTCGCGGCTGGCGTACGACAGCGCGAGCGCCAACCTCGCGGCCGCGAAGGCCGTGCTCGAGCGCACCGCCCGCGACTACGACGCGCAGATCGCCTCCACCCAGGCCAGCCGCAACGGAGCCGAGGCGGACCTCGCCGCGGCGATCCGCGATATAGCGGCCGTCGACATCCAGCTCTCCAAGACCGAGCAGCAGGTGGTGACGGCGCCGCGCGACGGCATCGTCCTCAGCGTCGCGGCCACCGAGGGCGCGTACCTCAAGCCCGGGTCCTCGATCTGCGTCGTCATCCCCAACACCGAGCAGCGCTTCGTCGAGGCGTGGATCGACGGCATGGACATGCCGCTCGTGACGCCGAGGCACAAGGATCCGGACGGCACCGAGGTGCCCGGCAGCCTCGTGCGCCTCCAGTTCGAGGGCTGGCCCGCCATCCAGTTCGTCGGGTGGCCGAGCGTCGCGGTCGGGACCTTCGGCGGCGAGGTCATCACCGTCGACGCCACCGACGACGGGGCCGGGCGCTTCCGCATCGTGGTGGCCGCGGACGCCGGCGACGACCCGTGGCCGGGCCCGCGCTTCCTGCGCCAGGGCGTTCGAGCGAAGGCATGGGTGCTCCTGCGCACGGTGCCCGTGTGGCAGGAGGTCTGGCGCCAGCTGAACGGATTCCCCCCGGTGGTCGCGGACTTCGAGCCGGGGAAGAAGCCGAAGGACGAGGACGCGGAGAAGTGACGCGCGCGGGCGAACCGCGCGGCGGGGCGTCCCTTCCCTAGACTCGCGGCGTGCCCGACCCCGTGACCACCGTGATCCTGCCTGCGATGGCCGCGGGCGCGGTCGCCGTGCTCGCCACCGTCGCCGTCGAGCGCCTCGGCGGGACGCGGGGCGGGGTCATCTCGAGCATCCCGACCACCATCGTCCCCGCGGCGGTCGGCATCTGGGGCGACGGCGGCGACCCCGAGGGCTTCCGCCGGGCGATGTGGTTCGTGCCCGTCGGGATCGTGCTGAACGCGGGCTACCTGCTGCTGTGGCGCGTCGTGCCCGCGCGGATCGGGGCCATCACGCACCGTCGGCTGCTCGCGTGGACGGTGGCGGTCTCGCTGGGCGCATGGCTCGTGGCCGCGGCCGCGGTGGCCGCGATCGAGCGCGCGGCCGCGCCCTCGGCGTCGGACGCGCGCATCGCGGGGTTCATCGCCGCCGGCATCGGGCTCGCCCTCGCGCTCGCGGCGAACCGCGTGCCCCACCGCGCGCCCTCCGGCGCGCGTCGCGTCGGCCCGGCGGTCCTGGTCGCCCGCGGCGCCGCGGCCGCCGTCGCGATCGGGTGCGCCATGCTGCTCGCACGCGCGGGACTTCCCGTCGCGAGCGGCATCGCGAGCGTGTTCCCGGTGATCTTCACCACGATCATGGTCGCCACGTGGATCTCGCAGGGCCCCCAGGTGCCCACGGGCGCCGTGGGCCCGATGATGCTCGGGACGCTCAGCGTGACGGCGTTCGCCCTGCTCGCGGCGGAGCTCTTCCCGAGGATGGCGCCCGCGCCCGCGGCCCTCGCGTGCTGGGTCGCGGCCACCGGGTGCGTCAGCGTGCCCGCCTACCTCTGGCTCACCGCGCGAGCGACTTCCGCGTCGCGGCCCGCGACGCCGCGATGATGCGGTCGGCCGCCCTCGGGTTCGCCTTCGCCTCGAGCAGCGCGCTGAGCATGAGCGGCGCCACGATGGTGGCGTCCGACTCGATCACGAACATCGGGGTGCGCTCAGTGAGCTTGTCCCACGTGATCTTCTCGTTCGGGGTGGCGCCCGAGTAGCTGCCGTAGCTCGTGGTGCTGTCGGAGATCTGGCAGAAATAGGCCCACGGCCGCACCTTCTCCTGCAGGTCGTACTTGATGCTCGGGACCACGCAGATGGGGAAGTCGCCGGCGATGCCGCCGCCGATCTGGAAGAAGCCGACGCCCTTGCCCTTGGAGAGCTCCTTGTAGTCGTCGTAGAGCCGGCCCATGTACTCGATGCCGCTCTTGACGATCGACGCCGAGCAGTCGCCCGCCTTCACGTGCGACGCGAAGATGTTGCCGAAGGTCGAGTCCTCGTGCCCGGGCACCACGATCGGGAGGCGCGCCTTCGCGGCCTCGAGCAGCCAGCACTCCCTCGGGTTGCCCTCGAACTTCGACTTCGGCAGCGCCAGCACCAGGTCGTAGAAGTACTCGTGCCAGAAGCGGCGGGTGCCGTCGCGGCTCGCGCGGCGCCACATGGGCACCAGCACCTTCTCGACCGCGCGGAAGGCGTCGTCCTCGGGGATGGACGTGTCCGTGACGCGCCGCATCCGCTGCTTGAGGATGCGCGTGTCGTCCTCCTTGGTGAAGTAGCGGTACTCGGGGAAGTCCTTGTAGCTGTCGTGCGCCACCAGGCGGAAGAGCGACTCCTCGAGGTTGGCGCCGGTGACGCTCAGCCCGTGCACCAGCCCGGCGCGGATCGCGGGCGCCAGCGTGATGCCAAGCTGCGCGCTGCTCATGGCCCCCGCCACGGCCCAGTACATGCGCCCGCCCGACTTCACGTGGTCCCAGTAGGCGTACAGCGCGTCGCGCGTGGCCCGGGAGTTGAAGTTGCGGTAGTTGTCGGCAACGAAGCGCAGGATCGGGAGGTCGGCCTGGGGCATGGGCCGGGGAATGTACTTCCGGCGCTACGGCCTCCGGCGGCCCGGGTTATTGGTGCCGCGGGGGCGGATCCATCGGGGCATGGGCCGGCGTCAGGTGAAGTTTGGTGAAACCTCCCGGATTCCGTGATGCCTTTCGCCGCCCGATTCCGTCCTCGCGTCAAGGCGCATTCCCTATGTGCGCCGAGCGCTGTAGTTCATGTGTTCCTTTCACCTTCAGAGGCCCTTTCCGATGCGAATCACGCTCTTCCTGCCCTTCGTGGGGCTCGCCCTCGTCTCGTCCGCCGGTGCCGCGATGACCGGGATCTACCGGACCTCGTCCCCGGGCGGTACCGCAGATGGCCTGACGCTCTACTCGTCGCTCTCGACGCTCGCCGGCAATTCCAACGGAGTCAACGGCGGCAGCATCAGCCCGACCATTGCCAACGCCAAGTACGTCTCCGTCTTCGGCGACTTCATCCAGTCGCAGACCACTCAGGGCTACATCTACAAGTCGATCTACAACGCGCAGGGCCGCGTCTCGCAGATCGTCCGGTACGCGGCCCTCGCGACCGACCCGCTCGGCAACTTCCGCACCAACACGGGCGGCGAGACGTTCAACCTGTCCGGCTTCGGCAGCAGCGCCGGCTGGGACCGGGAGGACGACATGTTCGCCGACGGCCTGGGCAACTTCTACCGCAACGGCACCAGCTCGACCGGGAACAACGGCGTGACCAAGTTCACCTCGTTCCAGGATTTCGTGGCCGGCACGAACGGGCAATACTCCGCGTACAGCACCACGTACGGCTGGAACGACCGCTTCTTCGCCTTCGAAGGCAAGTTCTACCGGACGAACACCGGCGGCCCGAACGGCAGCGTGTCGAGCTTCGACGTCTACAACAGCTTCGGCGACCTGCTCGCCGGGAACCACTCGCAGCGGATCAACTCGGCCAACTGGGACCGTGCCGACCTGTTCATCCCGGTGCCCGCTCCGGGCGCGCTCGCGCTCCTGGGCGTGGCCGGCGTCGTCGGCTCGCGTCGCGCGCGCCGCTGACGGCGCCCGGCCAGCACCGCGACCTCGATTCCCGGCGCCCCGCAGCCCCGCTGCGGGGCGCCGTTCGTTGTGCCACGGGGGCTCGGCGAGCGCCAGGCCGGCGGCAAGCCGGGAACTCCGGGAGGTTCGGTGATGGGTCCAGTGCCCTGATTGCGTTCTCTGGTGGTTCCGGCCCCCCGCTCTCGGCCCACGTCGGGTCGTCGCCGGGGCCTTCCGTCCGGCACTTCGCGAGGTTTCCATGCGTTCCAACCTCATCCTGCCGATCGCCGTGCTCGCCCTCGACTTCTCGGCGGACGCGGCCATGACCGGGATCTACCGCACCAACACCACCGGCGGTTCCGCCTCGAGCCTGGCCCGTTACGACTCGATCTGGACGCTCACCGACGAATCCCAATTTGAGGACATCGGCTCGATCACCCCGGCGATCGCCGATGCGAAGTACGTCAGCGTCTTCGGCGACTTCAGGCAGTCGCAGTCCACCCCGGGCTACATCTACAAGTCTGTCTACAACGCGCAGGGCCGCGTCTCGCAGATCGTTCGGTACGCGGCCCTCGCGACCAACCCCGTGACCGACCCGCTCGACAATTTCCGCACCGATGCTGGCGGAGTGACGTTCAACCTGTCCGGCTTCGGCAGCAGCGCGGGCTGGGACCGCGAGGACGACATGTTCGCCGACGGCCTGGGCAACTTCTACCGCAACGCCACGAGCTCGACCGGCAACAACGGCGTGACGAAGTACACCTCGTTCGAGGACTTCGTGGCGGGCACGAACGGCCAGTACTTCGCCTATGGCACCACGTACGGTTGGAACGACCGCTTCTTTGCCTTCGAGGGCAAGTTCTTCAGGACCAACACCGGTGGCCCGAACGGGAGCGTGTCGGGTTTCGCCGTCTACAACAGCTTCAGCGACCTGGTGAACCGGAATGTGGCGCTGATCATCCCTTCCGTGAACTGGAACCAGGCCGACCTGTTCATCCCGGTGCCCGCACCGGGTGCGCTGGCGCTCCTCGGGGTCGCCGGCGTCGTCGGCTCGCGTCGCGCGCGCCGCTGAGGGTTCGGGTCCCCGACCGTCTACCCTGCGCCCCGCAGCCCCGCTGCGGGGCGCTTTCGTTCCGTTGCATGCCGACCGACCCGGTCAACTCCCCGTCCGCGCCACCCGGCTCCCTCGAGGTGATCTGCGGCCCCATGTTCGCGGGGAAGACCACGGCGCTCCTCGCGCGCATCGCCGCCGCGCGCGCCGGCGGCCGCCGCGCGATCGTGGTGAAGCCCGCGCGCGACACGCGCTACGACCCGCGCGCGCTCGCCACGCACGACGGCCGGCGCGAGCCTGCCCTGTCCGTGCGTGCGCTCGACGAGGTGCGCGCCGGCGTCGGCGACGCCGTGTTCGTGGACGAGGTGCACTTCTTCGGAAGCGACGCGGTGCCGCCGATCGAGGCGCTCCTCGCCGCGGGTGCGGACGTCACCGTCGCCGGCTGCGACATCGACCACTTCGGCGGCGCGTTCGCGCCGTTCGACGCGCTCATCCCGCGCGCGGCGGTCCTCTCGCGGATCGCCGGCGCGTGCGCGCGCTGCGGCGCGCCGAGCACGCACAGCGAGCGGTTGATCCCCACGCGCGAGCGCGTCGTGGTCGGCGGGATCGGCGACTTCGTGGCAACCTGCGCGGCGTGCTTTCGGCCGATGCCGCGGTGAGGGACGCGGGGAGCCGGGGGCCGTGCGGTGCCCGGTCACCCGCGCTGCGTGCCGATCAGCGGCCCGGCACGGACGGGACCTCGGGCTCGATCTCGGGCGCATCCGCCGGCGCGTAGGCGTCGGCGTCGTCCTGCTCGCGCCAGCGGTGGGTGTTCGGGTCGCCCGGCTCGGCCTCGAGGCGCACGGGCCCGTCGCCCACGCGCGTGACCGTCGTGCGCGACCGGCCCTGGATGAGGTCCGACAGCATCGCGGCCGCGAGGTCGCTCATCACCGCGTGCACCGACACCGGGTTCGACACCAC
>CAMDUT010000038.1 GCA_945877905.1 Phycisphaera mikurensis NBRC 102666 | reverse complement strand
CGACGTGATCGCGCCGGTGCTCGTCCGGCTCCCGGACGTCGACGATGGTGGCCTCGCCGCGCTCGACCAACCGAGCCGCTTCGCGCGGGGTCACGCTGCTGGGGGCGGCGGTCATGGAAACGACGGGTGCGTTCATGGTGGTCATGGTCGGAGGGTATCAGCCGCGCGCGCCGCGCCGCGTTCCCGGAAGCCGGAGGAATGTTCGTGAATTCATGGCCGAATGGGGCCGATACCCTTCCCGGCATGCCCGTCCGAACGCGTCGTTCCGCCCGGACCACGGACCCCGCCGCCGAGGTCACCGAGCTGGTCCGCGCATGCGGTCCGCAGGTCCTGGCGGTCGTTCGCCGGCTGGTCCGTGACCCGGCCGACGCCGAGGACGCGGTGCAGGAGGCGTTCCTGGACGCCTATCGCCACTGGGACGATTTCCGGGGCGACTCGGCGCGTTGCACGTGGCTGCACTCGATCGCGATCCGCGCCGCGATGCGCCGCGGACGCCGCGAGGTGCGCCGGCGCAACGTGGCCCGGGAGTACGCGCGGGCGCTTCCCTTCGTGCAGCCGCGGCTCGCCGAGGCGGACTTCGGCCGCCGTTCCGCCGAGGCACGGGAACTCCGCGAGGATGCGCGCGCGCGGATCGATGCCGCGATGCGCGAGGTGGCCGAGCCGTTCCGCACGGCGCTGGTGCTGAAGGAGATCGCGGGCATGTCCGTCGAGGACGTCGCGCGCGTGATGGGCACGAAGGAGGCGACCGTGAAGACGCGCCTCCATCGCGGCCGCATCCTGCTGCGCGCGGCGCTCCTGGCCGACCGGCCGGTCCGCGCCGTGCCGCCCGCGGCCTACGACCGGGCGATGTGCATGGACCTGCTGCGCGCCAAGATGGAGGCGCTCGACCGCGGCGTCGACTTCCCGGTGCAGGACGAGCTCGTCTGCGAGCGCTGCCGCCAGGTGTTCGCGAGCCTCGACGTCGGCGCGGACGCGTGCCGCAGCCTGCGCGGCACGTCGATGCCCGCGGCGCTGCGCAGGCGAATCGAGGCGGCGATCAGGGCAGGGTGACGCCGCGCGGCCTAGCCTGCGCCGATGGCCACCCTCGGGAGACGCAGCATCCTCACGGTCTCGCGCATGGCGGAGGCCGGCGCGTACGTCGACGCGGGGACGCTGGGCGAGGTGCTGCTCCCGCGCCGCTACGTGACCGCCGCGATGCGGGCGGGCGCCGCGGTCGACGTGTTCCTGCACCGCGACTCGGAGGACCGCCTGGTGGCCACCACCGAGCGTCCGCTGGCGATGGTCGGCGAGTTCGCCTGCATGGAGGTGCGCGACGTCAGCGCGCGCGCGGGCGCGTTCCTCGGGTGGGGGCTGCCAAAGGACCTGCTGCTTCCCTTCCGCGAGCAGGGCAAGCCGGTGAAGGTGGGGCAGAAGGTGGTGGTCGCGGTGATCGTCGACGAACGCACCGACCGCATCATCGCGAGCGCCAAGGTGGACGATCACCTGCGCGAGGGCGTTCCGGCGTACAAGTCCGGGCAGGAGGTGGATGCGCTGGCGTTCGCGCGCACGCCACTCGGGTACGGCGTCGTGGTGGAGAACGCCCACCGGGGACTGCTGTTCACCGACGGCGCGCCGCACCGCGTCTCGTACGGGCAGCGGCTGCGCGCGTTCGTGCGTGCGGTGCGCGACGACGGGAAGGTGGACCTCGGGTTCGACCCCGCCGGCTACGCGCGCGTCGCGCCGCTGGGCGAACGCATCATGGAGGCGCTCGCCGCCGCCGGGGGAACGCTCCCGCTCGGCGACCATTCGACGCCCGCTGACATCCGTGCGCGCTTCGGCGCGAGCAAGAAGGCGTTCAAGCAGGCGATCGGCGCGCTGTACCGCGAGCGGCGGATCGAGCTCGGCGACGGGCGGATCAGCGCGCGCGCGTGACGGCGCGCGCGCGGTGCGTGCGTCCCGTCAGGCCTTCGCGGCGGCCTCGACCCGCGGGAACAGCGCGCACTTGGCGAGCGCGGTCCCCGGAACCAGCGCGCCCCACGCGGTGCGCGCCGCGAACGTGCGCGACGCGCCACCCGGCGTGCCCAGCGCCGCGTCGAGCTCCGCCATCTTTCCCGGAAGGAACGGCTCGAGCAGCACGCCCGCGATGCGCACGGCCTCGGCGCACTGCGCGAGGATGCTCGCGAGCTCGCCCGTGCGGGCGGGGTCCTTGGCGACCTTGAACGGCTCGGTGCGGTTGATGAACGCGTCCACGTCGCGCAGGAGCGCCATCGGCGCGTCGGCGGCGGCCACCAGGTCGAGCTCGTCGATCGCCGCGGTCCACGCGGCCACCGCCTGCGCGCAGCGCGCCGGCCACTCGCCGCCCTTGGCGGCGTCCTCGGGCATGGCGCCGTCGAAGTACTTGCCGACCATCGCGGTGACGCGGCTGGGGCAGTTGCCGACCACGTTCACGAGCTCGCTGGTGTAGGTGTCGTGGAAGTGCCGGTCGCGGAAGTCCGAGTCGCTCGCCTGCAGCGGGCCCTGCGTCGCCATGTACCAGCGCCACGCGTCGAGGCCGTACTTGGCGAAGTACCCCTCGATGGTCGGCAGGTCGACGAAGTTGCCCATCGACTTCGACATCTTCTGCCCGTCGGCGATCCAGAAGCTGTGCGCGTGGATCCGGCGCGGGAGCGGCAGCTCGAGCGCCATCAGGAGCGCTGGCCAGATCACCGCGTGGAACCAGAGGATCTCCTTGCCGATCACGTGGTACTGCGCGGGCCAGTACTTCGCGCGCGCGGCATGCAGCCCGGGCGCGATCGACCCGTCCGGGTCGCCCATGCCGAGCGCGGTGACGTAATTGAAGAGCGCGTCGATCCATACGTAGATGACGTGCTTCTCGTCGCCCGGGAACGGGATGCCCCAGGTGAAGTTGGTGCGCGTCATCGGCACGTCCTGCAGCCCGTCGCGCAGGCGGCCGAGCACCTCGTTGCGGCGTGCCTCCGGCTGCACGAAGCCGGGGTGCTCCGCGAAGAACCGTTCCAGCCGCTCCCGGTACGCGCTGAGCCGGAAGTAGTAGTTCTGCTCCGTGGCGCGCGCCAGCGGCTTGCCGCTGATCGGGCTCCGGTAGTCGAGCTCCTTCGCCTTGGTCTCGGTGTAGTACTCCTCCTGCCCCTCGTCGTACCAGCCCTCGAAGGTGCCCAGGTACACCGCGCCCGAATCGAGGAGCCGCTTCACGAACCGCTGCACCTGGCGCTCGTGGCGCGGCTCGGTGGTGCGGATGAAGTCGTCGTTCGAGAGCCCGAACACCTGCAGCACGCGGCGGAACTCGGCGGCGTTCTCGTCGGCCAGCGCCTGCGGGGTCACGCCCTTGGCGGCCGCGCTCTTCTCGACCTTCACGCCGTGCTCGTCGGTGCCGGTGAGGAAGAACACGTCCTCGCCGCGCAGCCGCATCGCGCGCGCCCACACGTCGCAGACCGTGGTGGTGTACGCGTGGCCGATGTGCGGCCGGTCGTTCACGTAGTAGATGGGAGTCGTGATGCAGGCGGGCATGGGGGGCGGATGGTAGTTCGCCTAGCGCAGGAGCCGCGCGACGGCCGCCACGCCCGCACGGTCGTCGGCGAGCACCAGCCACAGCGTGCGTCCGTCGGCCATCGCCCACGCGGTGCGCTCGGCCAGGTCCTCGTCCGACACCGGCTCGAGCCACTCGACGCCGGGAGCCAGCGGCAGCGCGCGGCCGAAGCCGTCGAGCCGCACGACGTCGCCGCGGTCGGGCATCAGGGTCACGGTGGCCACGGTGCCGGCCTGCGGCGTGCCGTACGGCACCATCACGCCGCGGAGGCCCGGCGCGAGCTCCACGATGCGCGCGTCGAGCGGCTCGAGGCCCGCGGCCGAGAGGTCGGGCGCGCCGCGGCCGACGACCTCGGCGAGCATCGACGGAAGGCGGTCGAGCGCCGCGCCACGCTCGCGCCCCCGCTCGGCATCCTGCGCCGCGCGGCGTTCGTGCAGCGTGGCCACCAGCGCCACCTCGGCGAGCGGGTGGTCCTGCTGGTGGGAGCCGTGGCGGTCGCGCAGGCGCGGGCCCGTGATCCCGAGGACCACCGCGAACGCCACGCACGCGAGCGTGAGGGCCGTCGCGAGCGGGCTGACCGGGGGGGTGCGCGTCGGGGGCGATTGCTGCATGGAACCTGCGCTTCCCGATGCTACGCTTGGGCCATGGCCCTCCTGTCGAACCGTGTGCTTGCCGCCGCAATGGCCGGCCTCGCGGCCGCGGCCGGGGCGCATGCGCAGAACGCCCTCGGCGGCGGCGACGCGCTGTCGCGCGACACGCGCCACGCGGACTACTCGAAGACCTCTCGGTACGGGGTGCTCGACGCCAACACGCGCGTCGGTTCGCTCGGCGACAACGGGCAGGCGGGGAAGGTCGACTACTTCTCGCGCAACCTGATCGTCACGGGCGACGTCGGCGGCGGGCGCCAGTTCCGCGGCAACGTGGGCTACCGCGAGCAGTCGGAGTTCACGGGCAACACGGGCGCGGACGACCTGCGGTTCTTCACCGCGTACAGCGTGTACTCGAGCCCGTACATGGCGCAGGCGAACTACAACCCGCTCGAGGCGAGCCAGCAGTTCGGCGCCATCATGTACACGCGCACGTACGCGAACGCGTCGGCGCGCGACATCCTCACCGACCAGCAGCCGCTCGACGCGCGCATCGCATTCGACCGCTTCTCGGCCGACGGCGCGAAGGGCATGCGCCGGCAGGCGGACTTCATCGACCCCGGCAACACGCGCGACGTGTCCGAGCGGCTGAACTGGCGCGTGACGCAGTCGCGCTCGGCCGCCACGCGCTCCGAGCGGGACTCGATGGCGTACCTCGAGAACTCGCTGGCATCGATGGGCCTCAGCGCCTACGACCGCCAGCGCCTGAAGCAGGACATCCTGCAGGGCCGCACGCAGCGCGACATGGTGGTGGGCTCTCCGCTCTCGGAGACGTCGCTCCTGCCCGGTCGGTCGCTCTCCGACTCCGACATCCTGCGCCCCACGATGGCGCCGGAGTACCGGTCGATCGTCGACTCGCTGCGCGCGCGCGCGGCCGACCGCCTGCCCGACCGGCTCGGCGGCGGCGAGGACGCGCGCAAGGCCGAGGTCGAGCGCCGCCTCGGCGGCGACATGGACTGGCTGCGCGGGCAGCTGGTGCGCAGCGGCGTCGAGAGCGGTCGCGACGGCGCGGGCCGCCTGCCGGCGCCGGGCGCGGAGGGCACCGAGTCGGGCGACGGGCGGCCGGCCGACGCGGGCACCGCGCAGGGCGGCGACGGCGGCATGGGCTCGCGGGACGAACGGGGCGCGGGAAGCCGCGGCGAGGGCCCGACGAGGTCCGGCGACGCGGATGCCGCCAAGGACGGGGTCCGCAAGCCGAACATCGATGACCTCGCGTACATCCTGCGCCACGGCCGCACGCTGCAGTCGCTGGTGCCCGAGGACTCGGGCGCGATCAAGGACATGATGTCGCTGGGCGCCACGTCCATGTCCCGCGGCGAGTACTTCCGCGCCGAGGAGCGGTTCCGCTCGGTGCTCCAGGTGCTCCCCAACAGCGCGACGGCGCTGGCGGGCGTCGCGAACGCGCAGCTCGGCGCGGGGCTGCACGTGAGCTCGGCGCTCTCGCTCCGCAAGCTCTACGCGATGCACCCCGAGATGATCGACACGCACTTCGGCGCCGAGGTCATGCCGTCGGCGGTGCGGCTCGAGGCGGCGCTCGCGTCGGCGCGCGAGCGCCTCGACGCGGCGAACCGCCCGGGCGCCTCGGCGGACCTCCAGAGCGACCGGTTCGACTTCGGCCTCGTGATCGCCTACGTCGGGTTCCAGACCGACCGTCCCGCGGTCATCCGGGAGGGCCTCGATGCAATGCGCGTGGCACGTCCGGACGACGCCATGCTCGGCCTGCTGCAGCGGGTGTGGATGCCGCCCGCCGACGCGGCGCCGAAGGACGCACCGACCGGCGCGAAGCCCTGACGGGCGTGCCGGCGCACGGAACGCGAAGCTGCCTCAGGCGCCTGCCGCGCGGCTTCCCGCTGGCTGCGCGCCCACGCGGCCCTGCAGTCCCAGCGTGCGGTAGATGCGCCGCGTCGCGTCGCTGCGGTTGAGCGTGTAGAAGTGGATTCCCGCGACGCCGCGGTCCATGAGGTCGCGCGCCTGCTCGGTGGCCCAGTGGATGCCGACGTTCGCGACGTCCTCGGGGCTGTCCTCGCATCGCTTGATCGATCGCAGGAGCGACGCGGGGAACCGCGTGCCGGCGGCGAGCTCGGCCATGCGCTTCAGGCCCGCGATGGAGGTGATCGGCATGAGACCCGCGATCACGGGCACCGTGATGCCCGCGAGCGTGCATCGGTCGCGCCAGTCGAAGAACGCGTCGTTGTCGAAGAAGAGCTGCGTGATGACGAAATCGGCCCCGGCCGCGACCTTCGCGCGCAGGTGATCCATCTGCAACAGCGTGTTGGGGGTCTCGGGATGGCCTTCCGGGAAGCCCGCCACGCCGATGCCGAAGCCGCGAGCGTGCGGGTGGCGGCCGCCCTCGTTGAACGCGCGCACGGCGCGCACCAGGTCCGCCGCGTGCCGGAAGTGCCCGGGCTCGCCCACCGTGGCCCCGCGCGGCGCGTCGCCGCGGAGCGCGAGGATGTTCGAGACGCCGCGCGCGGCGTAGCCCGCGAGGATGCCGTCGATCTCGGCCTCGGTGTGGCCCACGCAGGTGAGGTGCGGAACCGGCCGGAGCGAGCCCGAGCCCTGCAGCTTCGCGACCAGCGCGTCGGTGCGGTCCCGCGTGCTGCCCCCCGCGCCGTACGTCACCGAGACGAACGACGGGTGCAGCGACTCGAACTCATGGATCGATGCCGCGAACGCGTCCCACGCCTCGAGGGTCTTCGGCGGGAAGAACTCGAAGCTCGCGGTCATGCCGTCGCGTGCGATGACTTCGGCGATGTGCATCGTGGCAGTCTAGGTGGGGGCGGTGCACGCCCCGGCCTAGACTGGTCGCATGGACACGCGCGCCCGCCTGCCGAGGCCCACGGTGGAACGGCTGAGCCTGTACCTGCGCGAACTCGAGCGTGACGGCCCGGACGACGCCCCCACGGTGAGCAGCCGCCAGCTCGGCCTCGCGGCCGGCGCGAACGACGCCCAGGTGCGCAAGGACCTCGGGTTCGTGGGGGTCGCGGGCCGCCCCGGCATCGGCTACGCGCGGGGGCCAGCCGCCGACGCCATCCGCCGGGCGATCGGCATGCACCGCCCGTGGCGCGCGGTGCTGGTGGGCGCGGGCAACATCGGCCGGGCGCTCGCGGCGTACGGGCGCTTCCGCGAGGAGGGGTTCGTCATCGTCGCGATCATCGACCGCGCGCCGTCGATCGTGGGGCGCCGGGTGGCGGGCATCGAGGTCCGGAGGATGGACCAGCTCGCGCGCGCGGTGCGGTCGGAAGGCGTCGATATCGGGATCATCGCGGTGCCGGCCGAGGAAGCCCAGGGCGTGGCCGACGCGCTGGTGGAGGCGGGCGTCCGGGGCGTGCTGAACTTCGCGCCGACGCGGCTGCGCGTCGACGAGCGCGTGCCGGTGGTCGAGGTGGATTTTCGCGCGGCGCTGGAACGGCTGGCCGCGGAGGTGTCGCAGCGGGGCGGGGACCGGCGTGCGGAGGCCGCGCGCCCGGCGGCGCCCGCCCGGAAGCAGCCCGGCCGCCGACAGGGCTAGCATGGGAGGGATGGCCCGGCCGGTCCGAGACGCACTTCGGGACGACGCAACCCAGCGCGCGCGCGCCGGGCGCGCGGCATGGGCCGCGCGGACGGCGGCGGCCGTGGCGGCGACCCTCGGCCTCGGTTCCTGCGCGAAGCCCCTCTTTCCCGAGAACGCCCCGCGCACGCAGTTCGAGAAGTTCGATTCCATGCGGTCGGGTGCCGCTCCCGCCGAGGAGCCCGACGTGTTCGGGCGCCCGCAACCGGCGCTTCGTGCGCGCCTGACGCCCAAGAGCGACACCTGAGGACCGCGGCGTCTGCAGCCGAATCCACGCGCGCGCCGATGAATGCGTCGGGAGGCGGCGCCCTGCGCCGCTCGATGGACGTGAACACGACGCCTGCCGCCGAGACAACCCCCGCATCCCGCCCGAATCGTCGTCCGCCGCGTGCGGCGATCGCGATCGGTGCGCTGTCGGCGGCGAGCCTCGCGGCCGTGGGCGTGCTGTCGTTGCCTGGTCCGGGGCAAGCCGTCCGACCCGGGCGCGCCGCATGGCCCGCTCGGCCGCTGGCGGAGGTCGGGTCGGCGTCGCCGGCCGCCGCGACGAGCGAGCCCGGCATCCGCCCCCGGACCGCCCCGCTCGACGGGCCCCGGTGGCGCGCGATCGTCATCCACGAGTCGGGCACCCCCGCCGGCGACATGGCGACCCTCGAGCGCCGCCACTTCGAGGCCGGGCGCGCAGGGCTCGGGTTCCACTTCGTGGTGGGCAACGGCCACGGCATGGAGGACGGCCTCGTCGGCATCGGCTATCGATGGGACCGGCAGCTGCCCGGCGCCCACGCCCCCGCGTCGTGGCATGCGACGGGGCGCGGCGGAATGCTCGACGGCGCCGGCCTCAACGAGTCGGCGATCGCGATCTGCGTGATCGGCAACTCCGACCGGCGTCCGTGGTCCGACCGACAGCGACGCGAGACGGCCAACCTGGTGCACGCGCTGCAGCGCGAGTGCGGGATTCCCGACGATGCGGTGCACGTCGCGCGCGAGCTCTCGTCGGCTCGCCCCGCCGCGCGCACGGCCGGGCGGCCGCGCATCGCCGAAGCCGGATCCGAACGCTGATTTCGCCCGCAATCCCGGCGCAACGGGGTCGTTGCACCCCCTCAGTGGGTCCGCTACCTTGTTCTGTCCGTCGGCCGCCCCGGTTCCCCCGGGGTCACGTCCACGCCGACGGTTTCCCTCCGTCCGCACGCCCCGCGGCCGGGAGGGCTCCTTCCGGAGCGTCCGCGGGGCGTTGTCCTCCGTTCGATGCATAGCCACTCCCCCATCCCGCGCGAGCTCTTCGGCTACAAGGTGATCGACCGCCTGGGCGAGGGGGCCGCGAGCATCGTGTACGCCGTGATGGACAAGTCGCGGCAGGTGCTGGCGCTGAAGCACGTGGTCCGCCGCGCCGAGAAGGACCAGCGGTTCATCGACCAGATCAAGCAGGAGTACGACATCGGCTCCAAGCTCGAGCACCGGAACATCCGGGCGATCCACCGGTTCGTCAAGAACCAGAAGTCGGTGCTCGGGATCGCCACCGGCCCGGTCTCCGACGCGGCGCTCGTGATGGAGATGATCGACTCGGCGACGCTCGAGAGCGACGACCGGCCGAGCGCCGCGAAGATCGCGCGCTACTTCGCGCAGGCCGCGCGCGGCCTCGCGCACATGCACGAGCGCGGCTTCGTGCACGCGGACATGAAGCCGTCGAACATGATGGTGAACGACGACGGCACGGTGAAGGTCATCGACCTCGGCCAGGCGTGCGCGGCGGGTTCGCGCAAGGAGCGCATCCAGGGCACGCCGGGGTACATCGCGCCCGAGCAGGCCTTCAAGGAGGAGATCGTCCCCGCCACGGACGTCTACAACCTCGGCGCGACGCTGCATTGGGTGCTCGTGCGCGGCAACATCCCGTGCGCGCTGCCCGCAGGCGAGACGAATCCCGACATGCGCGTGAAGCCCTCGCTCATCCGCATGCCGAGGCCGCTCCACGAGACCGACCCGCGCGTGCCCGAGGAATTCAGCGACCTCGTGCTCGGCTGCATCCAGGTGAAGCCCGAGTCGCGCATCTCGAGCATGGAGCTCGTGGCCGACCGGCTCGACGCCATCGCCGAACGGTGCGAGCGGACCGGCGCGGGCAAGGCGCTCGAGGGTCCCGCGGGAATGGGAACCGCGCCCGACCGACGCCTCGACAGCCAGTCGACGAAGGGATGACCGTGATCGCCGCCGCGCTCGTCGCCGCCGCCGTGCTCACGACGGTGCCGCCGGTCGATTCGCCGGACGCGCTTCGCGAGTTCGAGTCACGCGTGCGCGCGGTGGCGCCGGGTGCCCGCGATGCGGTGGTGGCGATCGTGATCGCGCCGCGTGCCGGGGCCGACGCGAAGGAGACGGGCGGGACCGGGAGCGGGACGCTCATCTCGGCAGACGGATGGGTGCTGACCGCGGGGCACGTGGGCCAGGAGCCCGGCCGCGCGGTGACGGTGCTGCTCGCCGACGGCACCGAGCTGAAGGGGCTGACCGCCGGGCAGCACTTCGGGCCCGACGGCGACGTCGGGCTCGTGAAGGCCGATCCCGCGGGCCGCACGCTCCCCTTCGCGGAGCTCGGGGCGGCCGCGTCGCTCGCGACGGGCGACCCGGTGCTCGCCCTCGGTCATCCGCTGGGCCCCGAGCGGTCACCCTGGCGGCCGCCGCCGCTGCGGGTGGGCCGGGTGCTCGGCCGCGAGGGATGGCGCATCGCGATCGACGCGCCGCTGAGCCCGGGCGACAGCGGCGGCGGCGTATTCGACCTCGAGGGGCGGCTGGTGGGCGTCAACTCCGCGGCGGCCTCGCGACCGGAGCTGAACCTGGCCGCGACGGTCGAGAGCGCGAAGTCCCGCATGGAGTCGCTGCGCGAGGGGCTCGCCACGGGTGCGTGGCTCGCGGACCCCGCCAAGAACCCGATCGAGGCCGCAATGGAGGACCGCATGTCCGACGCCGCGGCCGACGAGGGCCGGCTCGCCGACGGCGCCGACGCGCGCGAGGAGCAGTACGACCGCCGCGCGCAGGTGCTCGAGGCGCTGTCGACGCTCACCGACCCGTACGCCGACGCGGTGGTCGCGGTGCTGGTGGACTCGCGGGACGCCTGCTACGGCACGCTCATCGACGACGAGGGGCACGTCCTCACGAAGGCGAGCGAGCTCGGCAGCCCCGTGCGCCGGGTGGACGTGCTGCTCGACGACGGCCAGGCGGTGCGCGCACGCCGGCTCGCGGAGGACCGGGCGCTCGACCTGGCCATCGTCGGCATCGACCCGATCGACGCGGTGCCCGTCGAGTTCGGCGACGCGCCCGAGCCCGCGCTCGGCGACGCGCTGCTCACGGTGGGGCGCGGGATCGCGCCGCTCGCGCTCGGGTTCCGTTCGTTGGGACCGTACGCCTCCGGCGGCTCGGACGCCGCGGGACGCGCGTTCCTCGGCGTGACGCTGCGCCCACCCACCGACGAGGAGCGCGCGCGCATTCCCGGTGGAATCGGGCAGGTGGTGGGGGACGTGGTGCCCGGAGGCACCGGGGCCGCCGCGGGCCTGCGCCCGGGCGACGCCGTCGTGCGCATCGACGGCGTGACGCTCGACACCGCGGAGGCCGCCGCGGCACCGCTGCGCGCACGCGCGCCCGGCGACCTCGTGGAACTGCAGGTCGCGCGGGAAGGGTCGATCGAGACCATGTCCGTGCGCCTCCTGCGGCTGCCCTTCATGGACCCGCGCCACCTCAACCAAGGCGCGGAGGTGAGCCGCCGGTGCACCGGGTTCGGCGAGGTGATCCAGCACGACGCGGTGGTGCCCGCGCAGAACGTGGGTTCGCCGCTGGTCGACTCGCGCGGCCGGGTCGTCGGCATGAACATCGCGCGCGCGGACCGCATGAAGACCTACGCGCTTCCGTCGCGCGTGGTGGCTCCCGCGGTCGAGCGGATGCTCGGGCGCATCCGCGCGGGCGACGTGCCGACGGACGCCGATCCCTCGGACGGCCTGGAACCGGTGCGGTTCGGCGCCGACGGGCTCGCGCACGCCGTCGCGGCGGTGGCGCGCATCACGGGGCCGACGAACCAGCTGCGCGCGGCAGGCGAGAAGGCGGACGGCGCGGAAGGCGCGGCTCCCGCGGCGATCGTGGGCTGGGCGGACTTCGACGACATGGCCGTGTGGCGCGTGGAGGTGCCGTCGGTGGGCCGCTACGACCTCGCGCTGCGCGCGCGCGTGCGCGCCGGCGGCAAGGCCGACGTGTTCCTCGGCGACGAGCTCATGACGGTGGCGCTTGGCCGCGCGGGTCGCGGAGGCCTGGTGCGCGTCGGGGAGATCGTGGTGCTCGAGCCCGGGCCGATGGCGCTCCGCGTGCAGCCCCTGGGGCGGCCGAACGGATCGATGATGGAGCTCGAGGAGGTGGTGCTGCAGCGCACGGACCTGCTGCGGGCGCGGGAGCGCGCGAACGCGCTGCTGCGGTTCCGTGACCTCGACCGGCTCGAGCGCGAGCTCGAGCGTGACCGCAGGCGCCGGGAACGAATGCGGCGCGACGCCGCCGAAAGGGACGAAGGATGACCGACGCGGCACCGAGCGCCAAGTGGGACCGACGGTTCCTCGAACTCTCCGATCTCATCGCCACGTGGTCGAAGGACCCGAGCCGCGGCGTGGGCGCGGTGATCGTGAGCCCGGCGCGGCAGATCATCGCCACCGGGTTCAACGGACTGCCCCGAGGCGTCGACGACCTTCCGGAACGGCTCGAGCGGCCGGTGAAGTACGACTTCGTGTGCCACGCCGAGCTCAACGCGATCATCCAGTGCGCGCGCAACGGCGTGAGCCCCGTGGGCGCATCCATCTACACGAGCTTCAGCCCGTGCATCCAGTGCACGCTGGCGATTGTGCAGGCCGGCATCGCGCGCGTGGTGACCTACGAGGCAGGCGGCGAGGCCGACGCGCACTGGATGGAATCGTTCGCGAAGGCGCGCTCGGTGATGCGCGAGGCGGGCGTCGCGTACGAGGCGATGCGGAGGGCGTGAGCGCGGCGCGCCCACGCGCCGGCCTGCGTCACATGCGCTCGGGCGCCGTGATGCCGAGGAGCCCCAGCCCGTCGCGGAGGACGTGCTTGGTGACGGCGCACAGCCGCAGGCGGCCGGCGCGGACGTCGGCGTCCTCGCACCGGAGCACCGGGCACTGCTGGTAGAAGGCGTTGAACCCGGTGGCGAGCGAGTGCAGGTAGGCGCAGAGGCGGCTGGGGTCGTTGTGCTCGGCGACGTCGCGCACCACCTGCGGGTAGCGCAGGATCGCGAGCGCCAGCTGGCGCTCGGCCGGCTCGCCCACCGCGGCACGCGGCCGCGCGGGGGCGTGGGCCGCGGCGTCGAGCGCCTTGCCCAGGATGCCGGCGATGCGCGCATGCGCGTACTGGAGGTACGGGCCGGTGTCGCCCTCGAAGCTCACCATGCGGTCGAGGTCGAACACGTAGTCACGCGTGACGTCCGAGCCGAGGTCTGCGTACTTGACCGCGGCGATGCCGACCGCGCGGCCGATCGCTGCAAGCTCGTCCTCCGGCATGCCGGCGGTCGGGGAGTCCGGCGAGGAGCTGCGCGCGCGCACCTCGCGCGTCCCGCGCTCGATGGCCTCGTCGAGGAGCGCCTTGAGGGTGAAGTTCTCGCCGCTGCGAGTCTTGAGCGGCTTGCGGTCCGGCCCGAGCACGCTCCCGAACGGCACGTGCACGAGCCGCGCCTGCGTGCCGTCCGGAAGCCGGTCCCACCCGGCCATGCGCACCGCGTCGAAGACGTCCTTGAAGTGGTCGCGCTGGCGCGCGTCGACCACGTACACGACGAGGTCGCTGCCGAGGTCCTGCACGCGGAAGCGGCACGCGGCGAGGTCGGTGGTGGCGTAGAGGAACCCGCCGTCGCGCTTGCGGATGAGCATCGGGCGCTCCCGGTCGGGGTAGCGCACGACGATTGCGCCGTCGTCCTCGGTGCCGAGGCCCGCCTTGACGAAGGCCTCGACCACGGGGCCCAGGCGCTCGCGGAAGAAGCTCTCGCCGCGGCTGTGGAGCTCGGTGAGGTGGACGCCGAGGACGCCGGCCGTCTCGAAGACCTCGCGCATGGTGCAGTCGATGATGCGCTGCCAGTCGTCGACCAGCGCCTGCTCGCCGGACTGGAGGCGCACGAGCGTCGCGCGAGCGTCCTCCTGCGCCAGCGCGGCGCCCACGTTCTGGGCCTCGAGCTCGGCGACGCGGTGCGGGCCCGCGTGCGTCGCGCGCGCGGCCACGAGCCCCGCGTGGTCGTCGCGCCCCTCGAGCTGCGCGGCGCGGTACGCGCGGTTCAGGTCCTCGAGCGTGATTCGCCCGAGGTCCGCGCCCGCGCGGCGGAGCGCCGCGAGCGTCATCGCGATGGGCAGGCCCCAGTCGCCGAGGTGGTTCTCGCGCCAGACCTTCCTGCCGAGGCGCTCGTGCACGCGCGCGATGGTGTCGCCGATGATGGTGGCGCGCAGGTGCCCGACGTGCATCTGCTTCGCGACGTTGACGCCGCAGAGGTCGACGGTCACCGCGTGGCGGTCCATCGATGGCGCGATGCCGAGGGCGGGCGTGTCGAACGCGTCGATGGCGTCGGCGAGCGCGGACGCCGCGAGGTGCACGTTCACGAAGCCGGGCCCCGCGACCTCCGTGCGTTCGGCGATGCCCGCGAGGTCGGCCTTCGCGAGCACGTCGGCCGCGAGCTGCCGCGGGTTGGCGCCGAGCTGCTTGGCGAGCGCCATCGCGAAGTTCGCCTGGAAGTCGCCGAACTGCGGGTTCGTGCCCGGGCGCACCTGCGGGTCGCATGACTCGGGCGCGAGGCCCGTGGCCGCGGCGATGGCCGAGCGGAGGGCGCGGGCGAGTCGCTCCGCGGGGTCGGCGGCGGCATCGTGTTCGGGGCGCATCCCGTGCAGGATAGGAGCCGCCGGGGCGGGGCGGGGTACCATCCGCTGCATGAGCGACATCCAGGACCTCTCGGGCGACGATGCATCGATCGCCGACCTCTTCGAGGAGATCATGGGCGAGCTGCGCCTCCTGAGCACGCTCTACATGAAGACGCACCCGCCGGAGGTGACGCTGCAGCCGACGATCATTGTCAGCGAGGCGTTCGTCCGCCTGGCCGGCCACAAGCCCGAGCAGTTCAAGGACGAGGACGACTTCCGTGCGACGGCCTCGGTGATCCTGCGACAGGTGTTCGCGGAGCGCGCGAAGAAGCGCATCGAGGAGAAGAAGCGCACCGAGAAGGCGATGGAGGCGCGCCGCGCGATGCGTGCCGAGCAGGCCGCGAGCCCCGAGCCCGAGGCCGAGCTCCCGTCCTTCGAGGGCGCGTCGCCGGAGCTCGCGATGGCGCTCGAGACCGCGCTCGAGGCGCTCTCGGAGGTCGACGACCGCGCCGCGCGCGTGGCCGAGCTGCGGATCTTCGGTTCGCTTCCGATCGCCACCGTCTCGTCGATCGTCGGGGTGTCCGAGGCTGGCGCCGAGAAGGACTGGCGCTTCGCGAAGGCGTTCCTCCAGAAGCAGCTCAAGTCGCGCGGGCACGCCTGAGCACCGACGACCGCTCGGCGTACAGGCGCTCCATCAGCTGTTCCGTGGTCTCCGCCGGGGCCGAGTCGAGGCCGCGCGCCGCGACCTCGATCATGCGCACGAGCGAATGGAAGTCCGCCACCGCGACGTGCTCGCGCGCCACCTGCGCGCGCGCGGTGCCCGCGGCCACGCCGTCGATGTCGGCCATGTTGTGGTAGTTGCCCAGCGGCAGGCACAGGCAGGTCGACTCGTAACCGTACGAGGCGAACGCGGTCGCCTCGCACGCGCCGCCGGGCATCAGCTTCCGCTGCCAGCGGAACGACGGGTCCGACTTCGCCTCGTGCGCGAAGAGCTCGGCGAGGCGGTTGGTGAGCGACGGCGAGAAGACGCTGATGCGGTCGCCCACGCGCAGGATGGCGCCGGCGCCGATCGGAGAGTCATGCGGATAGCTGCGCGAGTTCTCGAGGCACAGCAGGCGGGCCTCGCGCGGGACGAACCCGGTGCGCGCCGCATGGATGGTGCCGATGAAGCCGACCTCCTCGGCGACGGTGAACAGCAGGCCCACGTGGCCGCATCCCGGTGCGTCGAGGAGCTCGTCGAGGGCGCACAGCGCGGCCGCGGCGGCGGCGAGGTCGTCGCACGCGTCGGTGTGGAGCAGGCCGTCGGCGATCTCGGCGCGCGGGAGATCCCAGCGGGCGATCGTGCCCGCGCCGCACCATGCCGGCAGCGCCGCCGGGGCGTGCGCCGCGACGCGCTTGAACGGCTTCGCGTCGGCGTCGAGGGATTCGACCGTCGCGTGCGCGCGTTCCTCGCCTGGACCGACGAGCTCGAGCCGCGCTCCGGCGAAGTACGGGTCGTTGACGCCTCCACGGAACTCGAGCGCGAGCGCATGGTCACCCGCGCGTCCGGTCACGACGAAGGCGGGGTGGTCGAGGTGCGCGGTCACGAGTACGGGGCGCGCGCCGCCGCCGCGCCGCTGGGTGATGATCGTGTTGCCGACGTCGTCGCGGGTCGCCTGCACGCGGTCGGCGCGTCCCCCGATCCACCGGTCGATGAAGGCGACCACGCGGTCCTCGAGGCCGGCGGCGGTGGGGACCTGCGTGAGCTCGAGGAGCAGCGCCTCGCGCGCGGCCATCCGGGCGGTGTCGGGTGGGACCATGGGCCCGGAATCGTAGGGCCGCGGTGCGGCGGGGCGCCCGGCCCGTCGCCTACCCTGTGTGCCCCATGGCGCTGAGCCCGATCCCCGAGATCCTGGAAGACCTTCGTGCAGGGCGCGTGGTCGTGCTCGTCGACGACGAGGACCGCGAGAACGAGGGCGACTTCGTGGTCGCGGCCGAGTTCGTCACGCCCGAGATGGTGAACTTCCTGACGCGCGTCGGCGGCGGGTACCTGTGCGTGAGCCTCGACTCAGCGACGTGCGAGCGGCTCGACCTCCACGCGCAGACCACGTCGAACACCAGCGTGCGCGGCACGCCCTTCACGGTCAGCGTCGACGGGCACCCGCGCCACGGGGTCGGCACCGGCATCAGCGCGCGCGACCGCGCCAGGACCATCCAGATGCTGATCGACCCGGCGATCCGGGCGGACGACTTCGTGCGGCCGGGCCACATCAACCCCCTGCGCGCGCGCGACGGCGGCGTGCTCGTGCGCACCGGCCAGACCGAGGGCAGCGTCGACCTGTGCCGCCTCGCGGGCCTGCGGCCCGCGGCCGCGATCATCGAGATCGTGCGGCCCGACGGCGAGATGGCGCGCATGCCTGACCTCGAGCGGATCTGCGCCGAGCACGGCCTGCGCATGTGCAGCGTCGAGCAGGTGATCCGTCACCGCCTCGCCGAGGAAGGCCTGATCCGCCGGATCGAGCCGGTGCATGGCTCGCGCGTGCTCACCCCGGAGGGCGAATTCACGCTGTTCGCGTGGGAGAGCGACGTCGACGCGCTCCCGCACTTCGCGCTCACGACGGGCGGCATCGGTGCGCTCGACGCGCGCGGCGCGGTGGTGCCGCACGACGCGCCCGCGCTCGTGCGCATGCACCGGCGCGAGATCCTCGGCGACGTGTTCGGGATCGCGCTCGGCGGCGGCGACGCCGCGGGGCAGCAGGTGGTGCGCGCGAGCCTGCGCATGATCGCGCAGGCCGGCGCGGGCGCGCTCGTCTACCTGCGCACCGAGGGCGCGGGCGACGACCTGCCCGGACGCCTCGCGCGCATCCGACGGCCCGGCCGCGACGACGTCAACGCACCGGACCTCACCCGGGTGGATGGCCTGGGTGCGGGCGCGCAGCCCATGGACGCGCGGATGTTCGGGGTCGGCGGGCGCATCCTGCGCGACCTCGGCCTTTCGCGCCTGCGGCTCCTGACGAACCACCCGAAGCCCATGCCGGGGCTGCACGGGTTCGGGCTGGACATCGTCGAGCACGTGCCGGTCGCCTGAGCGGCATGCGCGCGTATCGTTGGGGCATGGATGCATGCGCGGTGATCGCGGTGGCTGCGGTGTGTGCCGGATGCGCGGTGGTCCCGCCTGCGGACGCTCCCCCGGGCGCGGGAGGTGCCGCGGGCGCGGCGACCGGGGCGACGCCGCCCGCCGAGTGCGCAGGGATGCGCTTCGCGGACGCCGCGACGCTGCTCGACGCCGTCGAGGGCGTGGCCGCCGGCATGCGCGACTTCCGCAGCGCCGTCACGGTGGAGACGACGGACGACGTGACGGGCGACACCGAGCGCCGGATGGGTCAGGTGGTGCTGGTGCAGGACACCGGCAAGCCCGAGACGCGCCGCTTCGCGGTGGTGCTCGAGAAGTTCATCGACGGAAGCGGCCGCGCCGACGACCGGCCGGTGCGCTACGTGTACGCGGACGGCTGGCTCACCGAGGCCGACTTCCGCGAGCGGACGCTGGTGCGTCGGCAGCTGGCGCGCCCGGGCGAGCGCTACGACCCGCTCAGGCCGGGCGAGGGGCCGGTGCCGCTTCCGATCGGCCAGCGGCGCGAGGACGTCATGCGCCGGTTCGAGGCCGCGCTGGCCGAGGTTCCCGAGTCCGCGTCGTTGAAGCGCGTGCCCGAGCCCATGGTGGGCCTCCGGCTTCGGCCGCGCCCCGGCATGGCCGACCGCGACCTGGTCGAGGCCACGGTCTGGTACGACGCAGGGACGCTGGTGCCGCGCGGCGTCGAGGCGCGCCGGCGCAACGGGCGCACCACCGTGATCCTGCGCGGGGCGGCCGTCAACGGCGGCCTCGACGAGGCGCAGCGCTCGCTGCTCTCGCTCGCCTCGGGCGCGACCGAGGGCTGGCGCGTGGACGAACGCCCGCTGCCGGCGGAGCCCGCGCGAGCACAGGACGCCGGCCCCGGCCCCGCGCCGGAGCGCGCGCCGTGACCGCGGGCCGGCGCATCCCGGCGACCGCCGTGGGTGCGATCGCGGCCTCGCTGCTCGCGATGGCCGCGCAGGCCCTCGCCCAGGCGGTGCCCGCCCAGCTCGAACTCTCGCCCGCCGTGCGCGGTGCGTTGCAGAGCGCCGCGCTCTCCGACGCCGAGCGCGCGGCGCTGCGCCTGCGGCACGGGACCTACGACGACGGGGACCTCGTGACCGCCGACGACCGTGCGCGTGCGGCGCTGGCACGGTGGGACCTCCGCTCGTCCGCGCTCGCGGACCCGGGCGCGGCCGCCGAGTTGCGCGCCGAGGCCTCGGTTCGCGCCGGCGAGCCCGGGGCGGCGCTCCAGGCGCTGGCCGAGCCCGCCTCGGCGCGCGGGTGGCTCGTGCGTGCGACGGCGCTCGAC
>CAMDUT010000037.1 GCA_945877905.1 Phycisphaera mikurensis NBRC 102666 | reverse complement strand
GGCGTGGGCCTTCGCGGTGCGCGGGATGCTCGCGGCGCGCCGGGGCTAGCCCCCGCACGCGGCCGCGCGGCGCACGGGGCGCCGCGCGGGGCCGATCACTCCTCGGCGCCCTCGTTCTCGTCGAGGAAGCTCTGCAGCCGCTGGCGCCGCACGGGGTGCTGCAGCTTGCGGATGGCCTTGTTCTCGACCTGGCGCACGCGCTCGCGCGTGACCTTGAAGATGCGGCCGACCTCCTCGAGCGTGTACGTGTAGCCGTCGCCGATGCCGTAGCGCAGCTTCAGGATCTCGCGCTCGCGGTAGGTGAGCGTGCGCAGCACGTCGTTGATCCGCTGGCGCAGGAGCTCGCTCGAGGCGCTGACGTCGGGGCTGACCTGGCGCTCGTCCTCGATGAAGTCGCCGAAGTGGCTGTCCTCGCTCTCGCCGACCGGGCGGTCGAGCGAGATCGGGTGACGGCTCACCTTCATCACGCGGCGCGTCTCCTCGATCGGCATCTTCGCGCGCAGCGCGATCTCCTCGACGGTCGGCTCGCGGCCGAGCTCCTGGAGCAGGTGCTTCTGGATGGTGCGCAGCTTCGACATCGTCTCGATCATGTGCACCGGCACGCGGATGGTGCGGGCATGGTCGGCGATGGCGCGCGTGATGGCCTGGCGGATCCACCACGTTGCGTAGGTGCTGAACTTGTAGCCGCGCTTGTACTCGTACTTGTCGACCGCGCGCATGAGGCCCGTGTTGCCCTCCTGGATGATGTCCAGGAACGGCAGTCCGCGGTTGCGGTACTTCTTGGCGATCGAGACCACCAGGCGCAGGTTGCCGCCCGAAAGGTCGCGCTTGGCCTGCTCGTACTCGAGGAACGCGCGCTCGATCCGGCGCACGCGCCCGTCGAGCGCGGCGGCGTCCTCGAGCACCATGCCCTTCAGGCCGTCGATCTCGTCCCGCATCACCTGCAGGTCCTCGGGGTCGAAGCGCTCGGGGTGCTTCTCCGACTTCTTGAGCTGGTGCAGGATCTCCTTCACCTTGCGGTCGAGACCCTGCAGCTTGCGCAGGAGCGGCTGGATGCGGCTGGTGCGCAGGCAGCACTCCTCGAGCAGCACGGCCACCTTGCGGCGGTTGTGGTCGAACTCGCGCTGCAGCTGGGCGGCCTTCGCCTCGGCCGCGCCGGCGTCGAGCGCGTCGAAGATCTCGCGGTTGCGCGCGAGCAGGCGCTCGATCGTCGGGAGGTTCGCGGGGATGCGGGCCGCGATCGTCTCCTTGTGGTTCTCCTCGGCCGTCGAGATGCGCATCGTGCGGTCGAAGGGCAGGGTGCCGGCATGCACCTGCTTCAGGATCTGCACCGCCATCTGCGCGGCGTAGTCGCTCGCGAGCGTCAGGCGGCGGAAGCACATGCGCGTCGTCTCGATCTTCTTCGCGAGGCGGATCTCCTCCTCGCGCGTCAGCAGCGGGATCGTGCCCATCTGCGTCAGGTACATGCGGATCGGGTCGTCGATCCGCTTCGAGCCCTGCTCGTTGAGCGCGGCCTCGACCGCGGCCTGGGCCTCGGCGTCGTCGAGGATCTCCTCCTCGGCGGGGGCGGGCTCCTCCGGGTGGTGCTGCTCGTCCTCGAACGACCCGTCGAAGTCGACCGGGGGGCCGTCCTCCTCGTCGATCATCTGGACCTTCGGCGGCTTGTTCGGCTTCTTCTCGTCGCGCTGGAACTTGAGGTTCGTCTGCAGCGGCGCCTCGAACATGTCCCAGCCGTTGCGCTTGCGCTCGGTCTCGTCGATGAGCTCGATGCCGAGCTCGTCGAGGAGCACGATCATCTCGTCGACCTTCTCGGGCTCGACGAACTCGTCGGGAACGCAGCGGATGTACTCCTCGTACGTGATCCACTTGCGGCCGCGGCCGAGTTCGACCAGCTGGCGGAGGACGGGGGTGAGGTCGGAGAGTGCGAGTGACACGTTCAGGTTCCAGTTCTCGGAGGGTTCCGGGTGCGATCTAAACGCAAGCAGAACACATCGGCCATCAAGGGTGTAAGGCGCAAAAACGCGCGAAATGGGTCAGGTCGGTCGGTCGGAATCCTCCGAGGGAACATCCCTCGGGCGCAACGGCCGCATGCCCCGGGCGCCGGGCAGGCGACCGAAGGCGGTGGGGTCTCGGCCCCGATTGCGGATGGATTCAAGACGCGCGGAAATCGCTTCCGGTTCGCTCGCATCCTTCCGAATCCGGGCCAAACCGTCAGATACGCCGCTGCGCACGCGGCGGATTCGCTCCAGGGCGTCCACGGCCTCTTGGAGGCGCTCAAGAGCGTGGTTCTCGGACTCGGCGCGGCGTTGGCCGACCAAGACAAGGTCCACGACGAGCCCCTTGTCATCTGGGTGGCGGAGCTCGGCGATGACGTCGTCGGCGCTGAACGGGTGCCGGTCCTCGAGCCACACGTGAATGGCGTCGGCGATGGCCCGGGCGCCGGGGTCGAGGAACGACTCCGGCGTGACCGCCTCGCAGAACGGCAGGGCCGTCCCGTCGTCGAGCCGGACGCGTGCCGCTCCGGCCGATGGCCACGCAAGCACCATGGCCAGCACGTCGCGCTCGGCCGCGCGCCGCGCCCGCGCCTGCGGCACCGTGAAGCCCTGGTCCTCCAGCCCTGTCCGCGCGCGACCCGCAGGTGCGGCCGCGACGGGGACCGCCTCGGGTGCGCTCGCGCGCGGGGCCGGCGCCCGCACGGCGTCGAGCGCCGCCTGCAGCTCGCGCTCGGGGAGCCCCGTGATCGCGGCCAGGTTGGACATGACCATGGTCCGGCGCAGGCCGGGCATCTCCCGGAACCCGAGCTCGACCAGCCGCGCGAGCACGGCCTCGATCCGCTGCTGGCGCGCGCTGAGGCCCTCGGCCGCGCGGAATCCCGCGCGGAACCGTCGCACGAAGTGCACCAGCGCGTCCTCGCTCGCGGCGAGCGCGGCGTCGAAGCGCTCGCGGCCGCCCGGCTGGCGCAGCAGCTCGTCGGGGTCGAGCCCGTCCGGCAGCGTGCAGATGCGGACGTCGACCGTCTCGGCGAAGAACACCTCGATCGCGCGGTCGGCCGCCTTCTGTCCCGCGGCGTCGCCGTCGAAGAGGAGCACGATGCGCTCGGCCATCCGCTTGAGGACCCGCGCGTGGTCGCGCGTGAGCGCGGTGCCGAGCGTGGCCACGGCGTTCGTCACGCCTGCCTCGTGGCACGCGATGACGTCGGTGTAGCCCTCGCAGATGACGGCGGTGCGGGAGTCGATGATCGACTTCTTCGCGAGGTGGATCGCGTACAGCCCGCGCCCCTTGTGGAACACGGCGCTCTCGGGGCTGTTGAGGTACTTCGGCTCGTCGTCGGGGTCGATCTTGCGCGCGCCGAACGCGATGGGCGCGCCCATCTCGTCGCAGATCGGGAAGACCACTCGGTTGCGGAAGCCGTCGATGGGCCCCTGGCGCCCGTCGCGCACCAGGCCGGCGGCGCGGAAGACGTCCTGCTCGGGAACGGCGTCGTCGCCGCGGGACCCCGCACGGTGCTCGCGCAGGCGGTCGAGGTGCCGCACGAACGTGTCCCACCCGGCCGGCGCGGCGCCGAGCCCGAACCGCTCCTGCATCGCCTGGCCGATCCCGCGCTCGGCGAGCGCCGCGCGCGCGGCCGCGCCGTGCTCGGCGTGCGCCAGGGCCTTGCGGAAGAAGTTCGCCGCGACCAGGTTGGCGCGGAGCAGGGCCCGCCGCCCGCCCGCCGGCCCCTCGTCGCCACGCGCCTGGCGGAGCTCGATGCCCGCGCGCTCGGCGAGCGAGCGCAGCGCGTCGATGAACTCCATCTTGTGGTAGTTCATCATGAAGTCGATCGCGTTCCCGGCGGCGCCGCACGCGAAGCACTTGTAGAAGCCCGCGCCCTTGTGCGTGACCACGGTCATCGAGGGCGAACGGTCGTCGTGGAACGGGCAGACGCCCACGTGCTCGCGTCCCTTGGGCTTCAGCTGCACGTGCTCGCCGACGAGCGCCACCAGGTCGGTGGCGTCGAGCACCCGGTCGCGGTCGGATTGGCCGAAGCCCGTCTGCACGTCGCGTGTTCCGGCGCGTCCTGCGCCGCTCCGTGGCCGTCGCGGCCGGGGGTGCGGAAGTGCCCGCGGCACCGTGCCGCAGGCCCGAATGGCGAAGCTCGGACGGCCCAAGCAGGCGCCCGCAGCCATGCACTCCGCCCATGCGATGATGGGCCCGAGTGTAGGCCTGGAATCCGAGGAGTCAACGAATCGCGGCGGAATCGCCGCAGGGATCAGGCGCCGGCGGCCGCACGACGCTCGCGCGTGTACGTGTACGCGCGCTTCATCGGCTTCACGACCAGGCCCGAGCGGATCGCGCGGACCGTCGCCTTCACGCGCTTGCGCGTGCCGTCCTCGACGGTGTCCACCGTCTGCAGGTTCGGCTTGAAGGTGCGCTTCTTCACCGACGTCGTCTTGAGGCCGACGCCGCCGAGGTACTTCGCCTTGCCGCGGATCTTGAGGACGTTTCCGGAAGAGGTCTTGGCGCCGGTGAAGTGGCAAACGCGGGGCATGGCTGGTCCTTCGTGGTGAGGCCCGTTCGTTCGGGCGAAGATCGGAGAGGATAGGCCAACCCCCGTCACGAGGCAAGGGGGCGAATCGGCCGTTATCGGATGCCGGCAACCGACGTCGAAAGCCCGGCGGCCACCAGGAGCATCCCGCACCCATCGGCATCCTGGGCATCGAACGCGCCCACCTCGTGGCTGTCGATGTCGAGCACCCCCCAGGCCGTGCCGTCGGGGCGCAGGCACGGCACCACCAGCTCGCTGCGGTCGCGGGGGTCGCAGGCGATGTACCCGGCGCCCAGCTCGGCGACATCGCGCACCACCAGGCACTTCGCGGCCCGGAGCGCCTGCCCGCACGCGCCGTGGATCCCGATGGGCGAGCACGCGGGCTTCGGGCGGCGCGCGGCCAGGGTCATGCGGCGGTCGTCCGGCTCGCCCGGGTGGTCGACGTAGAAGCCGACCCAGCTGGCCCCCGTCGCGCCGAATGCGTCCCACCAGAGGTCGACGAAGGCGTCCATCCGCTCGCGGTCGGTGCGGAGGCCCGCGATCGCGCGCGCGGCGTGGAGCAGGGCGGCGTGGTCGCGCACGTGGGTTCCGGCCTCAGGCGCTCTCGCGCTCGCGCCGGCGCAGCTGCTGCAGCGGCACGCCGCGCTCGATGCTGCGCGCGTCGATCGTGTAGACGGCGCTCGCGTTGTCGAGCTCGGGCAGGTGGTACATGAGGTCGATCATGATCTCGTCGACCACCGCGCGCAGGGCGCGGGCCCCGGTGTTGCGCGCCAGGGCGCGGTCGGCGATCAGCTCGAGCGCGTCGTGCGTGAACTCCAGGCGCGCGCCCTCGAGGCTGAACATGTGCTGGTACTGCTTGATGAGCGCGTTCTTGGGCTCGGTGAGGATCTGCACCATCGCCTCGCGGGAGAGCGGGTGCAGCGGGCACAGGATCGGCAGGCGGCCGACGAGCTCGGGGATCATGCCGAACTCCAGCACGTCGTCGGGCGTCACCTGCGCGATCATCGCGGCGCGCTCGGCCACCTTGTCGTCGAAGGCCTGCGCCTCGGTCGAGAACCCGATGCGCTTGCGGCCGACGCGCTTCTTGACGATGTCCTCGATGCCGTCGAAGCTGCCGCCGCAGACGAACAGGATGTTCGTCGTGTCCATCTGGATGTACTGCTGCTCGGGGTGCTTGCGCCCGCCCTGCGGCGGGACGTTCGCGGTGGTGCCCTCGAGCATCTTCAGGAGGCTCTGCTGCACGCCCTCGCCGCTGACGTCGCGGGTGATCGAGACGTTGTGGTTCGTCTTGCCGATCTTGTCGATCTCGTCGATGTAGATGATGCCGCGCTGCGCGCTCTCGAGGTCGAAGTCGGCGGCCTGCAGCAGCTTGAGCAGCAGGTTCTCGACGTCCTCGCCCACGTAGCCGGCCTCGGTGAGCGTGGTCGCGTCGCCGATCGCGAAGGGCACGTTCAGGATGCGCGCGAGCGTCTTCGCCAGCAGGGTCTTGCCCGTGCCGGTCGAGCCGATCATGAGCACGTTGGACTTGTCGAGCTCCACGGGCGACTGCTCGTTGTCGAGCTGCGAGAGCCGCTTGTAGTGGTTGTGCACGGCCACCGACAGCGCGCGCTTGGCATGCTCCTGGCCGATCACGTACTGGTCGAGGAACTCCTTCATCTGCCGCGGCGAGGGGATCTGCCCCAGCTGCGGGCGGCTGCCGCTGACGCGTCGGCGCTCCTGCTTGAAGATGTTCGCGCAGAGGTCGGTGCAGTTCGTGCAGATGTAGACGTCGTTCGGGCCCTCCACCATCGGCCCGACCTCGCGGCTGGTCTTGCCGCAGAAGCTGCACGTGGTGACCTTCTTGCCGCGGAAGCCTCCGTCGTTGCCGCCACCGGAACCGCCGCCCGCGCCGCCGGGGCCGCCCGCGCCGCCTCCACCCGCGCCGCCGCCGAAGCCGTCGCCCATCCCGTCGCGCCCGTTGCGCCTCGTCGGCCCGTTGGCGGCCTCCGGCTGGGGGCGGGGCGCGCGTTCGTTCGGCATCGGGTTCGTCACGGAGTGCTCCTGTGGGCCACGCCGAGACCCGGCGCGGACGGGAAGTCTATCGGCCCGCGGGAGGGGTTCCTCCAGCGACCTTCGGCAGTTCTCGCACCGGAAAGGTTCAGGGACGTTGCCCGCGCCCGTCGCCCCAGTCGGTGCCGCCCCGGCGTGCGCGGTCGCGCTCGGCGGCCTCGCGCGTCTTCTGGATCATGATGTCGCGGGCGGTCTCGAACTCACGCTCGGTGATCTCGCCCTGCTCGCGCATGCGACGCAGGTCATCGAGCGTGAACGCGGTGCGCGGCGGCTCCAGCGGGGCCTTGGCGTTGCGGCGGGCCCACATCACGACGAGCCCGCCGCCGAACGCGATCGCGAACAGGAGCCCGACGCCGAGCCAGAAGAAGAGACTGGTCCTCGACGCTTCCACGGGTCAGGGGCGCGCCTCGGTCAGGCCTTGCCGGCCCGGGCGTTGGCCGCCTTCTGCTTCTCGGCGACGACCTTGTTCCACTCCTCGGCGGCGATGTCCGTGGCCTTCGCCTTGGACAGCACGCGGTCGAGCACCTTCGCCTCGCGGATGGCGAGCGCCATCTCGTTGAGGCGGCCGGACTGCTGGAGCTCGGCGCGGAGGGCGTCCGGCCGCTGGCCGCGGGCGCGCGCCATCTGCGCGATCTGGCCGTTGACCTCGGCCTCGCCGACCTCGATGCCGAGGTCCTGCGCGAGCTTCGAGAGGATGAAGAACACCTTGAGCCGGCGCCGCGTGTCGGCCTCGCTCGCGCCGCGGATCTCGGCGACGCGCTTCTCGACCGTGGCCTCGTCGAGCCCCTGCGAGAGGAGCTGGATGCGGGCCATCTCGAGGTTGCGCGCGACCTGCGCGCCCGACATCTTCTCGGGCAGCTCGAAGTCCACCTTGTCGGCGAACCACTCGGCGGCCTGCTCGCGCATCGCGGCGCGCTGCTCCTGGTCGCGGCGGCCCTCGAGCTGCAGCTTCACCTGCTCGCGGAGGTTCTCGACGCTGCCGAGCCCCAGGCTGTTGGCGACCGCCTCGGGCGCGGCCGGCGCGATGCGCTCGGCCTGCGCAGGCGTGAACTCAACGGTGATCTCGGCGTTGCGGAGCTCCTCGCGCTCGTGGACGGCAGGGCCCTTCGTGACGAGCTTGACGGTCTCGCCCACCTTGCGCCCTGCGAGCTTCGGCCCGAGGTCGTCGAACATGAGCCCGAGCACCTGGCCCTTGCCCTCGTCCTCGGCGTCGGGCACCACCACCAGGCACTCCTCGGCCTCGAAGTAGGGGTCCTTCTGGGCGCCCTTCACGCGCACCACGGCCTTGCCGACCATGCGGTCGAGGTTCTCGAACGGGCCGTCGATGCGGCCGGGCGTTCCGAAGCGGTAGCCGAGGCGGCGGATCTCCTCGTCGACGAACTTCTCCTCGACCTCGGCGACCGGGCGGCGCACCTCGACGTCCTCGAGCTTGGGCAGCGCGATGTCCGGGACGATCTCGACGTCGAGCGTCACCGCGAGGGCGGCGCCGCGCTTGAGCTCGGGCTCGCCGGCCTTCTCGTCGAGCTCGGGGTCGGAGATCGGCTGGAGCTTGTGGTCTGTGAGCGCCTTCGTGTACGCCTCGGTCAGCAGGCGGCGGCGAAGGTCCTCGAGGATCGACGCGCCGAAGCGCTTCTCGATGAGCGCAATCGGCGCCGTGCCGCGTCGGAACCCGGGCAGCTGCACGTCGTTGCGCGCGGTCGAGTAGGCGTCGCTGATGCCGGCATCCACGGCCTTGGCCGGGATGGTGATCTTGAGGCGCTTGCGGGCGGGGCCGACGGTCTCGACGACGACGGTGGTCTCGGTGGACATGGGGTGGGTGCCGTGGTGTGCGGAAAAGAACAGCGGAAGGGGCGGAGTATACGCCCCTTCCGCTTGGGTCAGGTGGGTCCGATCACTTGAGGAGGAGCATCTCGGCGTACGTGGGCATGGGCCACGTGTCCGCCGGGGTGACCCGCTCGAGGGCGTCGCAGGCCGTCCGGACGCGGTCCATGGCCGGGACCACGCGGTCCCGCAGGAAGCGCATCTCGGTGACCTCGTCCTTGTGGTGCTTGGTCGACAGGGTCTCGAGCTCCTTGGTGGCCGAGCGCAGCTCGTTCACCATGCCGACGTGCGCCTTCAGCTCGGCCTGCGTCTCGGCGCAGTCGACGTCGGCGGCCAGCGTGGCGCTCACCGTGGTGGCGAGCTCCTCCTGGGCGCGAAGCGCCGCGGGAAGCACCTGCGTGCGCGCGACCTGCACCAGCGTGCGCGACTCGATGCCGAGCACGGTGCAGTAGTGCTCGACCAGCACGTCGTGCCGCGCCGCCAGCTCGCGGGCGTTCAGCACCTTGTACTTCGCGAACAGGTCCTTGGCCTTCTTCGTCGCGAACGCGCCGAGGCAGTCGGCGGTGCTCGGCATGTTCGGCAGCCCGCGCCGCTCGGCCTCCTTGTGCCATGCCTCGCTATAGCCGTCGCCGTCGAAGCACACGCGGCGGTGCTTCTTGATGACCTCCTTGAGGACTGCCTTCACCGCGGACTCGAGCTTCGCCTCGGAGGGGTTCCTGCCTGCCTTCCTCTCGAGCTCGGTGGCGAGGAAGTCGACGCTCTCGGCGATGATGGTGTTGAGCACCGTGTTCGGCCAGGCGACGGCCGCGGTGGAGCCCACCGCGCGGAACTCGAACTTGTTGCCCGTGAACGCGAAGGGCGACGTGCGGTTGCGGTCGCTCGCGTGGCGCGGGATCTGGGGCAGGGTGGTGGCGCCGAGGTCGAGGTCGCCCCCGGTCTTCGTCTTCTTCGGCGTGCCGTGCTCGAGCTGGTCGATGATGTCCGTGAGCATGTCGCCCAGGAAGATGCTCATGATCGCCGGCGGGGCCTCGTTGGCGCCCAGGCGGTGGTCGTTCGCGGCGCTCGCGATCGAGGCGCGGAGCAGGTCGGCGTGCATGTCCACCGCGCGGATGACCGCGGCCAGGAACACCAGGAACTGCATGTTCGTGTGGGTCTCCTCGCGCGGGTCGAGCAGGTTGACGCCGGTGCTGGTGGCGATCGCCCAGTTGTTGTGCTTGCCGCTGCCGTTGATGCCGGCGAAGGGCTTCTCGTGCAGCAGGCACTCGAACCCGTGCTTGCGCGCCACCATGCGGAGCACCTGCATGGTGATCATCTGGTGGTCGACGGCGATGTTCGCGTTCTCGAACATCGGCGCGATCTCGTACTGGCTCGGCGCCACCTCGTTGTGCCGGGTCTTGACCGGCACCCCGAGCTCGAAGAGCCGGGACTCGACCTCGGCCATGAACATGAGGACGCGGTCGGGCACGGCGCCGAAGTAGTGGTCGTCGAGCTGGTGGCCCTTGGGGGCGCTGGCGCCGATGAGCGTGCGCCCCGTGAGGGCGAGGTCCAGCCGCGACTCGAACTGCTCGCGCTCGACCAGGAAGTACTCCTGCTCGACGCCGAGCGTGCCGGCGACGTGCGTGACGCCCCGGTCGGTGCCGAAGAGCCTCAGGATGCGCATGGCCTGCGCCGAGAGCGCCTGGATCGAGCGCAGGAGCGGGGTCTTCTTGTCGAGCGCCTCGCCCGTCCAGCTCACGAAGGCCGTGGGGATGCACAGCGTGATGATCCCCGAGGGGTTCTTCATGAGGAACGCGGGGCTCGTGCAGTCCCAGGCCGTGTAGCCGCGGGCCTCGTAGGTGTCGCGGATGCCGCCCGACGGGAAGCTCGACGCGTCGGGCTCGCCGACGATCAGTTGGTTGCCGGAGAACTTCTCGATCGCGCTGCCGTCGGCCATGGGGCTCAGGAAGGCGTCGTGCTTCTCGGCGCTGATCCCGGTGAGCGGCTGGAACCAGTGGCAGTAGTGCGTGGCGCCGTGCTCGATGGCCCAGTCCTTCATCGCGACCGCGACCGTGTTCGCGATGGCCGGGTCGAGCGGCGTGCCCTCGCTGATGGTGCGCTGCAGCTTCGCGAACGCGTCGCTCGGCAGCCGCTTCAGCATGGTGTCCCCGCTGAAGGTCATGCAGCCGAAGTAGTCCGACGCGCGAGTCGGGTTGAGGAACGTCGAGGTGTTGTCGTTCATCGGGTCGGACAGGTGGTTGATGGACGGGTGCATGGCGGGTGTGGGCCTCCTGTGCCCAAGCCGATAACGCTAGACGGACCCGCACCCCGAATCAAGGCCGTTTTCCTGTTGATTTCCCGCGTGCGCCGCGTGCGCCGCCCGCGCCCGGGAGTCTCAGCCGAGGATCGACCGCCGCCGCCTGACGTAGTCCCACACCACGAATCGGTCGAGCTCCTGCCCGGCGACGAAGAAGACCCGCCCGCCGGTGGACTCGGCCATGCGGTGGGCGAACTGGACGTCGTCCTCGGTCTGGTTCCACGAGGGAAGCAGGAACACGTTGATGGTGATGCCTGCCTCCCTGCATCGCATCGCCTCCCGCATGGTGGCGCGCTCGGTGCGCGGGTCCGGCGGGTACAGCATGTAGAGGTCGGTGCCCTCGAAGTGCGCGGTCGGCAGGCCGTCGGTGATGAGCATCACCTGGCGGTTGGGGGTGGGGCGGCCGGTGAGCCATTGCCTCGAGAGCTGGAGCGCGCGCTGGATGTTCGTGAAGTGCGGCGGCAGGTCCATCTCGGTGATGGACGGGTCGGACATGTCCGCGCGCAGGCGCACCACGGGCTCGCGGATGGTGACCGGCTTCGGCATCACCTGCGGCACCTCGGCGGGCGAGCGCAGCCGCGCCACCGTGTACATCTCGACGAACTGCAGGAAGTCGCCCGGGTACTCGCTGCGGATGAGCCCGTCGAGGGCGAGCGCCATGCGCTTGGCCTGCACGTACTGGCCGCCGTTGCGCATCGAGCCGGACATGTCCATGACCACGGCCGTGGCGCACTTGGGCTGGTTGCGCGTGCGGTGGACCACCATGTCCTCGCCGCGCATGCGAACCGGGCTGCCGGGGGCGCGCGGGCCCACGCCCGCCTCGCGCACCATCGCGTTCACCAGGGTCTGCGGGATGTCGAGGTTGGCGGGGCTGTCGCCGAACTCCCAGGCGCGCGTTGCGGGAAGCTCGACCGCGCCGTCCGGCGACTGGATGCCCTCGTGGCGGCCGCTGCGCGCGGCCTGCAGGTCGCCGAAGATCGTCGCGAGCAGCCCGCGCTGGTAGAGGCGCATCGCCTTCGGGCTCACGCTCCACCCGCCCTCGGGCGTGCGCTGCATGCCGGCCTCCTCGGCCAGGCGCTCGAGGAGCTCGTTGACGCGCCGCTGCGCCTCGCGCAGGTCGTCCACGAGCTCCTGGGGCGCGAATCGCTCGAGCGCCTCCATGTCGATGACGGCGGGCTTCGCGTCCTTGAGCGCCTCGCGCAGCTGCGCGAGCAGGCGCTCGATCTCCTCGAGCTCGGACTTCACCGCGATGGCCCGCTCGGCATCGAGCGCCTCGCGCCCGGTGAACGACCATCGCGACGCGAGCTGGTCGAGCTCGAAGCGCTCGCGCAGCCGCTCGAGCGCCACCGTCAGCGCGCGCTGCTCGCGCGAACCCTCGGGCAGCCGGTACCAGAGCCGCTCGAGGTCGCGCAGCTGGCCCTGCGCCACCGCGCGCGCAATGCGCTTGGCCACGTCGCCGTCGCCCGGGGGCACGGCGCCGCGCGCCGCGCGGTCGAACGCGCCCGCGGCCTCGCGGCGCGCGGGCTCGGGGTCGAAGGTCGCGAGGATCCGGTCGCGCCGGGCCTCGAGCATGGCGATGAGCGCGTCGATCGAGGGGCCGAGGCCCTGCACCTGCGAGGGGTCGATGCGGATGGCGTTCGCGAGCTCCTCGTCGGTGAAGCGCCGCATCGAACCCATGGCCAGCATGTGCTCGAACGCGCCGCGCGCGGCGGCGCCGGGGTCCGAGGGCTGCGCCGACCCGAACCGCACGGCGTCGTAGCCGAGGTAGGTGTGGTACGCGCCGCCGAGGGGCTGGTCTGGACGGTCGTTCACTTCAGTTCGTAGGAGGTGCGCCCGTGGCGGACGGTGCGGCTCACGCGGTCGGTGGCCCAGAGCCCCGCGAGCACGAACTCGGCGCATGAGGCGCGCACGGCCGGGTCGCCGCTCGCGTTCACCTCGAACGCCTTGTCCCAGGCCTCGGGGACGCCCTGCATGCGCTCGGCGTAGCGCGCGCTCGGCACCAGCTCGCCCACCTCGATGCGCACGCCCTTGGCGAAGGCCTCGGCGATGGCGGGCAGCCCATGCTCGTCGACGTACTCCTTGAAGACCGTGCCCACGGCCTCGGCGACGATCGCGTCGATCACGCGGCGCTCGTCCATCTGGTGCGTGCCCATGAGGTCGAGCTCGAGCTTCCCGAGCGACGAGGAGTGCAGGTGCGCGAGGTCGCTGACGCGCGGCACCGCGGGACGCTCGCCGAGCTGGATGCCGCGGCGGCGTGCGCTCGCGACCATGGTGCGCCAGTTGGCGGCGCTGAAGCGGGCGCTCACGCCCGAGGCCTGGTCGACGAACTTGCTGCGCCGCGCGGCCACCGAGATCTCCTCGACCACGCGGTCCATGAAGGGCGGCACCGTCACCGGGTGCGCACCGCCGAGGTCCATGCCGGCCTCCTGGCGCGTGATGGCGATGCCGGCGTCGCGGTCGCGCGGGTAGTGGGTGACCACGGTGCTGCCGATGCGGTCCTTGAGCTGCGGGATCACCTTGCCCGAGCGGTTGTAGGTGCTCGGGTTGGCGCTGAAGACGAGCATCACGTCGAGGTCGAAGCTCACCGGGTACCCGCGGATCTGCACGTCGCGCTCCTCGAGCACGTTGAAGAGCCCGACCTGCACCAGTTCGTCGAGGTCGGGGAGCTCGTTCATGGCGAAGATGCCCCGGTGCATGCGCGGAACCAGCCCGAAGTGGAGCGCCTCCTCGGCGCCCATCGAGGTGCCCGCGGCCAGGCGCGACGGGTCGATCTCGCCGATCAGGTCGGCGAACTTGGTGCCGGGAGCCAGGCGCTCGGCGTAGCGCGCGTCGCGGTGCCACCACGCGATCGGCACGCGCTCGGCGGGCGTACCGGCGACCAGCTCGCGCCCGGCGCGGGTGATCGGGCGCTCGGGGCATTCATGGACCGGCGACCCGGGGATGTCGAGGTACGGAATCCACTCGTCGAGGAACGAGGGAAGCATCCGCATGAGTCGGCTCTTGCCCTGGCCCTTCTCGCCGAGGAACAGGATGTCGTGGCCGGCGATGATGGCGGTCGCGAGCTCCGGCAGCACCGTGTCGTCGTAGCCGAGGATCCCGGGGAAGAGCCCCGACGCCCCGCGCTCGCCGCGCGCGACGGCCCCGGCGAGCGCGCGCTCGAAGTTCGAGCGGAGCTCCTCCTTCACCGAGCGAGGCCTCCACCCGGAGGCTCGGAGCGCGGCAAGCGTGGTCGGGGCGGGCGCGGTCGTCATGCCCTCGGGTTCGCGCGCCGGGGGCGCGTGGATTCCCGCGCGTCCCCGGGGCCCGCGCGGGGCGCGTCACGGCTTCGTGCTGTCCCGCAGCCAGCCCTTGCGCCAGAAGTAGGCGACAAGCCCCGCGGCCGTCAGGCCCATGAGCCCCAGCGCGAAGAAGTACCCGTAGGGCCACTCGAGCTCGGGCATCCACCCGAAGTTCATGCCGTAGACCCCCGCGATGAAGCTGAGCGGCATGAACAGGGTGGCGATGATGGTCAGCACCTTCGAGGTCTCCCCGAGCCGCAGGTTGACGCTCGTCATGTAGATCTCGAGGAGGTCGTTCGCCATGTAGCGGTCGGTCTCGATCTGGTCGAGCGCGCGTGCCACGTGGTCGGCGAGGTCCCGCAGGTACGGGCGCACCTCGGCGTCGAAGACGCGGTCCATCCCCAGCATGTTCATCGCGAGGTCGCGGATCGGCAGCAGCGCGCGCCGCATCTGGACGAGCTCGAACCGCGCGCGCCGGATCTGCTGCAGCTGCCGGCTTGTCGGGCGGCGGAAGACCTCGTCCTCGAGGTCCTCGACCATGCCCCCGATGCGGTCGACCGCGGGGAAGAACCCGTCGACCACGGCATCCGCCAGCGCGTAGGCCAGGTACGGCGCGCCCGCGCGGCGCAGGCGCCCGGAGCCCGCCCGGATGCGCGCGCGCACGCCGTCGAGGCAGTCGCCCCCGGGCACGCCCTGGAACGCGACCACGAACCGGCCCTGCAGCCAGATCGCCAGCTGCTCGGTCCAGAAGCCCTTGCCCTCGTCGTGAGGCATGGGCAGCACGATGAACGTCGCGTCGCCGTAGGTCTCCACCTTCGCGCGCTGCGACATGTCGGTCGCGTCCTCCATGGCGAGCGGGTGCACGCCGAACCTTTCGGCGATCGCCTTCAGGAGCGCCACGTCGCCGAGCCCCTCGATGTTCACCCACACCACGGGGAACTCGCCCGCCGCCGCGTCGATGCCGGCGACGTCGTTCACGGTGCGCTCGACCAATCCGTCTGGCCCGAAGGCCATCACCGTCACCACGGTCGGCGCCGCGTCGGGCGTGGCCAGCAGCGTGCCCGGGGGCATGTGGAGCGTCGCCGGCTTGCGGAGCCGGCGCCTGGCGAGCTTCGCCGCCAGCGCGCCCTTCCGAAGGGCCTGGCCCACGCGGTCGGCCGCGGCGCCCACCACCGGGAACTGGCTCACGGGGCGCCTCCCGCGCCGTCCGCGCGCACGAACGCGGCGTGCGCGCACCATGCACACAGCAGCGCGCGCGCCGACCACGCCGCCGTGCGGATCCAGTTCGTGCCCACGAGCCGCGCGTGCGCCTCGTCGTCGAAGCCGCGCGCGAGCGTCCCGTGCATCGGCACCTGGAGGAGGAAGGTCGAGAGCCACACGACGCCCACGAGCGCCAGGCCCGTCCATGCGGCCCACGCCGGCATGAAGCGCGGGCGCGCGACCGCGAGGAGCACGGCCGTCGTCGCCTCGAGGAGCATCACCGGGCCGACCAGCGGCGTGATCATGCGCGCGTGCGCGCCCTCGTACGCCGCGAAGCCCTCGCGGCCCACGCGGTCGAAGAGGGGGTAGTGCACCAGCTGGACCGTCCAGATGAGCCCGGCGAGGAACCAGGTGCTCGCGAGGTTCGCGACGAAGAGGAGGGCGGGGGCGGTCATGCGGGCACCTCGATCCAGTCGAACGCGCCGGTCGCGGGCACCAGCGTCGCCACCGTGAAGGGCCGCGCCCGGTGCAGGGCGCCGGGGTTCAGGATGCGCGTGCCCGCCTCGCGCTCGTCGCGGCGCTCGTGCGTGTGGCCGTGCACCAGGTAGTCCGCGCCGCCGACGATGGCCGCGCGCATGGCCGCGGGCTCGTGGCCGTGGGTGAACGCGACGCGCCTGCCGTCGAACTCCAGCTCGCCCGAGAGGCCGTGCACGGCGATGCCGAGGTCGCCCGCGTAGCGCCCGAGCGTCTGCGCGTTCCAGTCGCAGTTGCCCCACACGAGGTGGCTGTCGAGCCCGGCGAGCTGGTCGAGCACCAGCTCGTCCTCGACGTCGCCGCAGTGGATGAAGACGGTGGCGCCGCGCTCGCGCAACGCCTGCAGGGCGCGCTTGGTGCGCTCCCAGCGCGCGTGGCTGTCCGACAGCAGGCCGACCGTCACGGGCATGCGGGTACCTTACCCCGTCCCCATGAGCCAGGCCCCCGTCACGCGCTTCGCCCCGTCGCCTTCCGGCCACCTCCACGTGGGCGGCGCCCGCACCGCGCTCTTCTGCTGGGCGTTCGCCAAGGGCCGCGGCGGGAAGTTCATCCTGCGCATCGAGGACACCGACCAGAAGCGCTCGAGCGGCGCGGCGAGCGTCGGGTTCCTCAAGGACCTTGCCTGGCTCGGGATCGACTGGGACGAGGGCCCCGAGCACGCGGGCCACGGCGGCGGCACGCACGGGCCGTATTTCCAGAGCGAGCGGCTGGACCTCTACAACCGCATCCTGGCGGGGCTCGTCGACGCGGGCAAGGCGTACTACGCCTTCGACACCGCCGCCGAGCTCGAGGCGCGGCGCGCCGAGGCGAAGGCCGCGGGCCGCGCCTACCGCTACGACGGCACGCCGCAGATGGCGCTGCCGAGGGCCGAGGTCGAGCGTCGCCTCGCGGCCGGCGAGCCCGCGGTCATCCGGCTCAAGTGCCCGCCGCAGGCGATCACCATCAAGGACGAGATCCTCGGCGAGGCCACGCTTCCCCCGGGCGAGGTGGACGACTTCGTCCTGCGCAAGGCCGACGGCTTCCCCACCTACCACTTCGCGGTGGTGGTGGACGACGAGCTGATGGGCGTGACGCACGTCCTGCGCGCGCAGGAGCACTTCAACAACACCGCCAAGCACATGCTGCTGCAGGACGCGCTCGGGTACCGGCGCCCGGCCTACGGCCACTTCTCGATCATCACGAACCCCGACGGCAGCAAGATGTCCAAGCGCGACAAGGACAAGCTGCTGCGCAAGACCGTCACCGAGCGGACGCTCGCAGCGCCGCCGGCGGGCACGGTGCCGCAGGCGCGGTGGGTCGCGTGGCTCGGCGACAAGAACGCGCAGCTCGAGTTCGAGGAGGCGAATGCCCTCGCCGACGCGCTTGGCATCCAGCTTCCCGAGATCAACGTCGACGACTTCCGCCGCAGCGGCTACCTGCCCGAGGTGCTCTGCAACTTCCTGTCGCTGAACGGGTGGAGCCCGGGCGGCGACGTCGAGAAGTTCGACATGGCCTTCATGAAGGAGCGCTTCGACCTGAAGCGCGTGGTGAAGACCCCGGCCAAGTTCGACCGCGCGAAGCTCCTGAGCTTCAACTGCGACGCGATCACGGGCATGCCGCGCGAGGAGTTCCTGCGCCGCTCGCGCGCGCACGGGCTCGAGTTCCACCCGCAGTTCATGGCGAGGCTCACGGACGCGCAGTTCGAGCTGCTCGCGGGCGCCAGCCACGAGCGATCGAAGACGCTGGACGAGCTCTTCCGCGTGAACCGCTTCCTGGTGACCGCGGACGACGCGCTCGCCTGGGAGCGCACGAAGAACGTCGAGAAGGTGATTGGCGGCGCCGAGCCCAACGGCGTGACCCACGTGCGCGCGCTGGTTCCGGTGCTCGAGGCCGTCGCCGACTGGCAGCCCGCGGCGCTCGAGGCCGCGATCGGCGCCTATGCGGCCACGGCCACCGAGGGGAACCTCGGGAAGGTGGCTCAGCCGTTGCGCGTGGCGGTGAGCGGCGGCACGGTGAGCCCCCCGATCTTCGACACGCTCGCGATCCTCGGAAAGGCCGGCACGCTCACGCGGATGCGGCGGTGCCTGCAGGCATTCGGCGCGTGACGGCGCACGGGCGGTGATGCCGGTCGCGCGTGCGCCGACGCGCAGCGCACCGCGGCGTCACGGGTTCGTGTCAGGGTTGTCGTCCGCGCCGCGCGGGCGGCGCATCGCGGTGCTGAGGCCGGGCGCGGCCGGCGCCCAGTCGCTCCACGTGTTCTCTTCGGTGGTGATCATGGCCTCGACGGCTCCCGAGGACCACAGCCGGTAGACGGCGGTGCCGTTGGGGATCGGAGTGGCCGCGATGCCCACGAGCGATCCGCCGGGGGCCGGCGCGCGCGAGCGGTCGGTGCCCTGGCGCGGGGCGCCCGGGCCGGTGCCGACGGCGTTCTGGGGGTCGAGCGGTTCAAGCGCGACGAACGCGGGCGAGGGCCGACCGAACGCGGCTTCGGGCGTCGAGGCAAGGGTCGATGCCCCCGGGCGGACGAACAGCCCCACGGCCTCGATGACCGCCAGCGAGAGGAGGCCGGCGCCCATGACGGTGAGCCCGGTGCCCGTGCTGAACGGGTCGAAGCTGCGTGAGGCGGGGGCGGGGCGCGCGGCGGCGAGCGTGGTGCGGTCCATGGGTCCTCCTGGCGGACCACGAGGGTCCTGCGCAGAGGGGTTCATCGGCCGCGCAACCCCGGAAACTTCGATGAGTTGCGCATGCGCCCGGGCCGGATACACTCTCGCCTTCCGGACCGTTGGCGCAGTTGGCTAGCGCACCTCCATGACACGGAGGGGGTCACTGGTTCAAGTCCAGTACGGTCCACCTCGACAGCCGCCCCCCGCCCCCGCGGGGGGCGGTTGCGTTTCAGGAAAACCTCGCCGCGCCGCCCGAAGGCGGCACGGCGAGGAGTGTGGTCGCCGGCCGAGGGGCCGACGGGGAAGCGCGAACCGATGGTCAGCGGCGCCGGCGCGAGCCGACGAGGCCTGCCGCGCCGAGGAGCACGAGTGCGCCGGGGGCGGGGACGACCGCGTACTGCGACGTGTGGTCGAGGACCGACCAGATGCGGCTGTTCGAAAGGTCGCTGGTGTCGATCACGATGCCCCAGCTTCCGACGAATGCACCGAGATTGGCATCCGTCACGCCGTTGGCGGCGGCGAAGCTGTCCCAGGACCCTGCGTAATTCTGCACGCGCTGGGCGCCCGGGGCGATCACGTTGAGCTGCTTGGTCCAGACCCCGGTGACGGGATCGAGGTAGCCGAGCTGCAGTTCGCCCGCACCGATGATGTCGTTCAGCGTCCAGCCGAGCGTGTCGTAGTTCTGGTAGCCGGCGACGATGATCGTGGGATCAAAGGTCAGTTCGAGCGTGTACGCGTCGGTGGGCAGGCGCCCCTGCGCGTCGAGCGAGCCCGTCGCGGCGATGCCCGAGATCTTCACGACGTCGCTCCCGAGGGTATTCCACGGGCCGGAGTCCGGAAGAGGCCCACCTCC
>CAMDUT010000036.1 GCA_945877905.1 Phycisphaera mikurensis NBRC 102666 | reverse complement strand
TTCGCGTCGTCGGCCGGCTGCGCGGTCGCCGAGGGCTGCGGCCTCTCGGGCGGCGCGGGGACCACGGGCGCCGAGTCGGGGCGCGGCGCGTTCGATCCCTCGGGCTGCGACGGCGTGAGTGCGGGGTCGCTCGGCGCGGCGCTCGCGATGCGCGTGGACTCCGGGGTCGGGGGCGTGCCGCTCGTCGCGTCCACCACCGTCGTCGCGGTCGCGCTCGCGGCGGAGCCGCCGCCGCCCGCACCGAGCCCCGAGTCGCCGCGGCCGAAGCCCTGGCTGCCATCGCCGCCCGCGTCGCTCATGCGGAAGCCGGCCTGCGACACCTGGCTCAGCTGCGCCATGTGCTCCTCGTAGGCGTCGCGCCCGATGATGACGACCGACGAAGGGTCGCCGTCGTCCTGGCCGATCGTCACTTCGTCGGAGTCGGGGTAGGCGGGCTTCGGTTCGGGCGTCTTCACGACCGCGCCGGGAGGAGGCGTGGGTTCCGGGGGCTTCTCGGCGGAGGCGTCCTCGGGAGGCCGTTCGGAAGGCGGCTTCGCGGCCTGCTCGGTCGCGTCCGGCGGATTCGGTGCGTCCGGCGGCTTCGGTGCGTTCGGGTCGGCCGGGGCCTTCGCCGCGGCCGCGGCCTGCTTGAGCTCCGCGGCGGCGGCCGCCGCCACGGCGGTGGGCTCGCTCCAGAGCCACTTCGTGAGCTGCGGCGAGAAGAGGATCGCGTGGAACGCCAGCGAGAAGCCCACGCCCCAGAGGAGCGCGGGCGCCACGCGGTCGGGATCCGGGCGCGGCTCGTGCACGTCGAGAGTTTAGGGTGCCGGTGCGGGCGATCCGCCCGCGCTCCCGGCCGGAGCGCCGGCGGCGCCGGGCCCGGTAGGCCGGTTCGCGGCCGCGACGCCCGGGCGCCCGACGAGGTTGACCGTGATGTTGAGCGGACGCAGCCGGTCCCACAGCTCCTGGAGCAGCGGGGCGCGGTCGACGGTGCCCTGGCCCTCGGCCACGGCGAGGTAGACGACGGTCTTCTTGTCCTTCTCGAGCTTGGCCTTCACCGCGGCCGCGAGCTCGGTCACCTTCGCGGGCTCTCGGTCGACGAACACGCGGCCCTCGAGGTCGACGGCGATCGTGACGGCCGGGGCCGGCTTCGCGGCAACGCCGCTCGTGAACTGCCGCAGCTGCATCGGCACCAGGTCGACGCGCATGAGCGTGGCCGTGGCGAAGATGAAGTAGGTGAGCAGGAACGTCATCACGTCGATGAGCGGGATGAGCTCGATCCGCGGGTGGATGGGGGTTCGGCGGATCCTGCGCACGGTGGACGCTCGAGGATACGGAAATTCGCCCCCGGCGCATTTTCCGCCGAAAATCGCCCCCGGCGCAATTTCCCGCTATCCTCGGCCCCGTGCCAATCAACGAATGGTCGGATTCCATCCAGGTGGTCGAGCTGCAGAACGACCCGTCCTTCGCGGACGACATGGCCGTGCTCGCCAACGGCTACCAGCGCGCCGCCGACGACCTCAAGGCGGGCCGCGCGGGCGCGAGCACCCGCGACCTCGTGCTCGACATGCGGCACGTGCAGTTCCTGAACTCCTCGAACATCGCCCAGCTCCTGCGCGTGCGCAAGCTCGCGATGCTCGGCGGCGCCCGCATCCGCATCTGCTCGGTCAGCGACCGCATCTGGGGCGTGCTGCTGGCCACCGACCTCGACCGCATCTTCGACTTCAGCGAGGACGTGACCACGTCGCTCGCGGCGCTCCAGGTGTCCAAGAACGGGGCCTGACCCCGCGCACGTCGCGCGCGGATCACTTCGCCGGGGCCGAGTCCTCGGCCGGGGGCACCGGCTGCGCCTCGCCGTCGGCGTCGCCGCCGGCGATCTTCGCGACCGACGCAAGCGCGTCGCCGGAATCGAGCGTCACCAGCCGCACGCCCTGCGTGGCGCGCCCGACCTGCCGCACGTCGGCCGCGCGGATGCGCACCACCATGCCGCCCTTGGTCGAGAAGATCAGCGAATCCGTGTCGCTCACGCTGCCCACCGCGATCACGCGGCCGTTTCGGCCCTCGGTGCGGATGTCGATGCGGCCCTTGCCGCCGCGGCTCTGCGCGCGCGTCGAGCCGTCCTCGAGCTGCACCAGGTACTCGCGCATGGGCGTCCGCTTGCCGTAGCCCGACGCGCACGCCGTGAACAGGTCGAGCGTGTCGTCGCACACGACCCCGCCCACCACCTCGTCGCCGTCGGCGAGGTCGATGCCGATCACGCCGGCCGCCGAGCGGCCCATGACGCGCGCGTCGTTCTCGTCGAACCGGATCGACATGCCCGTGGCCGTCGAGAGCAGCACGTGGTCCGCGCCGCTCGTGACGAGCACGTCGACCAGGCGGTCGCCGTCCTTCAGGCCCAGGGCGATGATGCCCGCCTTGTTGACGTTGCGGTACTCCTGGAGCGCGGTGCGCTTCACCTGGCCGTTGGCGGTCAGGAAGAAGAGGAAGTCCTCGCGCTGCTCGAACTTCGCCACCGGGCGCCACGCGCAGATGCGCTCGTCCTTGCGGAGTTCCAGCAGGTTCTGGATCGCGCGGCCCTTCGCGGTGCGCGCGGCCTCGGGGATCTGCCAGACCTTCAGCTTGAAGACGCGGCCCGTGTTCGTGAAGCACAGCAGGTCGTCGTGGCTCGAGCAGGCGTGGAGCTGCTCGACGAAGTCCTGGTCCTCGTCGTCGCCGCCCGAGGCGGCCTTCGCCCCGATGACGCCCTTGCCGCCGCGGCCCTGCACGCGGTAGGTGTCGACGGGGAGCCGCTTGACGTAGCCGCGCCGGCTCACCGTGAGCACCACCTCGTGCTCCGGGATCAGGTCGGCCATCTCGAAGTCCTCGGCCTCGGCGCCCTCGATCACGGTGCGCCGGGCGTCGGCGAAGCGCTCCTTGAGCTCGACCGCGTCCTCGCGCACGATGTCGAGCACGAGGCGCTCGTCGGCGAGGATCGCCTCGAGCCCGTCGATCTCGTCGACGAGCTTCGCGAGCTCGGAGGTCAGCTTCTCGATCTCGAGCCCGGTGAGCTGGATGAGCCGGAGCGCGCCGATCGCCTCGGCCTGCACGCGCGTCAGCCGCACGCCGTCCGGCTCGGTCCTGGCGATCACGGCCTCCGGCACCAGCGGCGCGTGCCGGTGGTCGCGCGCGATGCGGAACGCGCGCGCCATCAGCCCCTCGATCGCCTCCTCGCGGGTGCGCGCCGCGCGGATGATGCGGATCACCTCGTCGATGTCGCACACCGCGTAGATGAGCGCCTCGAGCTTGTGGGCCTGCTGCTTCGCCTGGCGGAGGAGGAACGCCGTGCGCCGGCGGATCACGTCCTTGCGGTGGTCGACGTAGCTGTCGATCAGGCTGCGCAGGGGCAGGGTGCGCGGCTGCCCGTTCACCAGCGCGATGTTGATGATCGAGAACGTGTCCTGGAGCGGCGTGAACTCGTAGAGCTGCTTCTCGACCACCGCGGGGTCGGCGTTCTTCTTCAGGACGACCACGATGCGCGTCTGCGCGTCGCGTCCCGAGTGGTTCTTGACGTCCGCGATGTCGGGAATCCGGTCGTTGCGGCTCGCTTCGACGATCTTCTCGATGAGGGTCGACTGGACCACCTGGTACGGGATCTCGTCGATCACGATCGCGTCGCGCGTGCCGTCCTTCTCGAGGTGCACCTTGCCGCGCACCGTCACCCGGCCGCGGCCGGTGGCGTAGGCCTCGACGATGCCGCGCCGGCCCATGATGACGCCGCCGGTCGGGAAGTCGGGGCCCGGCATCCGCTTCATCAGCTCCTCGAGCCCGATCGACGGGTCGTCGATGGTCGCGACGATCGCGTCGCACACCTCGCCCACGTTGTGGGGCGGCATGCTGCTGGACATGCCCACCGCGATTCCGCTCGAGCCGTTCACGAGCAGGTTCGGGAACTTCGCGGGCAGGACCGTCGGCTCCTGCAGGCGGTCGTCGTAGTTGGGCTTGAAGTCGACCGTCTCCTTGTCGAGGTCCTCGAGCAGCGCGACGGCCTCGGCGGTCATGCGCGCCTCGGTGTAACGCATGGCGGCCGGCGGGTCGCCCTCGATCGAGCCGAAGTTGCCCTGCTTGTCCACGAGCAGCGCGCGGGTCTTCCACGCCTGGCCCATGTTCACGAGCGTGGGGTAGATGACGCTCTCGCCGTGGGGGTGGTAGTTGCCGCTGGTGTCGCCGCAGATCTTCGCGCACTTGATCTGCTTGCGCCCCGGGGACAGGTTCAGGTCGTGCATCGCCACCAGGATGCGCCGCTGCGAGGGCTTCAGGCCGTCACGGACGTCGGGCAGGGCCCGGTCCATGATGGTGCTCATCGCGTAGGTCAGGTAGCTGTCGTGCAGCTCCCGCTCGATGTCGATGTCGACGAGGCGATCGACCGGCGGGGCGGTGGGTTCGGGGGTCTCTGCCATGCGGTTTTCCGAGGCCGAAATTGTACCCGTCGCGGGCGGTTCCCGACGCCTCGGCCGCGGAATTCCGTGCGCCGCGAAGGCCGTGGAATCAGGCCCGCTCGAGCATCACCAGCCACTCGACGTTGCCGGGCACGCCGGCCTTGCGGCTGGTCTTCCCGCCGACGAGCGGGCTCTGCGAGCTTCCCGCCACGCGCGCGCCGAGCGACGGCATCTCCGCCTCGACGCGCGCGACCACGCCGGGCACGCGATCGTGCGGCAGGAAGCCGCGGTCGAGCCACGCCTTCTCGTCGTCGCGCAGCTCGTAGTGCGGCTTCACGAGCGTCACGACGCGCCCGCCCGGCACCAGCCAGCGCAGCGCCGCCGGCACCGCGAGGCGCTGCGGCGTCCAGGCGAGGTCGACGACGACGAGGTCCACGCCGCCCGCGGGCGGGTCGGCGTGCAGCGCGTTCGTCCGTTCGCGCACCTCGACGCGCGGGTCCTGCCTGAGCTTCCACGCGAGCGCGCCGTAGCCCGTGTCGACGGCCGTCACGCGCGCCGCGCCGCGCTGCAGCAGGCAGTCGGTGAACCCGCCCACGTTGCAGCCGAAGTCGGCGCAGCGGAGCCCCGCCACGCCCACGCCGAACGCCTCGAGCGCGTGCTCGAGCTTGGCCCCGGCGCGGGAGACGAAGCGCTCCTCGGGCGGGCGCGGGTCGGGCGCCGCCACGTCAGCCCTTCACGCCCACGATCGCGATTCCGGCGCGGTCGGCCGCGGCGATCACCGCGGGCCGGTCGACCAGGATCACCCGGCCCACGCCCACCGCGACGCACCCGGCGCCCGCGGCCCGCAGGCCCTCGATGGTCTGCACGCCGATCGTCGGCACGTCGGCGCGCATGTCGTGGCCGGGCCGCGCCGTCTTCAGGAGCGTCCACCCGCGCGCGCGGCAGAGCTCGCCGCTGCGGCGGATCATCGCGTCCGTGCCCTCGACGGCCTCCACCGCGATCACGTCGCGCTCGCGCACGCTGATGGCCTGGCCGATGTCGAGCCCGCCGACCTTCTCGAGGAGCGGCCACCCGAAGGCGATGTCGGCGAGCGCGCGGGCATCCGGCTGCACGCGGCCCATCGGGCCCTCGGTCGCGAGGTGTTCGGGGATGTAGCGGGTGCTGTCGATGAGGACCACGCCCTCCGTGGCCAGGTCGTCGGCCACCGCGCGCAAGAGCGTAGCGCTGCGGCGGTCGTGGCGGAGCTTCCGGAACCACAGGTTCGCGGTGCGCCAGTCGGGCATGTCGCGCAGCGCGCGAAGCGCCATCCACGGGTCGTGCATGCGCTTCTTGCTCACCCGGCCGACCATGGTGACCTCGGTCACGCCGGCGCGGCGGAACAGTCGGATCCAGCGGCCGAGCTGCAGCACCCCGGCCTCGTGGAACCGGTCGCACTCGCCGCGCAGCGTCGGCTCGAACTGGCCGCGCAGCCCGACGCAGAACACCTCGCGCCCCGCGGCGCGCATGCCGCGCGCGACGAGGAAGGGAAGCGTCCCCTGGCCCGCGATGATCCCGACGCGCGCGGTCATCCGCGGTCGTTCCCCGCGTGCATGGGCAGGAAGTGTGCCGGGTCGTGCGGGACGGGTTCGTGCGCCAGCAGTGCCTCGATCGCCCCGTGGCCCGTGTCGACGACCTTCAGCACGCCGCGGATCGCCGGCCGCACGAACCGGTGCTCGATGCCGTGCTCGATCATCGCGACGAGCGGGTCGTAGTAGCGGTCGTGGTTGACGATGGCGATGGGCTTCGCGTGGTCGCCGAGCTGCCGTGCGACCAGCACCTCGAAGAACTCCTCGTACGTGCCGAGCCCCCCCGGGAGCACGATGTAGCCGTCGGCGCGGTCCATCAGCAGTCGCCGACGCTGCTGCATGGTGTCGACCACGACGAGGTCGTCGCAGCCGGTCCAGCCCTGCTCGAGCGCGAGGAGCTTGCGCGTGATGATGCCGGTGACGTGCGCGCCGCCGGCCTTCGCCGCGCGCGCGCACTCGCCCATGAGGCCGATGGAGCCGCCCCCGTAGACGAGCCCGATGCCGCGCGCCGCGAGCGCGGCGCCGAGGTCGCGCGCGCCCTCGGCGAAATGGGGCTCGAGCGCGCCGCTCGAGGAACAGTAGACGGTGACGGAACGCATGCGCGCAGTATCCACGATCGCGCGCGGGCGCGGCTAACCTCACCGCATGGACGCCTCGGGCGCATCCCATGGGCTCTCCGCCGCCGCGACGGCGGTCGTCGCGGCGGGCGCCGTCGCCTGGGCGGCTTCTTTCGTCGCGACGCGGGCGCTGGTCTCGCTGGGCCACCGCGCCGGGGCCCTCGATTCCGCGGGAGCGGCGGGCCACGCGAAGGAGCTCCGTCGCGTGCCGAACGTCGGCGGCATCGCCGTCGCCGCCATCGTGCTCGCCGCGCTGGCCGCGGTGCTCGTCGCCCACCTGGCCCTCGGCGCGGAGCGGCTCGCGGAGTTCGCGGCGGCGCGCGGCGCACCGGCGCTCGCCGAGAGCGCCCGGCAGCTGCCCGCGCACGCCGCCGCGGCGGGATGGACGTTCGCGTGCGTGCTCGCGCTGCACGTGCTCGGCCTCGTCGACGACCGGCGCGCGCTGGGGGCGTGGCCCAAGCTCGCGGTGCAGGTGGCCGTCGCGTTGGCCGCGTGCGGGCTCGGCGGGTTCCGTGCGCTCACGCTTCTCGACGCGCACGTCGGCGGTCCATGGCTCTCGGTGGCCGTGAGCGTCGCCTTCGTCGTCCTGATGACGAACGCGATGAACTTCCTCGACAACATGGACGGGCTGGCGGGCGGGGTCGGCGCGATCGCGGCCGCGGCCCTCGCGGTGGCCGCGTGCATCGCGCGTCAGTGGGCCACGGCAGGCTTGCTCGCGGTGCTCGCGGGCGCGGTGCTCGGGTTCCTCGCCTTCAACTTCCCGTGGCGCGCGGGGCGGCAGGCGCGGATCTTCATGGGCGACGGCGGGTCGCTTCCCCTCGGGTTCCTGCTCGCGGCGCTCGCCATGCAGATCACCTTCACCGCGCCCGGGGAGCCCGGCTACGCGCTCGGGACGCGTTGGTACGGCGTGCTCGCGCCGCTCGTGATCCTGGCGGTGCCCCTCTACGACGCGTTCACGGTGAGCGTGCTGCGCATGGCGCAGGGGCGCAGTCCGATGGTCGGTGACCAGCAGCACTTCTCGCACCGGCTGGTGATGCGCGGCCTCACGCGCCGGGGCGCGGTGCTCCTGATCTCGGCGCTCTCGGCCGCGTGCGGCGTGTCGGGGCTCCTCCTCGGGACCGCGGCCCCGTGGCAGGCGGCGCTGATCGGCGTGCAGGTGGCGGTCATCCTCGCGACGCTCGCCGCCCTCGAGCGGCCGATGCTGCGCGCGATGGCGGGGGAGCGCAGGTGACGCGGCTCGCGCGCCTCGAGCGGCGCGTCGCGGCGGCGGCCGTCGTCGGCGTCGCCGCGATCGCGTCGTTCCAGGCGCTCGTCGCGCACCCGGTGGTGCTGTGGTTCGACGTCGACCCGGCGTCGGACCCGTTCCCGTTCGCGGGCATCGCGCCCTCGACGGGGATGGCCCTGGACGCGGTGACCCTCGCGCTCGCGGCCGTCGCGCTGTGGTGCGCGCGCCGCGGCATCGACCGCGCCGGCCGGTGGGTCGCGTTCCTCGCCGGGGCCGGGGCCGTGGTCGCCTTCATTCACGCGACCGCGGACGCCGACCAGTGCTGGCGCGCGATGCAGTGGGTCGCGGCCGTCGTCGGCGGGACCGCGGTCGCCGTCGTGCTTCGCGCGCTCGGGCCGGTCGACGGGCGCGCCGCGCGGCGCGCGGCGATCGCGGTGCTCCTCGCCGCGGCGGTGCCCGTCGCGTGGCGCGGCGCGCTGCAGGTGCTGGTGGAGCATCCGGCGACGGTGGCGCACTTCCGGGCGCACAAGGCCGAGTTCCTCGCCGCGCGCGGCTGGGCCGAGGGCTCGCCGCAGGCGCTCACCTACGAACGGCGCCTCATGCAGCCCGAGGCGACGGCGTGGTTCGGGCTGGCGAACGTGGCGTCGAGCGTGCTCGCGGCCGGCGCCGTCGCGTTCGCGGGGGCAGCCGTCGCGCTGCGGCGCGCCCGCCCCGCGGGAACGGCGATGCTCGGGATCGTCGCGATCGGGTGCGCGACGCTGGTCGCGGTGAACGGTTCGAAGGGCGCGCTCACCGCGCTCGCGATCGGCACGTGCTTCGCGGCATGGTGCGCCTGGCGCGCGCCCACCTCGCGCGCGCGGGCGCGAGTGGCGCTTGCGCTCCTTGCGTTGCCCCTGGTCGCGGTGTGCGCGCGCGCGGTGGCGGGACTCGCGAGCGGCGAACGGAGCCTGCTGTTCCGCGCGCACTACGCCGGGGGTGCGCTGCGGATGGTTCGCGAGTCGCCCGTCCTCGGCGAGGGGCCCGCCGGCTTCGGGCCCGCGTACCTGCGGCTGCGCCCGTGGGATTCGCCCGAGGAGGTGCAGAGCGCGCATGCCGCCTGGGCCGACTGGATCGCGTCGCTCGGCCTCGGCGGAGTCGCATGGATCATCGCCTCCGTGGCGGTGGTCGCGTGGGTCGCGCGCGCGGCGTGCGATGGCCGCGGGGCCGGCGACGGCGTCGCCGACGCGACCGCGGACGGCGACCCGGGTTCGGCCGCGCGCGCCGGGCCCGACGTGCGCGCACGGCTCGTCCCGTTCCTCGTCGTGCTCGCCGTCGGCATCCTCGCGATCGTCCCCGAGGCCCCGGCGCTCGACGAGGCGTCGCTGGCCGCGCGCGTGCTCGCGGCGCTGTTCGCCGCCGCGTGCGCGAGCGTCCTGGTGCGCGCCTTCGAGGCGCCCGGCCGCGCGCTCGCCGCGGGGCTTGCAGGGGCGGCGCTCGCGCTGGCCGTGCATTCGCAGGTCGAGATGACCCTCTGGTGGCCGGGCGCGCTCGCGTGGGTCGCGTGCGTCGTCGGCTCGGTCGCGGGCGGGGCATGGTCCACGGTTGCCCGCGCCGCCGCGGATGGATCGCCGGTGGATCCGTCGCACCCCTGCTCGGTGACCACCCGTGAGGCGCTCGCGCGCGCATCGCTTCGGGCGTTGGTCGCGGTGCATCTCGTGACGGCGGCCGTCGTGATGGCGCTCGAGGTGCCCGGCGCGCGATCGGCGGAGGCGTTCGTCGCGCGCGCCGCCGAGCCGCTCGCGGCGTTCGGGCGCGCCCGGCTCGGGATCGGCCCTGCGCCGGCACGCACGATCGCGGACGCGCGGTTCGAGGCCGCGGGCGTGCTCGACCCGTCCGTGATCGACTTCGTGGGCAGCCTTCCGCGCACGCAGCACTGGCTGGGCCGACCGGCCGTCGAGGCGGCCTCGCTCACGCAGTACGCCCAGGGAATCACGGCGCTCGAGGCGCCGGAGGGGGACGACGTCATCCTGGAGGGCCGCCTCCGGGAGGTGCTCGGGATGCTGGCGGAGCGCTCGACGATCGGCCGATGGTCGCATGGCGAGTCGGTGGTCGCCGCCGCGGGGCTGCTGGCCGAGGCCGCGCTCGCGCGGGCCCGGGCGGCGGGCATCGAGCATTCGCTGGCCGCCGCGGAGGTGCGAACCTGGGGATTGCGGCAGGTCGAGCTCAACCCCCGGAGCGTGCGCGGCTGGATGCGCGCCGCCGAGGGCGCCGCGGCGCTCGGCGAGGCCGACGACGCCGCGCGGTTCGCAGGCAACGCCCTCGGGGTCGACCTGAGCTACGCCCTCGACCCGATGCGCCGCATGGGCGAGGCCGACCGGGCCCGCATGCAGGCGATCATCGACGCGGCCGAGCCTTCGCGGCCCTGACGGCGTCGATCACCTGCTGGGCGGTGTAGGCCTCGCTCTTGAGGGTCTCGGTGCCGTCCGCGGCATAGACCACGAGCAGCGGGATCGTCACGCGCCCGAGCTCCGCGAGCTTCGCCGAGCCCGGCGCGTTCGTTCCCGTGATGTCGGCCTTCAGGAGCGCGACGCCCGGCTCGTTGAGCACCGCGCTCACCGCGTCGCTCTCGAGGATGGTCTTCTCGAAGGTCTTGCAGTTGATGCACCACTCGGCGGTGAAGTCGAGCACGGCGACGTCGCCCTCGCGCATCGCGCCGGCGAGCGCCTCGGCCGAGTAGGGCTTCCATGGCAGGCGTTCGTACGTGAGGACGGGCGGGATCGCGCCCGACACCGCGGCGATGAAGAGGCCCGCCGCGACGAAGGTCGCGCGACCGGCGCCGGTCTTCGCGAGCCTCAGGGCCTTCCAGACCGTCCACAGGCCCGCCGCGACGCCGAGCGCCCCGATGAGCCACCAGTGCGCCTTGATCGGCTCGGTGCGGTAGCCGTTGATGCCCGCGCCGATGAAGTAGACGGCGGCGGCCATCAGCAGGAGCCCCATCACCTGCTTGAGGACGTCGCTCGCGGGTCCGCTCTTGGGGAGCTTCCGCGCAAGCTGCGGGTACGCGCTCAGCACCAGGTACGGCGCGCCCATGCCGAGGCCGATGGTGAGGAACACGGCGATGATGGTGAACGGGCTCTTCGTCGTGACTGCCCATCCCGCGGCCGCGCCCATCAGCGGCGCGGTGCAGGGCGTCGAGAGCACCGCGGTCATCACGCCGAAGATCACCGAGCCGGGGACGGTCTCGTTCTTCGTCTCGACCGAGTAGACCCATTGCGGCAGGCCGATCGTGAAGAATCCGGCCATTCCCGCGGCCATCACCGCGATGAACGCACCGACCGTGATGGTGAACGCCGGGTACTGGAACAGCTGGTTCGACTGCTCGAAGCCCTTCACCGAGCTGAGAAGCACTCCGAGGACGCCCCAGAAGCCGACCACGCCCGCCGTCATCGCGCAGCCGAGGACGAACGTCCGCCGGCGCTCGCCGCCCGCGGCGCCCGCGAGCCCCATGATCTTGAGCGGCACCACCGGAAGCACGCACGGCGTGAAGTTGAGGATGGCGCCGCCGACGAACGCCAGCAGCAGCATGACCGGGAAGAAGGTGCCCGACTCGGGGTCGAGCTCGAAGTCCCAGCCGAAGAGCGGCACGCGGATCGGGGAGGCGCGCGCCGGGTCCGCGCCGCCCGCGTCCGACGCCCCCCCGAGCGCCGACGGGTCGAAGCCGCCGAAGATCGCGGGGTCCGCCGCGGCGTCGCCGGCGTCGGCGCGCACGTCGAGCGCCAGCTTCACCGGGATGGTCGAGGGCGCAAGGCACGTGTCGGTGCACGCCTGCACGGTGACTTCGAACGCCAGCTCGACGCGGCCGGAGGCCGAGCCCGACACCGCGACCGGCACGTACGCGATCGCCTTGCCCTCGTAGACCGCGAACGTCTGCGGGCCGTCCCCTTGGTCGAGCTTCACGCCGTGCGGCGCCGGCCACTGGATGCCCCCGGCGACGCTGGCCGCGGCGGCGGGGGCGGCGCCCTGCAGCGAGATTTCGGTGAAAATCGCGGCGTCGAATGCCACCATCCCGACGGGAAGCGCCTTCGCCTGCGATTCCGAGGTCCACACGTGCCACTCCGGGGCGATGTCCAGGACGATGGCCACCGGGATCCGGTCGCCCGGGCGCACGGCGGGCCGCGGCGCCACCGCGGTGACCGATACTTTCGTGTCCGAACCTGCCTGGCCGTGGGCTGCCGTCGGGATCGCGAGGACGAGCGCCAACAGGGTGAGGACGTGGGCGAGGGCGGCGTGTCGCATGGCGTGCGGAAGCGTAACGGGGTCGTTGGTCGCCGGTTGCAGGTCGTGCAGAATCGCGGGATTCCTGCTACAATCCCGCGTCCGTCCCGGATGTTCCGGGACCGTCCGTCCTGGACCGATGCCCCCTCGTGGGCCCCGGCCCTCCTGCACCTGCCGCCCATGATCGTCTTTGCGTCGATCCTGAACCTCGGCACCAGCCGCATGCCATGACGCCTTCCCGCGTCAAGGCCTGTCCGCTGGCCGTCGGCGCCCCGCGCGCCGTCGTCGGTCGCAACGGTGGAGCCGCCCGCACGGAGGTCGCCCGCATGGGCTGACCCCCGCGCACGAGGGTTCCTCGCTCGCCAGGACGGGCCGTGCGCACGGGCGCATGGCCCGTGCCCGTTTTCGCGGCCCCGCGGCCGCCGTCCGCAGTCACCACAACCCGCACCACATCCAGCCCGACACCGGAGCACCCCATGAACCGCGAGACCCTGCAGATCCTCGACTCCATCGCCCGCGACCGCAACATCGACCGCGAGCTCCTGATCCATGACCTGGAGCAGGCGATGGTGAGCGCCGCGCGCAAGCACTTCAACTCGCTCGACACCGAGGAGTTCGGGTGCCAGATCGACCGCCTCACCGGCGCGATCTCGCTGTGGCGCGAGGACGAGGACACCGGCGAGAAGCACCCGATCGACCTCAAGTCGCTCGGCCGCATCCCGGCGCAGACCGCGAAGCAGGTGATGATCCAGAAGTTCCGCGAGGACGAGCGCAACGCCCTCCTCGAGGAGTTCGGCAAGCGCCAGGGCGAGCTCGTCACCGGCACCTGCGCCCGCTACGAGGGCGGCGCGCTCATCGTGCAGATCGACCGCATCGAGGGCTTCATGCCCCGCAGCGAGCAGATCCCCGGCGAGCAGTTCCAGCCCGGCGACCGCGTCCGCTGCCTCATCCTCGACGTGCGCGACTCGATCAGCCAGGTGAAGATCGTGCTGAGCCGCGCGCACCCGGACTTCATCCGCAAGCTCTTCGAGGCCGAGGTGCCCGAGGTCGCCGAGCGCGTCATCGAGATCAAGGCGATGAGCCGCGAGCCCGGCTTCCGCACGAAGCTCGCCGTCTCCAGCGTCGACAGCAAGGTCGACCCCGTCGGCGCGTGCGTCGGCGTGCGCGGCAGCCGCATCCGCAACATCGTCGACGAGCTCGGCGGCGAGAAGATCGACATCGTCCGCTGGAACGAGTCGAGCCAGGTCCTCATCGCCAACGCGCTCAAGCCCGCGGAGGTCGAGGAGGTCAGCCTGTGCCTGGAGCTCGGCCGCGGCACCATCATCGTGCGCGAGGACCAGCTGTCGCTGGCGATCGGCCGGCGCGGCCAGAACGTGCGCCTCGCGGCGCGCCTCACGGGCTGGGACATCGACATCCTCACCCCGGTCGAGTTCGACAAGGGGCTCGCCGCGATCGAGGAGACGCTGCGCCCGCTGCCGGGCTTCACTGACGAGATGTTCGACCGCATGGGCGCCCTCGGCCTCATCAGCGTGTTCGACATCGAGGAGGTCGGCGTCCCGATGCTCACCGGCGAGATCGGCATGGGCGAGGAGCTCGCCGAGCGCGTGGTCGAGGCGTGCTCCGCGAAGGGCAAGATCCTCGCCGAGGAGCAGCGCATCGCCGCGGAGGCCGACGCCGCCCGCAAGGCCGAGGAGGCCCAGGCGGCCGACGCGCTGCTGGGCGGCGGAAGCGTGCGCGACACGGTGGTCGAGACCGATGCGGGCGCCGAGAGCGCCGCGGACTCGATCCTCGGCGGCGGCGACGGGAACTGAACGTGACGGTTTGACCGCGGCCGGGCGTCCGGCCGCATCGAAGCAAGGAGCACCGAGTGTCGAAGCAAGCCCAGAAGGTCCGCGTCTCGCAGCTCGCCAAGGATCTTGGCGTGGACTGGAAGCTCATCAAGGCGAAGTGCGAGAGCGAGGGCATCGACCAGGCGAAGACCGCGTCGAGCACGGTCTCGGTGGGCCTCGCAGAGACGATCCGCGAGTGGTTCGGCTCGGGCGGTGCCGCCACCGCGGTCGAGACCGCCCCGAAGGTCGAGGCACCCGCCGCCGCGGAGGCGCCGAAGAAGGCGCCGCGCCGCGGCGTGAAGAGGGGCGCCGAGCCCGGTGACGCTCCCGAGACGGCGGTTCCGGACGCCGAGCCCGTCGCAGCGGCTCACGTCGCCGAGCCGGTGGCCGCGGCGCCCGCGGTCGCGGTCCCGGCGGCGCCCCCCGTTCCGCAGGTCCCCGCGAAGGCGCCCGTGTCGCCCGTCGTCGAGCCCGCGGTGGCCGCATCTGCCGTCGAGCCGGTCGTCTCCGACGCCGACCTTGACCTTGCGCCCCGGCTTCCCACCGAGGACGCCTCGGTCGTCGTCTCCCCGGAGAGCGCCGCGCCCCACGCCGTGGTCGATGCGCCCGTCAGCCCGGCCATCATCGGCAAGGCGCACAAGAGCTCGAAGCCGACGCCGGTGGCGGCGGCTCCCGGGAAGCCCGCGCCGACGGTGATCACGAAGCCGCCGGTGCGCCACACGATCCAGCCGGCGGCGGCGCCGCCCACCATGAACGTGCCGCGTCGCCCCGACGTCATCCGGGCCGTGGGCCAGACGCTGACCCCGCAGAAGACCGCGCTCTCCGGTCCGAAGGTCATCCGCGTCGAGCAGCCCGAGGTGCTTCCGGCCCCCCGCCCGCGTCCCGCGGGAACCGGGTTCGGAGGTCCGCGCTTCGGCGGCGCCGGCGCCGGCCCCATGGGCCGCGGCCCCGGCGGCCCGCGCACCACGCCCTCGAGCCGCACCGGCCGCGCCACCGATCCGCGCGGCCGCGACTTCGGCACGCGTGGTGCCGGTGCGGGCGGTTCGAAGACCGACAAGCAGGAACTCGAGACGCGGCTCGCGCAGTCGTCGGGGTGGATGAAGTCGCGCCGGCACAAGGCGACCTCGCGCGACGGCTCCGGGGCCCCCGTGCGCCGCGAGCCCGGAACGCCGAGCGTCGTCCACGTCACCGAACCCATCGCGATCAAGGAGCTCTCCGAGAAGAGCGGCGTGAAGGCCGGCGACATCCTGAAGAAGCTGATGCTCGCCGGCCAGATGGCGACCATCAACAGCACGATCGAGACCGAGATGGCGGTCGAGATCATGATGGAGCACGACATCGAGCTGGTGGTCGAGCAGGCGAAGTCCGCCGCCGAGATCATCGAGGAGCGCTTCTCGGCGCGTGAGCGCGTGGACGAGAAGCCGCGCCCGCCGGTGGTCACGATCCTCGGCCACGTCGACCACGGCAAGACGAGCCTCCTCGACCGCATCCGCAACACCAACGTCGCGTCCGGCGAGGCCGGCGGCATCACGCAGGCGACCAGCGCGTTCCAGGTGCCCGTGCGGGCCGGCGAGAAGGAGCGCGTGATCACCTTCATCGACACGCCCGGCCACGAGGCGTTCACGCAGATGCGCGCCCGTGGCGCCCGCGTGACGGACATCGCGGTGCTGGTGGTGGCGGCCGACGACGGCGTCATGCCGCAGACGGTCGAGAGCATCAACCACGCGAAGGCCGCCGGCGTGCCGGTCGTCGTGGCCCTGAATAAGATCGACAAGCCCGAGGCCACCGCCAACAACATCCAGCGGATCTTCGGGCAGCTCGCCGAGCACGGCCTGAACCCGGTGGAGTGGGGTGGCGAGACCGAGGTCATGAAGGTCAGCGCCGTCAAGGGCACGGGCATCCAGGAGCTGCTCGAGATGCTCGACTACGTGGCGGACCTGCGCGACCTGAAGGCCGACGCGAAGGGCCTCGCGCAGGGAACGTGCCTCGAGGCGCAGATGGAGGAGGGCCGCGGCACCGTCGCGCGCGTCATCGTCCAGGAAGGCCAGCTCAAGAAGGGCGACTTCGTCGTCGTCGGCCGCGCCTTCGGCCGCGTCCGCGACATCGTGAACGACCGCGGCCAGCGCGTCGAGCAGGCGGGCCCGTCCACGCCCGTGGCGATCTCCGGGCCCGACGTGCTGCCCGACGCCGGCGACAAGTTCTACTGCGTCAAGAGCCTCAAGGAGGCCGAGGAGGCCGCGCTCGAGCGCCGGCGCATCGAGCGCGAGCGCGAGCTCGCGGCGCCCAAGATCACGCTCGACAACATCTTCGAGCACATGGGCAAGGCCGGCGTCAAGGAACTCCCGCTCGTCGTCAAGGGCGACGTCCAGGGCTCGGTCGAGACCCTCAAGGCGGTGCTCGGCAAGATCCGCACCGAGGAGGTCGCGGTCAGCGTCAAGCACTGCGCCGTCGGCGGCATCAACGAGAGCGACGTCGCCCTCGCCGAGGCCACGAAGGCCATCATCGTCGGGTTCAACGTCACGTCTAACGCGAAGGCGCGCGCCCTTGCCGAGGCCAAGGGCATCGAGATGCGCCTCTACGAGGTGATCTACGACCTGACGGACGACGTGCTCAAGGCGGCCAGCGGCCTGCTCGAGCCCGAGCTCAAGCTCGAGGTCCTCGGCCACGCCGAGGTCCGCGACGTGTTCCGCATCTCCAAGGTGGGCGCCGTGGCCGGCTGCTACGTCACCGACGGCGTGGTGGAGCGCAACGCGCAGATCCGCGTCACGCGCGGGGGCATCGTCATCGAGAAGGACCGCCGGCTCGAGCAGCTCAAGCGGTTCAAGGACGACGCCAAGGAGGTCCGCTCCGGCAACGAGTGCGGCATGAAGATCGACGGGTACGACGACATCAAGGTGGGCGACGTGCTCGAGTGCTACAAGACCGTCAAGGTCCAGCGCGGGCTCGCCGCCGCGGGCGGGCGCAAGGAGTGACCCACGGGATGCACCGCGAGGGCGGACACGACCATGCATCGCGGCACGGTGCCGGGCGCGCTCCCGGCCACCGGGGCGCCCAGCTGGCGTCGCTGGTGCAGCGCATCGTGCAGAACGAGATCCAGCGCGGCGTCTCCGATCCGAGGGTCCGCGGGATGGTCACCGTGCTCGGCGTCGACCTCGCCGCCGACCTCGAGGACGCGACCGTGCGGGTCTCGGTGCTGCCCGCGGAGTTCGGGCCGCTGGCGGTGCAGGGCCTCAACCACGGCGCCGCGCACCTGCGCCAGGCCGTGCTCAAGGGCTCCCGCATCCGGCACGCGCCCCGGCTGCGCTTCGCCCTCGACGACTCGCTGAAGCGCGCGGCCGCGCTGGAATCCGCGATGCGCGAGGCCGCGGCGGACGCCGGGGCCGCAGGGGCCGCCGACGAACGCGCCCCGGGCGGCGACGGCACGACGGAGTGACACGAACGAGGACACCATGACCGCGAAGACAGAAGCCAACCCCGCGAAGCTCGCCGGATTCCTGCGCAAGCACGGCCCGGCCGGCAACGCCCTCCAGGCGCCATGCGAGCCCGAGGGGATCGACCTCGTCGACCTCTTCGTGCAGTCGTTCCTCCTGTGGCAGGCGCCGTCCACGGACGCCGTCGCCGCGCTCAAGCGCCTCAAGTCGGCGTTCTTCGACTGGAACGACCTTCGCGTCAGCCTCACCTCCGACATCTCCGACGTCATCGGGCACCGCTACTGGCGCGCGACGGACCGCATCAACCGGATGCGCGACGCGATGAACGGCATCTACCGCCGCGAGCACAAGGTCTCGCTCGACCGCCTCCGCACGCTCATGAAGAAGGATGCCGTCAGCTACATGGAGACGCTGCCGGGCATGATCCCGTACGTCGCCGACCGGGTGCTGCTCGTCGGCGTCGACTTCCACTCGGTGCCGCTCGAGGAGTTCGGCCTCCAGATGCTGGTGCAGTCCGGCGCGATCCCCCAGGGCATGAGCCTCTCGGACGCCGCGAGCTGGATCACGCGGCATGTCAAGGCCGAGGACGCGCGCGCCGCGCACCGTGCGCTCACCGCGGCGGTCGACCACATGTGGGAGACCAACCCGCCGAAGCTGCCGAAGGCCGCCACCAAGCCGTCCGAGCTCGCGCCGCCCAAGCCGGTCGAGGAGGCCCGGGCCGCCGCGAAGGCGCTGGTCGAGGCGCAGCTGGCCGCCGAGCGCGCCGCGCTGATGGCCGAGCGCGCCGCGCGGCGCGAGGAGATGCGGCGCGAGAAGGCCGCCCTCAAGGCGAAGCAGGTCCGTGACGTCGCGAAGTCCCCGGCGAAGGCCGCCGCCGCGGCGAAGCCCGGAGCCAAGCCCGGCGCGAAGGCCGGCGTCGCGGCGAAGCCCGCCGCGAAGCCCGGTGCCACGACCAAGCGCCCCGCGTCGCCCGCGAAGCCTGCGGCCCGCCCGGCCGCGAAGCCCGCGAGGGCGGCGCCCGCGAAGAAACGGAAGTGACCGTGCGCGGGCCCGCGTGCGTGCGTTCCGCCGTCCTCGCGATCGTGCTCGCGTGCGTGCACGCGGCGTTCGCGCGGCCGGCAGCGGTCGACGCCCCGCCGGGGATCTCGCCGTCGCGCATCCGGCCCGTCGAGCGCCCTCCGATCCCGTTCGACGCGGCCCTCGCCGCCATCGGCGAACCCGCTCGTGCCGCCGCGTCCGGGCGGACGGCGGGCCCGTCGCCCGGCAGCGCCGCCGAGACCGTCGCGCTTCGCAGGTACGTGCGCGCGCGGCAGCGTGCCGCCGACGGCGACGCCGCCCGTGCCGCCGACGACGTCGACGCGGCCCTGAAGCTCGACCCGACCTCGCCGTCGCTCCGCGCGGTGCGCGCGGCGCTTGCGGCCGACCTCGGCGACGGCGCCCGCGCGGTGGCCGAGTGGGAGGCGACGCTGTCGGTGGCCCCCGACGATCCGCGCGCGCAGGTCGCGGTCGGTGCCGCAAGCGTCGAGGCGGGCCAGCTGTCGCGGGGCGTCGCGCTTCTCGGCCGGGCATGGCGGCGCTTCCGGGAAGGCGGGCACGCCGAGCTCTCGCCGGCGGCACGCCTCGCGGTGGGCGGCCTGCTCGCGCGCGGCCTCTTCCGGCTGGGTTTCGACGAGGCAGGGCTCGAGGTCGCCATGGATGCGCTGGCGGCGGTCGCCCCCGGCGAGCGTGACGGCGACCCCGCCAGGATGCAGGCCTCGGCGACGCTCGCGCTCGCGGCGGGCGAGGCGGCCCTCCGGATCCGCGACCGCCCGGCGGCGCTCGGGATGTTCGCGCTGAGCGCGTCGTTCGTGCCCGATGCGCGCACGGTGGCGCTCCTGGCGTTCGCCCAGCTCGGGTCCGAGGACCCGTCCACCGCGCGCGCGACGCTCGGCATCACGCTCGCCGAGTCGCCGTGGCGCGATCCCGAACTGACGGCGATCGCCGCGTGGATGCTGCGGGCGCTCGGCGGCGACCGGCAGGCCGCGGACTCGCTGGCGCTTGCCGCGTTCGCCGCGGGCCCCGGCCGCTTCGGCCAGCCGGCGGCGCCGCCCGAGGTCCGGGCGCGGATCGCGCGGCTGCTCGCCGCCGCCGGGGACTCGGAGGGCGGACTGCAGGCGCTCGACGACGCGGTCGCGGCCGGCGCGCTCGACGCCCCGTCCCTCGAGGCGTGCATTGCGGGAGCGGGCACCGAGCCCGCGATGGCGCGGCGCGCGATGCGCATCGTGGAGTCGCGCCCGGACGCGCTCTGGGCGGCGTGTCGTGCGCTCGCTCGGACCGCCCGCGACGCGGCGGCGCTGCGCGACGGCCTGGCCGCGCTGCCGGCGT
>CAMDUT010000035.1 GCA_945877905.1 Phycisphaera mikurensis NBRC 102666 | reverse complement strand
TCCCGATCACCTACGTCAACTCGAGCGCGGCGATCAAGGCGTTCGTCGGCGCGAAGGGCGGCGCCTGCTGCACCAGCTCGAACGCCGACCGCGTGTTCGACTGGGCCCTCGCCGGGGGCGACGCGCCGCTCGCCGCGGGCGAGGAGGTGAAGATCCTCTTCCTGCCGGACCAGCACCTCGGCCGCAACACGGCGAAGCGCAAGGGCTTCGTCACCGAGTTCGACTCGCGCCCGGGCACGCCCGCGCAGACCGCGCTCTGGCAGCCGAAGCTCGCGCACGGCGGGCTCACGCCGCAGCAGGTGCGAGATGCCCGGGTCCTGCTCTGGGCCGGCCATTGCAGCGTGCACAAGCTCTTCCGGCCCGAGCACGTCCGCCAGGTGCGCGACGAGTTCGCCCCGCGCGGTGGAATCTCCGTCATCGTGCACCCCGAGTGCTCGCAGGACGTGGTCGACGTCGCCGACATGAGCGGCTCGACCGAGCACATCATCCGCACCATCGAGCAGGCGGCGCCCGGCACGCGATGGGCGGTCGGCACCGAGATCCACCTGGTCAACCGCCTCGCGCGCGCCGCCGCCGAGCGCGGCGTGTTCGTGCGGATCCTGAGCGACTGCCAGTGCCTCTGCACCACGATGTACCGCATCGACCCGCAACACCTGTTGTGGTCGCTCGACTGCATCGCCGAGGGCCATCCGGTGAACGTGGTTCGCGTGCACCCCGACGCGCGCCGGGACGCGCGCCTTGCGCTCGAGCGCATGCTGCGCAACGCGGCCCCCGCAGGGGCCTCCTGCGTCGCGACGCCGGGAAGTTCCCGCGCGCGCGCCGGGGCGTCCGCGCCCGCGACGCGGTCCGACGTCGCCGCGACGCTCGTAGACTGACGGGGTGAGCGACGCCCCAGCGAACTCGTCCCCGGCCCCGGATCCAGCGCGCTCCCGGCGCACGAAGCGCATCGTCCTCCTGTCGTGCGCGGGCGTGGCGATGGCGCTGGTCGCGCTGGTCGCGATGCTGCCGACGCTCCTCAGCATGGGGATGTTCCGGGGGACCATCGTGTCGGCGGTCGAGGGCTCGGTCAACGGAAAGGTCTCGCTCGGCGCGCTGCGCCTCGGATGGACCGGGCCGCTCGAGGTGAAGGGACTCGCGATCGATGACCCCGCCACCGGGACGAAGCTGTCCGTCGACGTCGCCGTCGACCAGGGCCTGTGGATGCTGGTCACGCGCGGCCTCCAGGAACTCGACGTGCGCGTCGCCGGATCCATGCGCACCACGCGCATGACGGACGGGACCCTCGGCATCACGCGGCTCGCGAGGGAGTCCGGCCCGGCCGTGGCCGGGAGCGCTTCCGGGACCGCCGCGTCGCCTGCGGCGAAGCCCCTCCCGCCCGGTGTGCTCGCGCAGCTGCCTGAGTCCATCCGCCGCGCGCGGCTCGCGCTCGACGGATTCTCGGCGGAGCTCGTCGGCGCCGACGGCAACCTCGAGTGGGCGGTGCGCGACCTCAAGGGCGCGCTGAGCGTCGAGCGCGGCGCGGACGTGACGGTCACGCTCGCGGGGACCACCGAGGTCGGCGGCCAGCACGGCGCGATCGACGTGGCCGCGACGCTCGCGCGGATGGTCGGCGCCGACGGCCTGGTCCGCCTCGAGCGCGCCGGCGCGGAGGTCCGCGTGCAGGTCACCGAGGCACCCGTCGCGGCGGCCGGCATGGCGATGCGGATCGCGAAGGCGCGCGTCGAGGTGCGCAGCGAGGACCTCACGGGCCGCATCGACGCGAACGTCGAGGCCGAGGCGTCGATCGACGGCGAGCCGGGTGCCGCGGTGCGCGCGGCGCTCGCGTTCGACCGGTTGCTCGCTGCCGACGGCACGCCGGTCGTCGACCTCGCCGCGATCCACGGGACGCTCGAGGCGTCGTCGGTGCCCATGCGCCCGTTCGAGCGCTTCGTCGCGGGAACAGGAATCGATCTCGCGCGCGACGTCGGGCCGCGCATCGACGCCTCCGCGAGGTTCGCCGACGCGACCGGCGGCGACCTCGAGCTCTCCGTGCGCGGGACCTCGCTCACGCTTGCTGTGAAGGGCTCCGTGGACCCCCGGACGCGCGCGGCGACGCTGCGCACCGTGGGAGTCGACGGGACGCTTGCGCCCGCGCTCGTCGATTCGCTCGCGCAGTTCAAGGTGGCCTCGTCGTCGCGGCTCTCGCTGCGCGCGGTGAACGTGGTCATCCCCGCGGCCGCGGCGTCCGGGGCGTTCCCGGTCGACGAACTCCGTTTCGAGGCGGACGCGTCGCTCACCCTCGACGGGCTCCGCGTGCCGGGGCCGGAGGGCGAGGTCCCGCTCGACGTCGCGTCGCTCCGTGCGTCGCTGCGTGCGGACCCCGTGGCCAAGGGCGTCGCGTTCGACGTGACGGCGAGCGGCGCCGGCGCGGCGGGAGCCGCACGTCCCGGTGCGGGGGCGCCCTCGACCCCCTCGGCCTTCCGTGCGCGCGGCTCGCTCGCGCGCGGCGGCGCATGGGGCGTGCACGGCACGGCGACGGTCAACGACCTCCCCTCCGCGCTGGTGCAGCCGTTCGTCCCTCGTGCGCTCCCCGTGCGGCTCGCCGAGGACCTCGGCGCCGTCGTCCGCGCCATCGACGTCCGGATCGACGACGGCGACTCGCGCGGCATCGCGCTTGCGGTGGAGGCGCCGAACGTGCAGCTCGCGGCGAAGGGCCGCATCGAAGCCGGCTCGTGGCGCCTGGACGATCCGGCATCGCTTGCGGTGGCATCGGTCCGGCCCGCGTTGCTCGCCCACTGGGGCGTGCACGTGGACGCGCCGCTCGCATTGCGCGCGCGCATCGAGCGCGCGTCCGTCCCGGTGGGGACTTCCGGCGCGCCCGTCGCCGCCGGCGCGTTCGACCTCGCGCGCATCGGCGTGGCCGCCCGCCTCGAGTGCGCCCCGGTCGCCCCGCGCGCGAGCGTCGCGCTGCGCACGGCGCCCGACGCAGCCGCGCCCGTCGCGTGGATCCACGGCGCGACGGTCGACGTGCGCACCGACGCCCTCGGATCCGACGCGTCGCTCGAGGTCGCGCTGCGCGCCGCGGCCGAAGGATCGGCGTCGCCGACCGCGGCGGCGGCCACCCTGCGCGCGACCGGGCTCGGCGACCTCACGGCGAGGTCGTTCGATTCCGCGCGGCTCGCGCTGGCCCTGCGCGTGCCCGACGTCCGCAACGCCGTCGTCACCGGGTTCGTCCCTGCGGTCGCGGACACGCTGGCCGCCATGGGCGCCAGCACGCACGCCATCGAGGCGAACTACGACGGCACCGTGCTCGAGGGCACGCTCAAGGCCGCGGTCACCGGCGACGCGGGCGATCGCGTGGCGGTCGAGGCCGCGGTCGCGCCGCGCTCGGTCGCGGCCACGCTCATCGCGACCGCACGCGTCACGCCCGCCCTCGTGCGCCATTTCGCGGGCGACGGCGGGCCCGTGCTCCGCGCGCCCGCGGACGTCGAGGTGCGGTCGGATCCCGTCGCCCTCGCGCGCGCCTCGACCTGGGAGTTCGCGTCGCCGACGGCCGCGACCGTGCACGTGCGGATCCCCTCCGCGACGGTCGGCGCGATCGCGCCCTCGATCGGCGACCTCGCCATCTCTGACGCCGCCGCGAAGGCCGACGTGGCGCTCGACGCGCGCGCGGAGCCGACGCGCGCGAACGTCACGCTCGACGCGAGGCTGGCGGCCGCACGCACGGGGGCCGCGGCGGTCGCGGTCGCGCCGCTTGCGGCGCGCGCGAAGTGGACCGCGCCGGCCGAGGGCGCGGAGGCCGGCTGGGACGCCTCCGTCACCCTGGACGGCATCTCGGGCGAGGGCCTCGGCACGCTCCTCTCGCTCGACGAGGCGACGCGTCGCGAGATCGGCACGGGCGCGCGCGTCCGGGCCGATGCCCGCGGCGCCGCGGGCGGAATCGCGTTCGACGCGGAGTCGACGCTCGAGCGCATGCGCGTGCGCGCCAAGGGATCGTTCCGCGACGGGGTCGTCGAGCTCGCCGACAGCACCGCGACGCTCGAACTCGCGCCGGCGCAGGCGCTGGCGATGCTCAACGGGCTGCGCGCCCCGGTGGGCGCGGACGGGAAGCCCCGCCCGCCGATGTGGAAGGACGTGTCGAAGGTCAGCCTGCACGCGGACGTGCGCTCGCTGCGCATGCGCACGGACGGACTGGCCGGCATGGCCGCGAAGCTCGACGCCAAGGTGGGCCCGGTGCGGCTGGTGCCCTCCGACGGCACGCCGGTCGAGGTCGACGGCGTGGACGTCGCGATCGACGCTCCGTCGCCCGAGCAGCCGGCCGCGGTGCGCGTGCGTTCATCGATCACCGAGGCAGGGCAGAAGCTCCCGCTCGCGCTCGACGGGACGGTGGCAGGCTGGCTGGGTGCCGACGGCAGGCCGTCCGCCGAGCGCATCCGCATCGACGCGCAGCTGAAGGCCGAGCGCGCCTCGACGCGCGCGCTCGGGGCGATCATGGGCATGGGCACCGACCTCAGCGAGGCCATGGGCCCGGACGTGACGGTCGATGCCACCGTGCGCTCGCCCGCGCCTGGCTCGGCCGACGCAGTGGCGAGCGTCACCAGCCGCTTCCTCACGGTGCGTGCCCCGGCGGTCGCGCTGCGAGGCGGCGTGGTCACGGTCGCGCCCGCCGCGCCGGTGGTCGCCGAGTTCATCCCGACGCCGCCGGTGCGCCGCCACTGGCTCGGCTCGCTGAACCCGGTGCTCCGCGACATCCGCCTGAAGGACGAGCGCACGCCCATCCGGCTCGAGGTGACGTCGCTCGCGTACCCGCTGGACGGCGACTACGCGAGGCTCTCGGGCGACGTGCGCCTGGCGGTGGGCGGCGTGCTGTTCGACCGCGCGGTGAAGAACGAGTCGCTCGACTTCATGAACGTGTTCCGCACGAGCAATCCGGCACCCGTCGAGGGCATCGTCAACCCGCTGGTCGTCACGGTGCGCAAGGGGCAGCTGAAGTACAAGGACTTCGACATCGGGATCGACCGCCAGGGCGACGCGTGGAAGACGCGCCTCGTCTTCGACGGCGACATCGACCTCACGCGCACGCCGCCCTTCGCGCGCGCGATCACGGCGAACTACCCGCTGGGGTCGGTGGCGCGCGACGCGATCGGCAAGCTCCCGGGCGACGACGGCGCGCCGCTCGCGGACGCGCTCTCGGCGCTCACGCTCGGCGCGGGCGACGCCGTGATGGTGGGGATCAAGTTCTCCGGCCCGCTCGGGACGGTCAACGGGAAGACGGTTCCCCTGAAGTCCACCGCGAACCTGAAGCTCGACGGCAAGGCGCTCGAGAAGGGCCTCCAGAAGGCCGGCGAGAAGGCGATCGACGCGCTCGGCGACCTGCTGCGGAAGAAGAAGTGACTCCCCCGGGGGCGGTCCTCACATGGGCTTCTCGCCCACCGTCCGGTCGTACATCTCGAGCAGCTTCGCCTTGTCGAAGATGAGCTCCTGGCGGCTCATGCCCGTGACGTCGTAGGTGGTGGTGAGCTCGATGGCGTCGCAGGGGCACGCCTCCTCGCACATCCCGCAGTAGATGCACCGCAGCTCGTCGATGTCGAACTGCTTCGGGTACTTCTCGCGATCGGGCCACGGGCTCTCGTCGGCCACGATGTGGATGCAGTGCGCGGGGCACGCGGTCTGGCACATGAAGCACGCCACGCACCGCACGCGCCCGTCCTCGTCCTTGTTCAGCCGGTGCACGCCGCGGAAGTACGGCTTGTACATGCCGCCGTCCTCGACGTCGCGCTGCTCGCGGCGCTGCTCGGGGTACTGGAGCACCCACAGGGTGTCCTTGTTCGACCCGTTGCGCCCGATGTTCTGGAAGCAGTGGCGAAGCGTCGTCCCCAGCCCCTTGAAGACGTTCATCACGTAGAGGCTCTCCGAGCGGGTGAGCTTCTGCGGCGTGACGTCGATCACCTCGTTGTCGCGGATGGCCATGGGTCGTGGATTCTAGGCCCCGGCGCGGGGTACGCTGCGGCCCATGATTCCCTCCGAACGCGGTGGCCGCGCATCCGGCGCCGACGGCGCCCGCGCCCGGCGCGAGACGAGCATCGGCTGGCGCATGGCGGGCCTGGGGCTGCAGACCAGTTCCGAGGTGGTGGCCGGCGCGCTCATCGGCTGGGGCCTCGACCGGTGGCTCGACAGCGCGCCGAAGGGGCTCCTGTTCGGCGGGATCGCGGGAATCGCCGTCGGACTGACCACGCTCATCCGAGGCGCCATGAAGGCGAACCGGGAGTTCGAGGACGCCCGGCGGGGAGGTCCCCGGTGAACGAGGGTCCGCCCCCCGGTGCCACGGGTGCCTCCGGTGTCCCCACGCCCGCCTCCGCACCCCGCCCGGCACCCCTGAAGGAGCCCGAATTGACGCTCCGGCCACGCCCCGTGATGATCTCCGTGGCCTTCGCCACGCTGGCCGCCGCCGGAATCGCGCTTCTTGCAGCCTCCTGGACCCCGGACCCCGCGACCGCCCGGTGGGCCATGCCCGTGGGCGCGCTCGCCGTGGGCGTCATTACCGCCCTGTCGGCGCTCCTCTTCGTGAGCGCAACGCCCCGCGCGGCAAGCCTCTGCGGCTCGCTCTGGCTGGGTGCCACCCTGATCCGATTCGTCGCCGTGCCGGGAACCTGCTTGTTTATATACTGGTCCGCCCCGTCGGTCGGCCTGGCAGCCGCCGTGTCGACCGTCGGGTCGTACCTGGCCTGCCTGGCGGCGGAGACCGTCGCGGTGGTCCGGCAAGCGCATCGAAGCCTGTAGACACGCCCCATGCACACGGTCCTCGCCTCCGGCTCCAACCCGCTCGGACACGTCCTCGACAAGTCGAGCGCCTTCTCGGGCGTGTTCGGCCACGAGGTCAAGCTGAGCGTCGTCTCCGTCATCGTCGGCGGCGTGATCGTGCTGGCGTGGATGCTCTTCGCCGCGAGCCGCATCCGCACGGGCCCCGAGTCCGCCGGCCACGACCGCTGGGTCACGAAGGGTCGCCTCGCGCAGCTCGTCGAGGTGCTCGTCGACGGCCTCTACACGCAGATGCTCGAGCCCGTCATGGGCGCCCGCCTTGCGCGCGCGTGGCTTCCGTTCCTGCTCTCGCTCTTCTTCTTCGTGCTCGTCCTGAACCTCATGGGCCTCGTGCCGCTGATGGACATCCAGGAGATCGCGCACGGCCTGGGCGGGAAGGGCGAGACCGAGGAAGGCAAGGAGGCCGCCAAGGGCGCGCTCCTGTGGATCGGCGGCACCGCCACCGCGTGCCTCTCGGTCAACATCGCGCTCGCCGCGTGGGCGTTCCTCGCCATCCAGTGGCAGTCGGTCCGCGAGCTCGGCGTCAAGGGCACGCTCGAGCACCTGTGCGGCGGCGCCGAGCTGGTGCGCAACCCGGGCCTCTGGTTCGTCGTCCCGATCATCCTGGTGGTCGAGGTGCTCGGCATGGTCATCAAGCCGGCCGCGCTGGCGATCCGACTCTTCGCGAACATGGTGGGCGGCCACACGCTGATGGCCACCCTCATGATGTTCGGCGCGATGGCCGCGAGCCTGGGCGTCGCCGCCGTCGGCGGCATCAGCCTGCTCGCCGGCGGCTTCGCCGTCATCATCACCTTCCTCGAGCTCTTCGTCGCCTTCCTGCAGGCGTTCGTCTTCATGTTCCTCACGGCGGTGTTCATCTCGCAGATGGCCCACCATGACGAGCACCACGACGAGGAACACGGCCACGGAGAGCACCACGGTTCGGAGAGCGCGGCGGCCCATGCGCCGGGTGCCGTGCACGGACACTGAACCAGGGCCGGAGACCCGATCTTCCCCGCGCGCGGTGGGTGCGCGGGACATGCATGAAGCGACGCGCCCCACCGCGTCCGACACCATCGGAGACACAGACATGAAGAACACCGTCACCCTCGCGATCGTCGCGGCCGCCGCCGCCGCCAGCACCACCCTCGCCGACACCGGCGCCGCCATGGCCGCCGACTACAAGGGCATGGGCGTCGGCATCGGCGCCGGCATCGTCGGCGGGCTCGCCGTGATCGGCGCCGGCCTCGGCATCGGCAAGATCGGCGCCTCGGCCAACGAGAGCACCGCCCGCCAGCCCGAGATGGGCGGCCGCATCTTCACCAACATGATCCTGACCGCCGCGCTCGTCGAGGGCGTCGCCCTCTTCGCGGTCGTCGTGTCCCTGCTCGGCATCAACAAGTGAGTTGACCGGGCCGGGCCGAAGGGCCCAGCAATCGGTCCCCCTCCCCGGAAGGGGAGGGGGCACCATTCACGAACTCCCCGCCGCGTGTGCGGGGAACCCCCAAGGAGCAACGCATGCAATCCCTCCTCCTCGCCGCCGAAGGCGCCGGCAACCCGGTCTCGTTCGAGATCCTGCCCGCCGTCACCGCGTTCGTCGTGTTCGGCCTGGCGTTCGGAATCCTCTCCGTGTTCGTCTGGCCGAAGATCGCGACGGCGCTCGACGAGCGCAACGCGAAGATCGTCGGCGAGATCAAGGCCGCCGAGGAGGCGCGCGCCGCCGCGAAGGGCGCGCAGGCCGAGTTCGAGAAGAGCCTGGCCAACGCCCGCGAGGAGGCCGCGAACATGATCAAGCAGGCCCGCGCCGACGCCCAGCGCGTCGCCGACGAGCTGAAGGCCCGCAACGAGCAGGAGCTCGCCGAGCGCGTCGCCCGCGCCAACGCCGACATCGAGGCCGCCCGCAAGGCCGCGGTCGCCGAGCTGCACGCGCAGTCCGCGGCGCTCGCCCTCGACGTCGCGTCGAAGATCCTTCGCCGCCAGGTGAACGAGCAGGACAACGGCCGGCTCGTCCAGGAATCGCTCAGCGAACTCGCCTCCAGCCGCCGCTGAGGAACCCATGCCCACCCAGGTCGACGAAGTCGCGAAGGTGTATGCCCGGTCGCTCTTCGAGCTCGCGCGCGAGCTCGGCGGCGACGCCGGCATCGCCTCCATGGGCGCCGAGCTGCGCGAGGTCTGCGAGCTCGCGCGCGGCGACCGCAGGCTGCAGGAGTTCTTCCGCTCGCCCATCGTCGACCCCGCCCGCCGCGCCGAGTCGCTGCGCCGGATGTTCGCCGGCAAGGTGACCGACACGCTCCTCAACTTCATGCTCGTCCTCAACCGCAAGGGCCGGCTCGCCGAGCTCCTCGCGATCGACGAGGCCTACGAGGCGATGGAGCAGGAGGCCTTCGGCCGCGTCGAGGTCGACGTGTTCACGCCCTCGGGCACGGTCGACGGCGCCGCCCGCGAGTCGCTGGCCGCGGACCTCAGGAAGTCGCTCGGCAAGGAGCCCGTCCTCCGTTTCTACGCCGACCCCGCCATGATCGGCGGACTCAAGATCCGCATCGGCGACCGCCTCATCGACGGATCGGTCGCCGCGCAGCTGCGCCGCATGCGCAGCGCGCTCCTCGAGCGTGGGCTCGGCGGGCGCAACCCAGGAACCTTCATCGCCTGACCCACGGGCGATTCGACCGAACGCACCCCGCGCGCCTCGCGCGCATCGAACGATCCCCGACCGCAGAACCGAAAGGCACACCGTGAAGATCAAGACCGACGAGATCGCATCCGTCATCAAGCAGGAGATCCAGAACTTCGCCTCGCAGCTCGAGATCTCCGAGGTGGGCCAGGTGGTCGAGGTGGGCGACGGCATCGCCCGCGTCTACGGCCTCGGCAAGGTGATGTCCGGCGAGCTGCTGGAGTTCCAGACCCAGAGCGGCAAGACCGTCACGGGCCTGACCATGAACCTCGAGAAGGACACCGTCGGCGCCGCGCTCTTCGGCGACACCGACCTCATCCGCGAGGGCGACACCGTGAAGGCCACGGGCCGCATCCTCGAGGTGCCGGTCGGCCCCGAGATGCTCGGCCGCGTCGTCGACCCGCTGGGCGTGCCGCTCGACGGCGGCGCCGCGATCCGCGCCAGCGGCAGCCGCAAGGTGGACATCGTCGCCCCCGGCATCTCCGCCCGCCAGCCCGTGAAGGAGCCGCTGCAGTTCGGCATCAAGGCCGTCGACAGCATGATCCCCGTGGGCCGCGGCCAGCGCGAGCTCGTGATCGGCGACCGCAAGACGGGCAAGACCGCGGTCTGCCTCGACTGCATCATCAACCAGAAGAAGTACTGGGGCACCCCCGAGGCGGTGGTGTGCATCTACGTCGCGGTCGGCCAGAAGGACTCGACCGTCGCGGGCGTCGTCGAGACGCTGCGCAAGAACGGCGCGATGGACTACACGATCGTCGTGAACGCCGGCAGCTCGGCCCCCGCGCCGATGCAGTACATCGCCCCCTACTCGGGCTGCGCGATGGGCGAGTACTTCATGTGGCAGGGCAAGGAAGGCAAGACCCCGAAGCACGTGCTGGTGGTCTACGACGACCTCTCGAAGCAGGCCGTCGCGTACCGCGAGCTGTCGCTGCTCCTGCGCCGCCCGCCGGGCCGCGAGGCGTACCCGGGCGACGTCTTCTACCTGCACAGCCGCCTGCTCGAGCGCGCCACCAAGCTCTCGAACGAGAACGGCGGCGGCTCGCTGACCGCGCTCCCGATCATCGAGACGCAGGAAGGCGACGTGTCGGCGTACATCCCGACCAACGTCATCTCGATCACCGACGGCCAGATCTACCTGCAGCCCGAGCTCTTCTCGGCCGGCGTGCGCCCCGCCATCAACGTGGGCATCAGCGTGAGCCGCGTCGGCGGAAACGCGCAGATCAAGGCCATGAAGGAGGTCGCCGGCTCGCTGCGCCTTGACCTCGCGGCGTATCGCGAGCTCGAGGCGTTCGCGCAGCTCGGAACCGAGCTCGACGCCTCCAGCCAGCGCCAGCTCGACCGCGGCGCGCGCATGGTGGAGCTGCTGAAGCAGGGCCAGTTCGGCCCCTTCGACGTCATCGACCAGTGCATCTCGATCTACGCCGCCAGCAAGGGCTTCATGGACGACGTCCCGGTGGCCAAGGTGAGCGCGTTCGAGAAGGGCCTGCTCGAGCACTTCCAGGGCCCCGCGAAGGCCGTGCGCGACCAGCTCGCCGAGAAGAAGAGCTTCAAGGGCCTCGACGACCAGTTCGGCGCGGCCATCAAGGCGTTCAAGGCGACGTTCCGCTGATCCACCCGGCGATCGAGGCCCACCGCCCCCGCTACTCCGGACGCCGCGTCGCGGTGACGGGCGGGGCGGGCTTCATCGGCAGCCACCTCGTCGACGCCCTCTGCGCCCTCGGCGCGGAGGTCGTCGCGCTCGATGACCTGTCGAACGGCCGCCGCGCGAACCTCGCGGGGGCGGGCGCGCGGGCCCGGTTCGTGGAGGGCTCGATCGCGTCGCAGGCGGCGCTCGACGACGCGCTCGCGGGCGCCGACACGGTGTTCCACCTCGCTGCCAAGGGCAGCGTGCCGCAGAGCATCGAGTCCCCGCGCGAGTACCACGAGGTCAACGTCGGCGGCACGCTCGGCGTGCTCGAGGCGTGCCGGCGGCTGGGCGTGCGCCGCGTCGTGTACTCGGCCTCGAGCAGCGCGTACGGCGACCAGCCCGGACTCCCGAAGGTCGAGGCCATGGTGCCCGATCCGCGCTCGCCCTACGCGTACTCGAAGCTCGCGTGCGAGCACCTGATGCGCGCCTGGAGCCGCTGCTACGGGCTCGAGACGGTGAGCCTGCGGTACTTCAACATCTTCGGGCCCAGGCAGCGGCACGACTCGCCCTACGCGGCGGTGGTGCCCATGTTCGCCGAGCGCATCCGCGCGGGCGCGCGCCCCGTCATCTACGGCGACGGCCTGCAGACGCGCGACTTCACGCACGTCGCCAACGCCGTGCACGCCAACCTGCTCGCGGGGGCGCGTCCGGGCGCGCTCTCCGGCGAGATGGTGAACGTGGCGTGCGGCGAGAGCTTCACCCTGCTCGAGCTCGCCGAGCGGATCGGCGCGCTGCTCGGCGCGCGCCCCGACCCCGAGTTCCGCCCCATGCGCACGGGCGACGTCATGCACAGCCGGGCGTCGATCGACGCCGCGCGCGCGCTGCTCGGGTACGGGGTGATCGTGCCGTTCGACGAGGGGCTGGCGCAGGCGGTCGCGGGCGGGTGACGCACGGCGCGGGGGTTCCCCAAAAGTGACCGGGGCTGCCCGCACCGCTTGGGCAGCCTCGCCGGTCCGTGATCCCTCTCCCTCCGCCGTGCCCGGGCCTCAGCCGCCGGGCCTGCGCGGTGCGTGGTTCGTGTTCCGAACACGGATGCCGACCGCAATCGGTCGTGGTTGCAGGTGGCTTCCTTCGGTGCGTGCCCGCCACTGGGTGTTCCAGATGGCCTGGGCGAGTCGTTGGATGATGTGCCAGGTGCTGCGCATGGTGCTTCCGTGTCGGAACATCCACATGGTCCGATCCAGCCCCCGGCGCGCAAGCAAAGCGGGCGGATTTACTCGCCGATGTCCTCGGCCCAGAGGTCGGGCTTCTCGCGCTGCAGGCGCTCCATGAGGGCCACGCACCGTGGGTCGTCGACCACGGTGAGCTCGATGCCGTTGGCCCGCATCCAGCCCTCGGCGCCGAGGAACGTGCGGTGCTCGCCGATCACCACGCGCGGCACCTTGAAGAGGATCGCGGTGCCCGAGCACATCGGGCACGGGCTCAGCGTGCTCACGAGGGTCAGCGTCCGCCAGTCGCGGCGGCGGCCGGCGTTGCGCACGCAGCTGACCTCGGCGTGCGCGGTGGGGTCGCCCGCCTGCACGCGCATGTTGTGGCCCGCGGCCACGACGTTCCCGCGCGCGTCGAGGAGCGCGCTCCCGATCGGGATGCCTCCCTCGCTCCAGCCCTTCTCGGCCTGCTCGATGGCGGCGTCGAGGCCGCGGCGGATGAACTCGGGCGTCAGCGGGGGAAGTGTCACGACGCGGCCTCCTCGTCGCCGGCGTCGTCGCCCGCGAAGGCGTCCTGGAACGCGTCGCCCTCCCGGTCCACCGCGGCGGCGAGCCGGCGCTCGGCGTCGGTGAGCTCGCGTGCGCCGCCGTCCGCCTCGAGCTCCTTCATGCGGTCCCAGTCGGCCATGGTGATGAGCACCTCGCGGGGGCTGGCGCCGCGCGCCTCGCCCAGGATGCCGGCCTCGGCCATCTGGTCGACCAGGCGGCTGGCGCGGCCGTAGCCGATCGACATCTTGCGCTGCAGCATGCTGACGCTGCCGCGGTTGGTCTCGATCATGATCTCGACGGCGCGGTCGAAGAGCGGGTCGCGCTCGCCCGACAGGCCGCCGCCCGCGCCGGCCTCGCCCTCGGCCTCGCACGAGCCGCCCGGGCCCTTGATGGCCACCAGCACGCGCTCGAAGGTCGGCTGCGCGATCTCCTTGAGGAACGCGGTGACCTTGTTCGACTCCTGGTCGTCGACCAGCGTGCCCTGGGCGCGCACCGGCGCGTGGTCGCCGTTGCGCAGGACCAGCATGTCGCCGTGGCCGAGCAGCAGCTCGCCGCCCTTGTGGTCGAGCACGATGCGGCTGTCCATCGAGCTCGCGACGCGGAAGCTCACGCGGCAGGGCATGTTGCTCTTGATGAGGCCGGTGACCACGTTCGCCTGCGGCCGCTGCGTGGCGAGCACGAGGTGCATGCCCACGGCGCGGGCCTTCTGCGCGATGCGGACGATCGACTGCTCGACCTCCTTGTGCTGCATCATGAGGTCGGCGAGCTCGTCGATCACGAACACCATGTACGGAAGCTTCTTCGGCACGCGCGCCCACTCGAGGTCGCTCTGCGGGTTGATGCGGGCGCGCAGCTCGTCCTCGCCGAGCGCGTTGTAGGCGCGCATGTTCTGGACGCGCACGGCCTTCAGGAGCTCGTAGCGCTCCTCCATGTGGCGCACGGCCCACTCGAGGATGCCGGCGGCCTTCGACATGTCGGTCACGACCGGCGCCATGAGGTGCGGCACGTCGCTGAACTGGGCCATCTCGACCATCTTCGGGTCGACGAGGCACAGCTTGAGCTCGTCGGGCCGCTTGGTGTAGAGCCAGCTCATGATGATGGTGTTCATGCACACGCTCTTGCCGCTGCCGGTGGTGCCGGCGATCAGCATGTGCGGCTGCTTCGCGAGGTCGAGCACCAGCGGGTCGCCCGAGCTGTCCTTGCCGAGGAACATGGGCAGGCCCATGCCCTCGGCGGCCGGGCCGCTCATGAGCTCCTTGAGGCGCACCTTCTCCTTCTGCTTGTTGGGCACCTCGACGCCCACCGCGGTGCGGCCCGCGACGTTCGGGATGATGCGGATGTTCGGCGCGCCGAGCGCGCGCGCGATGTCCTTGTTGATGGCCTCCAGGCGCGCCACCTTGGTGCCGGGCGCCAGCTCGACCCAGTAGCTGGTCACCACCGGTCCGCTGTCGATGGCGCTGATCTCGCCCTCGATCTCGTAGGTGCGGAGGGTGGCCGTCAGGAGCGCCGCCTGGTCGCGGACGTACGACTCCATGGTGCTGCCGAAGGTGGTCTCGGGGTCCGCGAGCAGCTCGAGCGTCGGGAACTGGTAGCCCGAGTAGTCCGGGGTGCGGGGGATGTCCTCGTCGCGGAGCACGGTCTTCTCGGCGGCCGCCGCCATTCGGACGGGGAGCTTGGCGATCTTGGCCTGCAGTTCCTGGGTGCTCAGCTCGGCGCGCACCGGCACGGGCGTCGCGGCGGGCGTGGCCTTCGGGGCAGCGTCGATCTCGTCGTCGTCGTCGTCTTCCTCGTCTTCGTCTTCGTCCTCCTCGTCTTCGTCCTCGTCATCCCAGTCTTCGTCCTCGTCCTCATCCTCATCCTCATCCTCATCCTCGTCTTCGTCCTCATCCTCGTCGCCGCGCGCGGCGTCGAACTCGTCATCCACGCGGACGTTGTCGGCGGTCTCGTCTTCATCCTCGTCGACGAGCGTGGCGACGCTCGCCTTGGCTCCTGCCTTGCGCAGGGCAGGGGAGGCGTTGGTGCCGGCACCGGCGAGCGCCGGTGCGGCGCGGCGCATCCCGAGCATGCCGGCCCAGTCGAGCTTCCAGACGGGCTCGAGGAACGACAGGCCCTTCATCACGGCCCCGGGCAGGCGCGTCACGACCTCATCGGCCGCCACCAGCGCACCGATCACGGCGGCGCACAGGAGGATGAGGCTTGCCGCGAAGCCGCTGAAGCGCGTCGCGAGCTCCGCCGCCGCCCACTGCGGGATGAGGCCCGCCTCGACGCCGGCGACCGGCCCCAGGCGCGGGAACCACAGCGCGTGCAGCGCGCCGGTCGAGACGACGAGGAGTGCCGCGCCGATCGTGCGCAGCCACAGGTGCTGCGCGCGGAACCCGAACGGCACCGCGACCAACGCCGCGGCGGCGAGCAGCACCGCGAACCACGTGCCGTAGCCGAAGATGGCGTACGTCCAGAAGGCGATGGCCGCGCCGGGCGTGCCGACGAGGTTCGAGGTCGGCTCGTTGTGCACGGCCACCGCGCGCGACGGCCAATCGGCGTGGTGGAACGACCCGAGCGCGAGCATCAGGATCGCGACGCCCAGGCACCCGGCCACCCACGCGACGCGGGCGCGCAGGGCGGGGGTCAGCCATTGGGGGAGCGCGATGGAACCGGCGGTCTTCTTGGAACGGGCCATATCGGGCAGATATCGGCAGGATCGGCCCCAGATGCCCGATCTTTGCGGACCTTTCGAGGCGCCGCTACCATCCCCGCCCACATGCACTTCGCCCTGGTGGACACCGTTCTGGAGCAGACCCCCGAGCGGGTCCGCGCCCTCAAGCAGGTGACCCTGGCCGAGGAGTACCTCCAGGACCACTTCCCGACCTTCCAGGTGCTGCCGGGGGTGTTCATGCTGGAGGCCATGGTGCAGGCCGCCCGGCGCGTCACGGACGCCCTGGGGCATCCCAGGATGGTCCTCGGGGGCGCAAGGGCCATGCGGTACGGCTCGTTCGTCCGCCCCGGGGAGGCGCTTGAGGTGGACGTCCAGCTCGAGAAGACCCAGCCGGACGGCACGTTCGTCTTCAAGGGCACCGGCATGGTCCGGCGCCCGGCCGGGGGCGAGCCGGAGACGGCCGTCTCGGGCCGCTTTACACTTCGACCCCTGCGGCTTCCCCCGCAGACCCCCGCCCAGGGGTGACCTGGGCACCGCCGGCCCCGTGGGGGTCGGCCGCACGGATGCACGCAGCTACGGAGACCCGATGGCCATTCCCCGCGCAGAGATCGAAACGAAGGTGAGCGAAGTCCTGGAGAGCGCCCTGGGCGCCGACGCCGAGGACATCGTCCCGACCGCCATCCTGACCGAGGACCTGGGTGCCGAGAGCATCGACTTCCTCGACATCCAGTTCCAGCTCGAGAAGAAGTTCTCGACCCCCGAGAAGCCCTTCAAGATCGAGCAGGGCGAGCTCTTCCCCGAGAACATGATGTCGAACCCCGACTTCGTGAAGGAAGGGAAGTTCACGGACGCCGGCATGAAGGTCCTGCGCGAGAAGATGCCGCACGTCGACCTCGCGGTGTTCGAGGGCGACCGCAACGTCAAGGGCATCGCGAAGCTGTTCACGGTGAAGAGCCTGTGCGACTTCATCGAGATCAAGCTGAAGAAGTGACCCCATGCGCTGGATGTGGATCGACACGATCGTGGCGTACGAGCCGGATCGCCGGCTCGTGGCCATCAAGAACGTGTCGCTGGCCGAGGAGCACCTGCACGAGCACTTCGCGGCCGACGGCGCGCTTCCCGCGCAGCCGGTGATGCCGGCGAGCCTGATGATCGAGGGCATGGCGCAGACGGCGGGGATCCTCGCCGGGAGCGTCCGCCGGTTCCGCGAGAAGGTGGTGCTGGCGAAGATCCAGAAGGCCGAGATCACGGCCGACGTGGTTCCGGGGCAGAGCATCCGCTACGACGCGCGCATCGAGCGCGTGGACCCGATGGGTGCCGGCACGAGCGGCACGATCGAGCGCCTGGACCACCGCACGGGGGCGTGGGAGAAGATCGGCGAGACCGAGATCATGTTCAGCCACGTGGACCAGAACATGAGCGGCCTGGCGTTCCCGGAGCACAACTTCGTGTTCAGCGACAGCTTCCGCAACGTGCTGCGCGCGAGCGGGCTCGGGCACTTGATGGACTGAAGCGCGGCAAAAAACAACCCCGCTCGGGGAGGCATCCACCGAGTCGGGGCCGATCCAGGGCTTGGTTGGGCCCACACCGCTCGGGCCCGTGTTCAAGTGGGCCCGCACCGCATGGGCCCGTGTCCGTTGCGGGCCCGCCCTCACGGGCCCGCGTCATTCCTCAGGCACGGGCCCCGACCGATGGGAGCCCGTGTCTTGCGGCCCTTCCCTCACGAAGCGCCGCGTGTTCCGTCGTCCCGGGCGCAACCCTCCAGTGCGCCCGAGACACCAGAAGAGTCGAATCCACGCCGGGGGAGGCAAGGATTCGGCAAGCGAATTTCGGGCGGATTTCCGTTGCCCGTCCGACGGTGGCCCGATAGGAGCGCCCCGCGCGAAACGGGCAAGGCCCTTGCGCCCGCCGCGGTTCCGCCTGTGACGCCTGCGCTAGCCTCTGCGCGCACGCGAAACGCGTCCCTGGAGCACCTGCGCATGCGCCACCTCGCGGTCTATACCGGCAGCTTCGACCCGATCACGCTCGGCCACCTCGACGTGCTCGCGCGCGCGCGCGGCATGTTCGACGAGCTGGTGCTCGCGATCGGCCACAACCCGAGCAAGCCCGCGCTCTTCTCGTTCGAGGAGCGCCTGGAGCTGGCGCGCGGCTGCGTGGCCGACCTGATGCGCGCGGAGCCCGCAGGCGCCGCGGTGCGCGTCGAGACGTACTCGGGCCTCACGGTGGACTTCGCTCGCTCGGTGGGCGCCGCGGCCATCGTGCGCGGCATCCGCAACGTGAGCGACCTCGCGAGCGAGTGCCAGTTGGCGATCACCAACCGCCAGGTGGCCGGCATCGAGACGGTGTTCGTGGTCACGGGCGAGAACTTCGCCTACACGAGCTCCAGCCTCATCAAGCAGATCGCCGCGTTCGGCGGCACGCTGGAGAAGCTCGAGCCCTTGGTGCCCCGGCGCGTGATCGACGCGCTGGCGGCGAAGAAGCGCGACCCACGGAACCCGCTGGGGATGCTCGCGGCGGAGCATCATGGGGGGGGCGAAGGGTAGGGTCGTTCCTCAGGCGCCGAGGTGACGCACCCACGCGGTGAAGTGCGCCGGGTCGCGGGCGAACATCTGGAGGAGCCTGGCCTCGCCCGCCTTCGGGACGCGGGTTCCCTGTTCCCAGCTCTGGACGGCCTTCGTCGAGACGTTGAGGTAGCCGGCAAGCACGGCCTGCGAAAGCCCCGCGCGCTTTCGCGCGAGCGCGATCGCCCCGGGCGAACGGCGCGGCGGAGGCTTGGGAAGGGTCGTCATGCGCAGCGTCACGAGGCCGCGGGAGTGTCGTTCGGCGTCGTTGAGTGACGCCCACAGCGCCTTCGCGGGGGATCCCATCCAGGCAGGCGCGGGGCGGGGTGCGGGGGTGCGTGCCGGACGCGCCGGCGCTTTCGAAGTGCTGCGAGCGGTCATGGTTGGTCTCCGAGGCGGGCGCGGATGGCCCGGGCATGCTTACAGATGGCCTTGAGCTCGCGTCCGCTGATGTCAGATTGTCCGGACTTCGCGAACGCGGCAAGCAGGTCGACTCGCTCGGCCTGCGGAGTGTGCATGTAGATCACCCTGAGGCCTCCGCGCGAACCCCGTGCCATCGATCGGCACGGGAAGCGCACCTTCCGGAGCACGCTGCAACCGCGCAGCGGGACCCCCGACCTCGGATCACGCGCCAGCGCCTTCAACAGCGCATGAAGCTCGTCCGGGTCGGCGTACGCGGACCACACGGACGTGAAGGCCGCGGACTCGACGAATGTGATCATGAGTATACCACCATGTGGGATAGCACGTCCATTGGCGCACCGTACGGGGCATCGACATGGGTTCGGTCGGATTGGGCGGAAGTTCTGCGCGGGCGGGTGTGTCCTGGGGCGGCTGCGCCGAGTGACCAGGGGGCTTCGCCCCCTACACTCCGCGCCCCATGGCCGAGTTCCGCGTCATCTCGATCGGCACGCTGTCGCACAACCCACTCTGGGGCGAGCGCGGCGACGTGCGCGCGGCGCACGCCACCACCACGCTCATCGACGCGGGCGACGCGAAGATCCTGGTCGACCCGTCGCTGCCCGAGCAGGTGCTGGTGCCGCGCCTCGCCGAGCGCAGCGGGCTGAAGCCCGACGCGATCACGCACGTCTTCCTCACGAACTTCCACCCCATGCGCCGCCGCGGCCTGGCCGCCTTCGACGAGGCGCAGTGGCTCGTCGGCGAGCTCGAGCGCGAGGCGATCGGCGCGCAGCTCGTCGAGAAGTTCCGCGAGGCCGAGGGCGCCGGCGACGCCGACCTCGCCGCGACCATCCGCTCCGAGATCGCCGCGCTCCAGCGCTGCAAGGCCGCGCCCGACAAGCTGGCCGCCGGCGTCGACCTCTTCCCGCTGCCGGGAGTCACGCCCGGCTCGTGCGGGCTGCTCGTGCCGCAGCCGTCGGTCACCGTGCTCGTCGCGGGCGACGCGGTCGCCACCTACGAGCACCTCGCGGCCGGCAAGGTCATCTCGCCCGTCTTCAACCTCGAGCAGGCGCAGGACAGCTTCACCGAGGCCATCGAGATCGCCGACCTCATCGTGTGCGGGCGCGATAACGCGGTGCTGAACCCGATGCGCCGGTGACGCTGGGCGCCTCCGTACACTTTGCGTTCCATGGCAGACGCCCCCGCCGCCGTGACGCTGCGTGACCTCGCGAAGACCGCCCGCGCCGGCGGACGGTTCGCCTGCCTCACCTGCTACGACGCCACCACCGCGCGCTGGCT
>CAMDUT010000034.1 GCA_945877905.1 Phycisphaera mikurensis NBRC 102666 | reverse complement strand
CGGCGTGGATGATGCTCGGGTTCATGCTGATGACGGTGTCGGGCGCGGTGGTCACGGCGATCCTCACCGTCGACCGCCTGCGACCGATCGTGTCCGGGCCCGCCGAGCTCGCGCGCGTTCGCGTGGGCGTGGTGCACGGATCGGTGGGCCATCGCTATGCGGAGTCCGCGCGGCTCGATCCGCGGAAGTTCGAGACCTTCGAGGAGGCGATGGACGCGCTCGCAGCCGAGGAGCTCGAGGCCGTGGTGGGCAGCACGACGACCCTGCTCTTCCTCGCCGAGCGCGTCGGCGGGCGCCGCCTCACCGTGCTCCCGCACCCGCTGCAGCGCGACTTCATCGGCCTCGCGGTGCGGTTCGGGCTCGACCCGGGCATCGAGAAGCGGCTCGAGCTCGAGGTGGTGAAGGCCGCCCAGAGCCCCGAGTACCGATCGATGCGAGCGGTGATGATGGGCGACGCCGACGCCACGGTGGACGGTGGGACGGCGAGGTAGGGCCTAGCATCCCCGCCATGCCACCCACCCACGAACCCGCCGCGCGCGCCGCCGTCCGCGGCACCGTCGGCATGGTGCACGTCGGCGCCCTGCCCGGCACGCCGCGCGCGCACCTGGCGCCCCGCGCGATCGTCGCCGAGGCCGTGCGCGAGGCGCGCATCCTGCGTGACTCCGGCTTCGACGCGGTGATCATCGAGAACATGCACGACCGCCCGTACCTCGGCGGAGGCATCGGGCCCGAGGTGACCGCGTGCATGGCGGTGGTGGCCGCGGCCGTGCGCGGGGCGGTCGACCTGCCGCTCGGCATCCAGGTGCTCGGCGGGGGCTCGCGCGAGGCGCTCTCGGTGGCGCACGCCGCGGGGCTCGACTTCGTGCGCGCCGAGAACTTCGTGTTCAGCCACGTGGCCGACGAGGGCCTCATGGCCGAGGCGGCCGCGGGCCCGCTCCTGAGGCACCGTCGCGCGATCGGCGCCGAGCGCGTCGCCATCCACGCCGACATCAAGAAGAAGCACGCCGCGCACGCGATCACCGGCGACGTCGACGTCGCCGGCTGCGCGCGCGCCGCGGAGTTCTTCCTCGCCGACGGAGTCATCGTCACCGGCACCGAGACCGGCGCCGCGGTCGACGAGCGCGAGCTCCGCGCCGTGCGCGCGGCGACGCGCCTTCCCGTGATGACCGGAAGCGGCGCAGACGCGGGCACGGTGGCGCGGCTCCTCGCCGTCGCCGATGCCGTGATCGTGGGAAGCAGCGTCAAGGTCGACGGACGCTGGGAGAACCCGGTGGACCCGGCGCGCGCGGCGGCGTTCGTCGCGGCGGCGCGCGCGGGGCGCGAGGCCGTCGCCGCACCCGGCATGGACGCGGTGCGCGCGGTGCTCGGGGGCTGACCATGCTCGCGTGGCTGAACGGCGAGCTCGTCCCCGAGGAACGCGCGCAGGTGAGCGTGCTCGACCGCGGCTTCCTCTTCGGCGACGGCGTCTACGAGCTGGTGCGCTGCTTCGGCGGCCTTGGCGTGGCGCTCGACCTGCACGTTGCGCGGCTCGCGCGCAGCCTCGAGCTCGCGCGCATCGACGGCTTCGACGCGACGCGGCTCGGGGCGATCGCCCGCGAGCTGATGCGCGCCAACGGCCTGCGCGACGCGAGCGTCTACCTGCAGGTGACCCGCGGCGCGGGTGCGACGCGCTCGCACATGCCGCAGCCGGGGCTGGCGCCGACCGTGGTCGCGCTCGCGAGCGCGACGCCCGCGCTGGATGCGTTCACCGCTCCCGACGCGCTGCGCGCGATCGTGCGCCCCGACCTGCGCTGGCACCGGTGCGAGATCAAGACCGTGTCGCTCGCGGGGAACATCCTCTCGCTGCTGGAGGCGCAGGCCGCCGGCGCGGACGAGTGCATCCTGGTGCGCGGCGGCCTCGTCGGCGAGGGCGCGTACACGAACGTGGCGATCGTCACCGGCGGAACGGTGGTGACCTGCCCGCTCGGCGACGGCGCCGCGCCGGTGCTGCACGGGACGATGCGCTGCTGGATGCTCGAGGCCGCGCGCGAGGCGGGCGTGCGCCACGAGGTGCGGCGCGTGCGCGAGGACGAGCTGCGCACGGCCGACGAGGTGCTCGTGCAGTCGAGCCGGCGCCTGGTCGCGGGCGTCGTCGAGCTCGACGGCCGCCGCGTCGGCGACGGGGCGCCCGGCCCCGCGTGCCGCGCGCTCTTCGCAGCGATGCGCGCGCGCATCGAGCACGAGGTCGCGTCGGCGCGCGGGTGACGCGCGGTCGCGAGCGGCGAACGCGCGGCGCGATGCGGCGCACTCCTATACTCACGCCCATGTCATTCCTCGTCGCGATCAGCGTCGGAAACACGCGCACCGCCGTCGGCCACTTCCACGGCGACCGCGTCCATGGCGTCGAGCGGTTCGCGAACGACGACATGGCCGGCATCGTGCGCGCCGCCGAGCACGCGTGGTCGCACCGCGGCGACGAGGACGGCGAGGTGGTCGTCGCGAGCGTGAACGACCCCGTCGCGATCGCGGTCGAGGCGAAGGTCGCCGCCGCGCTGCACTGCGACGTCTGGCGCATCGGCCGCGACCTCGAGGTGCCCGTCGGGCGCTGCCTCGACGAGGGCGCGACGCCCGGCCAGGATCGGATGCTTGCCGCGGCTGCGGCCTATGCGCTGGTCAAGCAGGCGGTGATCGTGATCGACGCCGGCACCGCGGTGACCGTGGACTTCGTCGACGGCGAGGGCGTCTTCCACGGCGGCGCGATCGCGCCCGGGGCGCAGCTGCAGCTCGACTCGCTGCACGGCCGCACCGCGGCGCTCCCGAAGGTCGCGTTCGAGCGGCCGCGCGCCGACGAGCCGTACGGCCGCAACACGGTCGACGCCATGCGTCTGGGCGTGTTCGAGGGGATCCGAGGAATGGTGCAGGCGCTCGTCGAGCGCTACGCGACCGCCTACGGCGCGTTCCCGCTCGTGGTCGCCACGGGCGGCGACGCCGAGGCGCTCTTCTCCGACAGCGAGCTCGTGCAGCGCGTGGCGCCCGACCTCGTGCTCGACGGGATCCGCGTCGCCGTGCAGGCCGCGGCGCAGGCGGAATGACCCAAGCCCCCGCGTGGTGGTGGTCGACCGCGCCGCGGCCCGGCGCGATCGCCGTGGCGCACCTCGCGGGCGACGAGGCCGCGGTCGAGCGCGTGCTCGCCGCGCTGACCGGACGCGCGGCGCCGGCGCCCGGGGAACTCGCGTGGCGGCGCCTCGGCGCGATCGACGACGGCGTGGTGGCGCGCGTCGCGCCGGGGCACGCGCTTGTGATGCCGCATGCGGGCCCGCGCATCCGCGCGCTGCTGGACGCCCGCATGGGCGAGCTCGGCGCCGGCGCGGTGCCCGCGGGGCCGTCCGGGGATCCCTACCCCGAGGCGTCGGACGACCTCGAGCGCCGCATGCTCGCGACGCTCGCGCGCGCGGCGAGCCCCCTCGCGATCGACCTCCTCGCCGCACAGCCCGCGCGATGGCGTGCCGCCGGGTGGACGCCGGGCCACGAGGGCGACCCCGACGCACGCGACCTGCGCCTGCGCCGCCTCGTCGACCCGCCGCGCGTGGCGATCGTGGGGCCCGCGAACGCAGGCAAGAGCACGCTCCTGAACGCGCTCGCCGGACGCACCGTGGCGATCGCGCACGACGAGCCGGGCACCACGCGCGACGCCGTGTGCGCGCGCATCGACCTCGCGGGCGTCGTGGCCGACGTCTTCGACACGCCGGGCGTGCGCGAGCGCATGGATCCGGTCGAGCGCGCCGCGAGCGAGCTCGCCGCGAGAGCGCTCGCGCACGCGGACCTCGTGGTCGAGCTCACGGCGCCTGGCCTCGGATGGGCGGCACCGCCGCGCGCCGCAGGCGCCGCGGTGATCCGCGCGCTCAACCAGCGCGACCGCCCCGATGCCGCCGGCTGCGGCGAGCGCGCGTCGGCCGCGGTCACGGCGAGCGCGCGCACGCGCGACGGGCTCGCCGGGCTCGTCGAGGCCATGCGCGAGGAGTTGGTGCCGCGCGCCGACGTCGCCGACCCGCGGCCGTGGCGGTTCGCATAGGATTCCGCCCCCATGGACACCTCCGGACTCATGAAGGGCAAGCGCGGGCTGGTCGTCGGCATCGCCAACGACCGCAGCTACGCCACGTTCATCACGCAGAGCCTGCTGAAGGCCGGCGCCGAGTGCATGTTCACGCACCTGCCCGGCGAGAAGATGGAGCGCCGCTGCCGCAACGCGCTCGAGGAGCTGGGCGTCAAGGACCCGTGGCTCATGCCCATGGACGCCGGCAGCGACGCCGACCTCGACGCGGTGTTCGCGAAGCTCAAGGCCGACTTCGGCACCATCGACTTCGTGGTCCACTCCATCGCCTTCGCCGACAAGAGCTGGCTCGAGAAGGGCAAATACTGCGCGACCCCGCGCGCCGTGTTCACGCAGGCGATGGACATCAGCGCCTTCACGTACCAGGCGATGGCCGTCCGCGCCGCGCCGCTCATGCCGCACGGCGGCTCGATGATCGCGCTCAGCTACTACGGGGCCGAGAAGGCCGTGCCGGGCTACAACGTGATGGGCGTGGCGAAGGCCGCGCTCGAGGCGACGAACCGGTACGTCGCCATGGAGCTCGGCGAGAGGCAGATCCGGGCCAACGTGATCAGCGGCGGCCCGCTCAAGACCCTGAGCGCGATGGCCGTCGGCGGCTTCGGCGAGATCCTCGGCTGGGTGGAGCAGAAGGCCCCGCTGCGCCGCAACATCACCGGCGAGGAGGTGGGCGACACGGCGCTCTTCCTGCTCTCGGACCTCTCCAAGGGCATCACCGGCCAGTGCATCTACGTCGACGCCGGGTACTCGACCATCGGCCTGTAGACTCGGGCACCCTGCACGCGTAGCTCAACGGATAGAGCATCGGTCTTCGGAACCGAGGGTTGAAGGTTCGAATCCTTCCGCGTGCGTTCGCCCGGCCCAGGGCCCTCAGCGGCCCTGCTCGTGCATGAAGCCCGAGCGCATCCCGGGGCCCCACGTCAGCGGGTCGGTCATGGGCGACTCCGTCACCGCGCCCGGCTCGGCGCCGGCACCCGCACCCCACGCCGGCACCGCGCCGCCCGTCGCGTCCGCGTCGGGCGCAGGCAGCATCGCCGAGTTCTGCGCGTCGTCGGGGATCCAGTCGCCGTCCACGTCGAGCGCCAGGCCAGCGCGGATCTCGCAGATGTCGATGAGACCGTTCGCGTTCATGTCCTGGGCGAAGCCGGCGGCGATCTCGTAGCCGTCCGGGAGCCCGTTCATGTTGCAGTCGGGGTCGCACGCGTCGGGCACGCCGTTGCCGTCGCGGTCCTGCGCCCATCCGCGCTCGATGTCCTCCGCGTCGGCCACGCCGTTCTGGTCGCAGTCGCCGAAGCACTGCTCGTCGAACACGTTGCCGTCGTCCGCCGCGAAGTCGCCGCCCAGCGCGATCTCCTGCGCGCCGCAGAGGCGGCTGCCCGCGATGCGCACGCCCGCGCCACGGCTGAAGAGGCTGGGGGCCTCGTCGCTGAAGTTGCTCTCGAACGTGCACTTCGACACGTCGCCGACCCCGCCGAGCAGGTAGACGGCCCCGCCCGCCTCGATCGACCGGTTGCGCGCGAAGTCCGACCCGTGCAGCTCGAGCACCGCGCCGTTGCCGTAGACCGCGCCGCCCCACGCGCCGCTGCGGGTCGCGTTGCCCTCGAGCGTGCACGCGAGCAGCGACACCGTGCCGCCCTCGCCGGCCACCGCGCCGCCGAACCCGCCGGCCTCGTTGCCGCGGAACGTGCACGAGACGAAGGTCGCGTCGCCGCGCCCCGCGCGCACCGCGCCGCCGGAGCCCTTGGTGCGGTTTCCCTCGAACGAGCAGTCGCTGAACCGGCCGCGGCCGCCCGTGATCAGCGCGCCGCCGCCCTGGTTGGCGGCGAAGCGCACGTCGCGCACGTCGTACGCGACTCCGTCGAGCGCCAGCCCGGCGCCCTCCGCGCCGGGACCGGCGGACACCGTCAGGCCGACGATGGTCACTGCCGCCTCGCCGCCCTCGCCCGCGGCGAACGACATCGCGGGCGCACGCCCGAGCCCGCGCACGAACGTGCGGTCGATGCCTGCCCCGACGACGGTCACGCTGAGCCCCTCGGCGCGCACCGCGCCCACGAAGGTCCCCGCCCCGAGCCGGATCACCGACCCGTCGAGCGCCGCGTCGAGCGCGGCCTGCAGCGACGGGGCCTCGCCCGGTACGTCGATCACGTTGTCGTCGAGCGCGCCGAGCGCGGCGACGGACCTGACGAACCCGGCGTCCGCCCCGCGCGTAAGCACGCCGGAGCGCATCGAGACGAACGCCGCGACCGCCACCAACCCGCCGACGCCGAACGTGGCCGCCATGCGGTTCCCGGTGCGTGCGGCGAGCGTGATCGTGCGATTGAATGCCATGCGTTCGTGACTCCTGGCCGGCCCGGAACGGACCGACTGCCACACCGTCGGATTCCGCATGGGGGGGTCAAGAGCGAACGTCCGGGGAATGCTGGAAATCCCGGTATTCCGGGGGCCGCTGCGCGCGTTCCGACCCCATGCCGTGCGCCCCCCGGGTCGTATTACCGCCCCCCTACACTCACCGCGTGCACCCGCTGCGGGCCCTGACCCTGGTGGCGATCGCCGCGCTCCTCGCGCTGGCCGGCGGGTGCGGCGGCCGCACCCAGCCCCGGTTCGACGCGCTGCCCGGCCCGGTGCGCACCCAGGACCTGGCCGCCGCCGCGCTCGCGGAGCCCGCGCCGCTCGCGCTCGAGGAGTGGGCCGCTGTGGACGCGTTGCACGACGCCTACCTCGCCGAGTTCGACGCGCTGCGCGCCGAGTCGCTCGCGCCGCTCGCGCGCGACGCGCGCCGCCCCGAGGCCCGGGCGAACGAGCTCGACCTTGCCGTGCTCCGCACGCTGATGGCGCGGCACGCGTCCGCCATGTCGCGCATCCAGCTGCTCGACGAGTCGCTCGCCGCACGGATCGCCGAGCGCCTGCCGGCACGCGCGGCGTTCGCCGAGCGCATGGCCGCGCGCCGCTCGGTCGAGCGCGCCGTGCGCGTGATCGAGGGACTCGCCGACGGCTCGCGCGACGTGCGCACCGTCATCGACCTCGAGCCGCTCGTCGACTCGCTGGGGCTCGACGCGGCGAGGCGTGCGGCGGTCGAGCCACAGGTCGCCGCGTACCGCCGCGCGCTCGGGGCCGCTGCGCGCTCGCTCGCCGACGCCGAGATCGGGTTCCCCGCCGCGTGGTCGGCGCTCATGTCGTCGCAGGGCCTCGACCCCGCGCAGCTCGGCGATCTGCAGCGCGCGGCCGAGGCGCCCGAGGCCACCGACGACGACCGCCAGGCCTGGAAGTCGGCGCAGGAGCAGGTCGAGGCCGCGCGCCTCGGCGCCGGCCGCGCGCGCGGCCGCGCATTGCAGGCCCTCGACCGCGCGAACGAGGCCGGCGTCGAGGAGCTCTCCGCGGCCCTCGGGCCCGAGGCGGGCGAGCGGCTGCGGGCCGCGCTGGTGGCGCGCCGCACCGACGACCCCGGCCCGCTGCCGGCGCTGCGCGCCGGTCTCATGGTGCTGGAGGCGCACCCTGACGTGCGTTCGGGCGCCGCGACGGGCGCCGCCGACGCGACGCGGCAGGTCCGCAAGGCGTGGGAGGCGCTCGTCGAGGCGCGCATCGCGCGCGGCCGCGAGCGGATCGAGGCGCTCGCCGAGGGCCGCCCGCCCGACGACCCGGCGCGCGACAAGCCGGTGCTCGAGCTCCTGAACCCGCTCGCCGAAGCGATCGGCCGCGCGCGCGCGGACCTCGCCGCGCGGAACCCCGACGACCCGGTCGCGCGCATCCTCGCGGGCGACCTCCAGCTCACCGAGGACCAGGCGCGCGCGTTGCTGGCGCCCATGGTCGGCGCGCGGGCCGCCGACCGCATCGTGGCCTCGACGCCCGGCACGCTCTTCGTCGAGCCGCCCGCGGTCGAGGAGCCGCCGTGGCGCGAGGACCTCTCGATCGCCGAGCAGCTGCTCCTGGCCCCGGGCATGGACCACGCGTCCTTCAAGGGCGCCGCGCGCGCGCTGGGTGCGCGCGACGACGACCCGCTCGTGGAGCAGGTGTGGGAACGCCACGTGGGCCGCGTGCAGGAGATCGAGGTGCGCCAGCGCGAGCAGCTGAAGGCGATGGAGAAGCGCGCGATGGAGCTCGCCGGCGGCGCGCAGTCCGCGCCCGGCGAGTTCGAGCGCGCGCTGTCGGAGTACCTGCAGTCGCTGCTTGCCGCGGACGCCGAACGGCTCGCCGCCGACGACGAGGCCATGCGCGAGATCGCGATCGTCATCGGGCTCGACGAGTCGGACGCGCGCATGGTGCTCGCGCGCGCCGTGGGCGCGGCGCGCCGGGCCTCGCTCCCCTGGCGGCGGTTCCGGCAGCCGTGGCTCCTCGGGCCGCTGTGGGCAAGCGACTACGACCCGGTGCGCACGGCGCTCGCGATCCCGGGCGAGCTCGAGCGCCAGGCGACGCTCGCCGTGCTCGCGCCCCACGCCGACCGGCTGCGCTCGACCGCCGAGGCCGCACGCCGCGCCGGGCTCGAGACGCTGCGCGACCTGCTGGTGTTCGGGCTGAAGCAGCAGCGGACGGCCGGGACCGCGCGCTCGCCCGAGGAGTACCGCCGCGAACCGGAGGTGCAGGCGATGGAGAACCGCATCGCGGGCACCGGCCGCGCGCGCCGGGACGCGCTGCGCGCCGCGGTCGACGCCGTCGAGGCGCTTGACGCCGGCATCGCCGAGTCGATGCGCCTTGCCTGGGCGCGAGCCACGTTCCCCGACTTCTTCGCGGAGGACCGCGCATGGACCGACGCCCACGCCGAGGCGACGGCCCCGCCGCGACCCGACCGCGGCACCGCCGCGGACGCCTTGCTCCGCAGCGCCGTCGAGCGATGGCGGCAGGGCGACGCGGCGATGGTCGAGCGCCTGCTCGCGTGGCAGGACGTCCCGCGCGAGGACCCGTTCCCCGATTCGCCCGAGTCGCTGCGGGTGCTGGCGGCCACCGACGCCGCGCTCGGGGCGCTGCGCTCGGAGCGCGACGAGTCCGCGGCGCGGCTGATGCGCGCCATGGCGCTCGCCGACGGATCGGCCCCCGTCGCGCACATGCGCGACGCGCGCTTCGGCCAGGCCCCGCCGCGCACGACGACGTGGTCGCCGTGAACGTCAGCGGCGCGGGGCGCGCGCGTGCCTGCCCGCGCCCTGCACCACGTCGTCCACCTTCTTCATGATGAAGAGGTAGTTGAAGCCGCGGAGGAAGAAGTTCTCCTCGACCGCGGTCTTGCGCCAGTTGCCCTTGTCGAGCTTCTGGTTCTGCCGCACGACGCTGACGATGTCGACGGGGACGAACTTCCTGCGCATGATCGCGAAGAGCTCGAACCCGATCGGCATGAAGGTCCCCGCGCCGCTTCCTGCCGGCGCTCCCTTCAGCTTGCGCCAGCTGTCGCTGACGTAGAGCGCGAGGTACCGGCGGTTCTTGAGGATGCGGTGCCCCTCGCCGATGGCCTGTTCCATCGCCGCGTAGTAGGCACGGCCGCCGTCGTCGCCCGCCGCGTCGAGCTTGCCGATGCATCGCGGGTCGTCGGAGTAGTCGATGTGCGTCGAGTACGGCGGATCCATGAACACGAAGTCGACGCTCTGGTCCTCGAGCGGCAGCTTCCGCGCGTCGGCCTGGAGGATGTCGGGGCGGCGCGGCACCAGGTCGAACCCCTTGACCGGCCGGCCCAGCGATCGGCACACGTCGATCGTGGTGCCGCTGCCGCAGAACGGGTCGACCACCCGGTCGGTCTCGCGGGTGTAGCGCATCAGGAGCTGCCAGATCACCCACGACGGCGTGGCGCCCGCGTAGTCCTTGTCCCCTTGCATCGAATGGCGGCGCCCGTCGGCGTCGACCCAGTCGTAGTGCTGGCTCGGGTACTCCCAGAGAGTGGTCGGGAACACCCGCAGCGGGGGTCGTTCGGGGCGCGCGCGGGGCATCGGGTCGAGTGTAGATGGCACGTGCCTATACTGGACCTGCCATGCGCACCCTCGCGCGCATCCTCCTCGCCTGCATCGCGGCGGTCCTCGTCGGGACTGGCGCTCCGGGCCTGCGCGCGCTGCACCTGGTGACGGACGCAGGCCACGCCTGCGCGGGCCACGCGGCCGAGGCAGCGGACCACCACGGGTGCGGCCACCATCACCACGACGAGGCCGACGGAGGCCATGACGACGGTCACGGCAAGGATGCGCCCGCCCCGGAAGCACCTGCCCACGACGACCTCGGTTGCGCGACCTGCGAGCTGCTGCTCGCGCTCGCGACCGTGATCCCCGACTCGCCCGAGGTGCCGGCCTTCCTGGCGCTCGTGGCCGTGTCGGACGAAGCCGCGCCGCAGGCGTGCCCCGCGCCCCCGGCCCTTCGCGCCCTGTCCGCGCGCCCGCCCCCAACCTGCTGACCGACCGCCCGTGCGTCGCCCCGCGGCGATGCCGTCCGCGCATCCGCGCCGGACGCGAAGCGTTCGCACCGCGACGGCCCCCGCGCCTTCGCCCGCAGGAATCGTCCCATGCATCACCCGCCCCGCGGCCGTCGCGCCGCCATGGGTTTCACGATCGTCGAGGTGCTGGTCGTCGTCGGCATCATCGCCGTCCTCGTGGGCATCGCCGTGCCCGCGCTGGCGTCGGCGCGGCGCACCGCCGTCGCCACGGCGGACCTCGCGAACCTGCGGGGGCTGGCCGCGGCGCACCTCTCGTACATGGCCACCAACGAGGACCGCTTCGTCGACGTCGGGTTGCCCCACGGCTCGATGGCGAACGCGTCGCTCTCGTTCGTCGAGCGCCTTCGCCCATGGTTCGGCCGCGAGGACCTGGCGCTGCGCAGCCCGCTCGACGAGAGCCCGCACTGGTCGCCGGAGTTGGGCGGCGAGGGAGAGCCCGTCGTGGCATCGACGCCGCCGCTCTACCGCCGCACGAGCTACGGCATGAACAACTACCTGTCTCGCACCTACTCGCCCGCCGTCGCGCTCGACGGCGCGGGCGCCGGCGCCGACCGGCTGCAGCAGGTGCGCGACCACGAGCGCACCGTGTGCTTCCTGCTGATGGCCGAGCGCGGCGCGTACGCGTCCGCCGACCACCCGCACGTCGAGGAGTGGTCCTCGAGCCCGCAGCCGGCGCGCACCGCCGCGTCGCAGGTCCAGGTCAACGCCGTCGACCGGAGGAAGCCGGGCGAAGGCAGCCAGTCCAACTACGCGTTCGTCGACGGGCACGTGGCCACGCACGCCTTCGACGACCTGTTCCGCTCCGCATCGAGCAACCGCTTCGACCCATCGCTCCAGTGAACGAGGACACCCGCATGAAGGCGCGAATCGTGACCGTACTGACCCTCGCCCTCGCATCTCCCGCCCTCGCGCAGCACGCGGGTGACATCGGGCTCGCGGTCACCGCGGGCCGCATCGAGACGCGCGAGATCTCGTCCGCGGGCTACGGCGCCCCGCGCCGCGTGTTCGGGGGCACGTTCGGCGACACGGGCGTGCCGTGGTTCACGGGCAATCCGGGCTTCGACGCGGCCGCGGGCACGTTTGCCGCCGGCACGCGCGTCGGCTTCCGGTTCGCGGGCCCGGTGCTCGCCTGGGACGGTGCAGGCTTCGTGCCCACCTCGCCCGAGGGCCCGCTCGCCGGCGAGCGGCTGCAGGTGCGGTTCCTCACGCTCTCCACGACGAGCGGCGACGGGCCCGTCGAGGGCTTCACGCTCGCGGTGCAGCCCGACGGCGGCTGGCACCGTCACCTCTCGATGACGCTGCTCGCCGCGCCGGGTGCCCAGGTCCCCGACGCGGGCGTGTACCTGGTGCCGCTCGAACTCACCTCGACCGACTCCGCGGTGGCCGCGAGCGAGCCCGTATGGCTCGTGCTCGACGGCGGTGCGCCGGTCGGCGACTACGCCGCGGCCTTCGCGCATGCCGAATCGACCATCGACGGCGACGCGTGCGCGCCCGACCTCAACGGCGACGGCAACGTCGACGGCGTCGACCTCGGCACGCTCCTCGGCACGTGGGGCGCGGCCGGCATCGCAGACCTCAGTCGTGACGGCACGGTCGACGGGATCGACCTTGGCGTCCTCCTCGGCTCCTGGGGCGCGTGCCCCTGATTTCCATGAAAGGTGTTTCCATGAACCGCATCGCTTCCGATTCCCCCGTCCCTTCCCGCCTCGCGCCCGCGATCGCGCTCGCCGCCGCCGCGCTCACGGCGAGCATGGCGCGCGCGGACGTCGAGAAGGAACCGCACCTCGACCTGTGGATCACGTCCTCCGGCGGCACGCTCGTCACCGGCGGGTGGGACCACGAGACCGGCCTCGTCGTGAACCCGATGCAGCGCGTCTTCGAGGGCGAACTCGGGCTTGACCCGTTCTTCCCGTTCTCTGGCGACGAGCCCGGCATCGGCTCGGACCTCGTCGGCACCACGCTGACCATGAACCTGTCGCCGTCGCTCGGCGCGTGGAACGGCTCGGGGTTCGCGTTCTCGACCAGCATGCTCACCGCGTCCTACGCGGGCCAGTCGGCGTCAACCGCCGCGGGTGGCTCGTTCTCGTTCCTGGTCTCGGCCGGTCTTGACCTGCACCCCGAGTTCACGATTTCGGGCCCCGGCACTTCGGATCCCGCGTACGGCATCTACCTCGCCTCGTTCCGCGTGAGCGCCGCGGGCCTCGCGCAGAGCGACACCTTCTGGATCGTGTTCAACCTCGGCATGCCCGAGGCCGACCACGAGGCCGCGGTGGAATGGGTCGAGGCGAACCTCGTCCCGGCCCCGGGCGCGCTTGCCGCGCCCGCCCTCGCGGCGCTCACGGCGCGTTCCAGAACACGTCGTCGATGACCGGCGGCACGGCCTTGAGCGTGCCGAGCTCGACGAGCTGGCGCGCCAGGGTCTCCCACCGCGCGCGCTCCATCATGCCGACCTCGTTCGCCCCCGTTCCGGGCGGGGCGACGAGGTCGTGCTGCTTGCGCGCCGCGACGTCCATGGCGGCGAGCGTCATGCCGGGATTGAGCTTCGCGATGGCCGGGTTGTACTTCGCGGGCTCGGCGAGGTAGCGCGCCCAGCCCTCGCGCAGGGCGCGCACGAACGCCGCGCACGCGTCGCGGTCCTTCGCGAGGAACGCCGCGCCGGTCGCGACCGTCACCGTGTACGGGTCGTAGCCGCCCTCGGCGAGGCTGAAGACGCGCACCGGGATGCCCTTGAGCTCCATCTGCACGGGCTCGGCCGAGATGAAGCACTGCTGCGCCTGCACCGCGCCCTGCTCGAACGCGGCGAGCCCCGTGCCCGTCGGGACCAGCCGCACCTTGCCGCCCGGGTGCTTCTGGTTCAGGTAGCGCACGAACGGAAGTCCCGCCTCCATGGCAACGGTCGCGTCGCTCGCCCACAGTTCCTGCAGGGACTTCCACGGCGCGTCGGCTCGGACCATCACGCCCATGGGGCTTGTCTGGAAGATCGCGAAGAGCCCCACGAGGTCGCCGCCCTTCTCGCGCAGGGTCAGCACCTGGTCGCCGCCCACGATCCCGAACTCGACCTGCCCGCTCGCGGTCATCTGCGCCGTCGGGGTGCCTGCCGAACCGGCGATCACCTCGACGGCGAGGCCCTCGCGCGCGAACAGGCCGTCCTGCTGCGCGGCGTAGATGCCGCCGAACTCGGGCTCGGGCATCCAGTTGAGCTGCAGGCGCACGGCGCGGGGCGCGGGGGCGGCGCCCGCCGGTGCGGAAGGCTTCGTTTCCCCGCCGGGCTCGCCGCACGCGGCAAGGAGCGCGACGGCGACCGCCGCGGCCACGCCACGGGCCGAGGCGACCGCACCGGGGATTCCGCATGACTCCGCGAGGCGCTGAAGGATGCTCATGCCGCGCAGCCTAGCCGCGCAGCCGAGCCGCGCTCACCCGCCCGACGCGTGCCACCGGCGCAGCGCCACCCATCCGAGCGCGCTCACGAGCCCGAAGAGGGCGAATCCGACCACCGCCGCCGTGAGCACCGCGGCGAAGACCAGCTCGGTGCGGTTCTCGCGCAGCGCCGAGAGGATCACGATCCCCACGGGCGACGCGTCCCCCGCGAACGCGCCCACGAACTCACCCACGATCGCCCCGATCACCGAGAGCCCCGCCGCCACGCGCAGCCCCGTGACGATGGAGGGAAGCGCCCACGGCAGCTCGAGCTTCCACCAGCGCTGGACGCGGCCGGCGTGCAGCGTGCCGAAGAGCTCGACGAGCCCGCGGTCGGTGCCGCGCATGCCGTCGAGGGTCGAGGCCAGCACCGGGAACACGCTCACGATGGCGGCGCTGGCCACCGACGTGCGCCACCCGTAGCCGCACCACACCACCAGGAGCGGCGCGATCGCCACCAGCGGCACCATCTGCAGGAGCGTCGCGATCGGGTACAGCCCGCGCATCAGGAACCGGCTCGCGGCGAGCACGCTTCCCGCGAGCACGCCCGCGAACGCGGCGAGGGCGAAGCCGCCCGCGGCGCTGAGCCCCGTGAGCCACGCCGCGCGCGCCAGCGTCGCTCGCGAGTCCCACGCCTCCTCGGCCACCTGCACGGGAGAGGGCAGCAGGTACTCGCCGGGGCGGAACGCCCACACCGCCCCCTGCCACGCGAGGATGCTCGCGACGATGACCGCGAACGGCGGCACGGCGGCGGCGAGCGCCGCGCGCGCGCGCGACGGTGCGCGGGACGGGGCCCTCGCCGGGGCCGGGGCACGCGCGCCGCTCATGCGCGCACCCCCGCTTCGGGCGCCGCGAGCATCGCGCCCGCGAGCGACTGCGTGAGGTCGGCGACGACCGCGGCGAACCGCGGCGAGGCGCGCAGCGCGGCGTCGCGCATGCCGAACCCGGGCTCGAACGCGCGCACCACGCGCCCGGGCGACGGCGCCATCACGAACACGCGGTCGCCCATGTACGCGGCCTCGGTGATGGCGTGCGTCACGAGCACCACGGTCATCCCGAGCTCCGCGCGCAGCCGCAGCACCAGGTCGTCGAGCTGGTGGCGCGTGATCTCGTCGAGCGCGCCGAACGGCTCGTCGAGGAGCAGCACCTGCGGGCGCGTGACCAGCGCGCGCGCGATCGCGACGCGCATGCGCATGCCGCCCGAGAGCTGGCCGGGGAGCTTCCGCCCCGCGTCGGCGAGCCCCACGAGCGAGAGCATCCCGTGCGCGCGCGCGTCGCGGTCGGCTTTCGCGACGCGCGCGAGCTCGAGCGGCAGCGCCACGTTGCGCAGCGCGTTCCTCCACGGCAGGAGCCTCGGCTCCTGGAACGCGATCGAAACGCGGGCCGCGCCCTCGCCCGCGACCGGCGCCACGGACGCGGTGCCGGCGTCGGGCGCGTCGAGCCCCGCGAGGATCCGCAGGAGCGTCGTCTTCCCGCAGCCGGACGGCCCCACGAGGACGGCGACCGAGCCGCGCTCCACGGAAAGCGTCGCGCCGTCGAGCGCGACCGTGCCGTCGTCGAACGCGCGCCGGACGCCGGTGACCGTGATCGCGTCAGGCACGCCCGGGATGCCTCACGAGACGTTGATCCGCACGCGCACGCCGGGGAGCACGCCCTGCACGGCGCCGGACAGCGCGTCGACGTCGAACTCCGACACGGTGCGCGCGAAGAACTCGACCTCGCGCTCGCTCGAGACGGGCGTGACCCGCAGCAGCTGGAAGTCCTGCCTCTGGAGGAGCGACGTCACCGCCGCCTGCAGCTGCACCAGGTCGCATCCCTTGCGGCCGCGCACGCGGATGCGCACCACCGCCGTGCGCTGCATGTACCAGTTGGCGAGGTACACGATCACCAGCGCGATGGCCACCAGCGAGTACTCGCTCATGCCGCAGGCGAGCCCCAGCACCGTGGCGACGATCGCCAGGCCCGTCTGGCGCGCGTCGTTGAACACCGTGCGGAAGCGCACCAGCCCGCCGATGCCGAAGAGCACCAGCGCGATCTCGGCGCCGAGGAGGAACTCCTCGCTCGCCTGGATCAGCTCGGCCGCGATGCAGCCGATGAGCGCGCACACCACGGTCGCCATGCGCTGCTGCGCCACCGCGACCGGGTCGAACCGCACGGCGCGCCGCGGGGTCGACGTGAGGGCGAGCGCCACGCCGATGGCGACGAGGAGCCCGAGCACCATGTCGATGACGTAGGGCGCGTGCCGGAAGAGCACCAGCGAGTCGGTGATGATGCGCCAGTCATCCGGGCCGGGGCGCGACGCACGGGGCGCGCCGGCGGAGTGCGCGAGCCGCTCGAGCTCGTTCTCGGCCTGGCCCTTGTCGGACGAGAGCGCCGCGGGCGAGGGCCCGCGCGGCGCGGTGCCGAGCTCGAGCCCCGCGTCCGCGGCGAGGCGCTGCGCACCCCCGGACCACGGCCAGCGGCCCTCGCCCTGCGACGAGCACGCGGCGAGCGCCGTGACGGCGGCGAGCACCGTGGCGGCGAAGGCGAGGCGGCGGAATGCGGACGGCGGCCGAACGAGTCCATCCTGCGGCATGCGTACCTCCATGTACGGCGTGACCTGCATATGGTCCCCGCGCAGGGGTAGCCTTGCAAGCCGCGATGCGGCATTCCGTCCCGATTGGCGTGAAACTGGCGTGGGTCGCCCTGGCGGCGATCGTGGCCGTGCCGATCCTGGTCCCGAAGCCGGGCGAGGGCAACGCGTCCCGGGCAGGGGCCGCGCTCGCCCCGCCGACCGCGCCGGCACCCGCGAAGGGCGACTCGCCGACGGCCCCGCGCGACCACGCACACGTCCTCCCGCTCACGGCGACGCACTGGTACGCGACGGTGCACGGCGCCGAGGGCGCCCTCGCGCAGGCGTTCGCCATCGACGGCAGCGGGAAGGTGACCGGCCCGGTGCTGGGCCCGCTTCCCGCGGCCGAGCCGCCGCTCGCCGAGCTGCGCGGGATGCTCGCGCTCGCCAACGGCGACCTCGCGGTGCTGAGCGCCAAGCACACGGCCTCGCGGCTGGTCGTCTTCGGCGCGCCCGACGCGGCCACCGGCATCCGCCCGTACCGGTCGACCGTGGTCCGCAACGATCCCGCGAACCCCGCGTTCGTGCACCCGTACCAGGTGGCGGTCGGCCCCGACGGCGCGATCTACGCGTCGAACCAGGACACGAACACCGTCACGCGCTACCGAGGGTTCGGCAGCTGGTCGCGCGGCACGCCGGTCGACGCGCCGCGCGGGCTCGCGCAGTTCGGCACGCTGGCCCCGGGCACGGTGGTGCCGAGCGACGGCGAGTCGCCCGAGGGCCTCGGCGAGGTGCGCGGGTTCGCGTTCGGGCCCGACGGGCTGATCTACGCGTGCGACCGCGGGCGCAGCCGCGTGGCGGCGTACGACCCGGCGACGGGACGGCTCGCGCGCATCGTGGCGGATGCGTCGGGCGGGCTCAAGCACCCGATCCAGGCGATCTTCACGCACGACGCGCGCGCGCTCCTCGTCTCGGACAACGGGCGGAACTGCGTGTGGCGGATCGAGGTCGCCTCGGGCCGCGTCGCGGAGCTCGTGCGCCCCGGCGCGGGCGGGCTCGACGCGCCGAGCGCCCTCGCGCTGCAGGGCGACGTCCTCTACGTCGGCAGCAGGCTCGGGAAGAAGGTGCTGAAGTTCGACGCGCGCGACGGCGCGTTCATCGGCACGTTCGCCGACCTCCCGTCGAACCCCGAGTTCCTCGTCCCCGCGCGATGACTACGCCTGCGTCACGGTCCAGCACCGGTGGATCCTCCGGTTGCGGAAGTCGTCCGGCACCGTGCGCGCGCTGATCTCGCGCGCGGCGAACCCTGCGGGAAGCAGCGCGTCGTCCCACTTGATCTGCCGCGAGTTCGTGCTGAAGTACAGGTAGCCGCCGGGCGCAAGCCAGCGCACCGCGAGCGCCACGAGCCGCGGCCAGTCGCGGTCCACCGCGAAGCTGTCGGCCTCCATGCGCTTGGAGTTCGAGAACGTGGGCGGGTCGAGCACGACGTAGTCGTACGCCTCGCCGGGCGCGGGCCCCGCCTCCAGGAACTGAAGGCAGTCGGCGTGCACCAGGCGGTGGCCCTCGTCGAGGCCGAAACCGTTCAGCTCGAGGTTGCGCCGCGTCCAGTCCTGGTACGTGCGCGACATGTCGACGGTGGTGGTCGCGGCCGCGCCCCCCGCGCGCGCGTACACGGTGAAGCTGCCCGTGTAGGCGAACAGGTTGAGGACGCGCTTGCCCGACGCGTAGTGCCGGATGATCGAGCGCGTCTTGCGGTGGTCGAGGAAGAGCCCCGTGTCGAGGTAATCGCTGAGGTTGACCTCGAACTTCAGGCCCTGCTCCTCGACCACCCGCACGAGCGCGCGGTCGTCGACCCGGTCGTACTGCTCGGCGCGGTCGACGATCCTGCCGCGGTACTTCATGTGGAGCCGCGCGCCCGGCACCTGCAGCCCGTCGAGGATCTCCTCCTCGCACCGGTCCTCGAAGGCCCGCACCTGCTCGGGCGTCTCGTCCCGGGTGCGGCGGTAGACCCACGCCACCACGTCCCCGTCGTACCAGTCGACGATGGCCGGGAACTCGGGGATGTCGCGCTCGTACAGCCGGAAGCACGTGATGCCGCCGGCCCGGGCCCAGCCCTTCAGGTGCCGTAACTGCTTGGCCAGGCGGTTCCCGAGCATGGTGGCAAGCCTATCGGGCGGGGGGTACACTGTCCCCCTTCGAAACCGGGCGCCCGGCGCCCACTCCGCACCCAGGACGAATACCAATGGCCAAGGCCCAGAACTGGACCCGCTTCATCGCTCCCGCCGTGGTCGCCGCACTCGCGGCGGCTCCCGCCGCCTTCGCGAGCGAAGCCGACCTGCAGCTGCCCCCGATCGACGAGAAGATCGTCTTCGCCGTCTTCGGCAAGCCCGTGATGGGCGCGACCCTCATGTGGGGCGGCATCGTCGTGGCGGTGATCGGCGCCGTGTTCGGCCTGATCCAGTACCACCAGGTCAACAACCTGCCGACGCACCCGTCGATGCGGAACGTCTCCAACATCATCTGGGAGACCTGCAAGAGCTACCTCACCCAGCAGGGCAAGTTCCTGGCGCTGCTGTGGTTCCTGGTGGCCGGCGCCATCGTCGTCTACTTCGGGTTCCTGAACCCGATCGGCGGGCATGGCCACGCCGCGGCCTCGGGCGACGGCGCCCCCGACGCGCACCTGAGCCCGGTGATGAGCGTCGGCATCGTGCTGCTCTGCTCGATCCTGGGCATCCTCGGCAGCTACGGCGTCGCGTGGTTCGGCATCCGCATCAACACGCAGGCCAACAGCCGCACGGCGTTCGCCAGCCTCAAGGGCGACGGCCTGCAGTGCCTCTCGATCCCGCTCCAGTCGGGCATGTCGATCGGCATGCTGCTGGTGAGCGTCGAGCTCTTCTTCATGATCGCCATCATGCTGTGGATCCCGTCGAACCTGGTGGGCGCCAGCTTCATCGGCTTCGCCATCGGCGAGAGCCTGGGCGCCACGGTGCTGCGCATCTGCGGCGGCATCTTCACCAAGATCGCCGACATCGGCAGCGACCTCATGAAGATCGTCTTCAAGCTGCCCGAGGACGACCCGAAGAACCCCGGCGTCATCGCCGACTGCACCGGCGACAACGCGGGCGACTCGGTCGGCCCGACCGCCGACGGCTTCGAGACCTACGGCGTGACCGGCGTCGCGCTCATCGCGTTCCTCGCCTACGCCCTCGGCGGCGGCAAGGGCGACTCCCCGACGATGTGCATGCAGCTCATCGTCTGGCTGTTCACCATGCGCGCCCTCATGATCCTCACCAGCCTGGTCAGCTACTACGTGACCGAGGCATGGTCGAAGGCGTCGTTCTCCGGCAAGCGCGAGTTCGACGAGGAGGCCCCGCTCACCCGCCTGGTGTGGGTGACGAGCATCGTCTCGATCATCGTGACCTACTTCGCCAGCCACGCGCTCCTCGGCGAGCTCCAGTTCGGCGACAGCAAGCTCGTGAACCT
>CAMDUT010000033.1 GCA_945877905.1 Phycisphaera mikurensis NBRC 102666 | reverse complement strand
GAGGCGCGCCACGCGCGCGACCCGCGCCGCGTGGCGGCGCTCGGCGAACGCGGCCACCGTCGCCGCGGCAAGTCCGGCGGCCAGCGCGATCACCATGGCACGTACCTCATGCCGAGCAGCCCGACGGCGTGCACGCCAAGCAGCGCGAGCGCCGCCGCCGTGAACGGACCGTAGCGGTCGAGCGGCACGGTGCCGGCAGGGGCGAAGCGCGCCGGCTTCATGCGGTCGATGTGCGCGAAGACGGCGCGCATGCTCGACGCGTCCGTGGTCGCGAAGGCCTCGCCGCCCGTCTCCGCGACGAGGTCCTCGACGTCGGCGGGTACGGCGGACTCGTCGATGTGCACGTGGTAGACGACGATGCCGGCGTCGCGGAGCTCCTGGCCGATCTCGCGCGCGGCCCCGCCCGAGAGGTCGCCGCTCTGGCCGTCGGAGACCAGCACGATGAGCCGGTCGCCGTCCTTCGCCTCGGCCACCATGTTCCGCGCGCAGAACCGCAGCGCAGCGCCGATCGCGGTCCCGCCCATGTGCGAGGGCTGGCTCATGGGATCGGCGAACGGGAGCGCGTCGCGGATGGCCTGCAGGTCCTTGGTGAGCGGGAGCCATCGCACCTGCTCGACGCCGAACATGGTGAGCCCGAAGGCGTCTCCCTCGCGCGCGCGCGTGAACTCCTCGACCGCCTTCGAGGCGAGCTCGTGGTTCCTGCCGCCCATGCTTCCTGACACGTCGAGGCAGATCTGGATGTTCGTGAGCGAGCGCTCGGCGCGCGGCTCGGCCATCACCTGCGGGCCGGCGAGCGCCGCGACGGCGACGGCCATCAACGCGAGCGGCGCGAGGTCGAACGCCGCGAGCGCGCGCCGCAGCCAGGGACGGTCGCCCACGCCCGTGCGATCCGCGGGGACCGTGACGCCCGCGGAGCGCGCGAGCAACGGCCACGCGAGCACCACCGGTACCGCGACGAGGAGCAGGACCCAGGGGTGCGCGAACGTCACGCGGCACCTCCCGGCCCGATGCGAAGCGCGTCGACCTCGGCGAGCGCCGCCAGGCGATCGCCGGGCGTCGGCGCGTGGAGCCATCGCTCGACCGCCGCGACGGCCCGCGCCGAGCGGGCGTCCGTGCGGGCATGCGACGCGGCCGCGGCCGGGTCGGGTTCGTCAGCGCCGCGCACGGCCTGCAACAGCAGCAGCTCGAGCCGTGCGCGCGCGTCGACCGAAGGCTCCGCGTCGCGCGCACGCGCGACCTCCTCGAGCAACCGCTCGACCACGCTTGGCGCGCGAGCGGGCGGGGCCGCGTGCGGCGCGGGGGACCGTCGAAGCGCGCGCCGTGCGATGACGGCGGCCGGGACCGCGAGCCATGCGGCGATTGCCGCGGCCATGAGCGCCCGGTAGCGCGTGCCGACGCGCAGCTCGTGCTCGATGCGCCCGAAAAGGTCCGTTCCCGCGTCGGGCGGGAGCTGCGTGTCGACCTCGACGAGGATCGGCCCGAGCCCTTCGATCGGCCGTCCGTCGGTGCGCTCGAGCAAGGGCAGCAGGTCGTGCGTCCCGGTCAACCACCCGACGTACTCGACGCGCGAGCGGCCTTCGCCGACGCGCTCGACGCGCACCGTCACGGGGGCGCCGTCGTCGCGCACGGGCTTGGCGCGGATCGTGCATCCCGGGTGCGCGACCTCGATCGACCCGGAGACGCCTCGAAGGCCCGGGCTCGCATCGCCGACGCGCGGTATCGCCGCATCCGCGCCGAACGCGAGGCCTGCGGCGGCCACGAGGGCCGCGATCATCGCCGCGCGGGCCCGCGCGGCGCTCACGCGCGCCCCCGCGCGAGCATGCCGCGGGTGGCGAGGAACGCCCGCAGCTCGGGGACGAACGGCCGGTCGGTGGCGAGCTGCAGGCAGTCGGCGCCGCTGCGGATCACCTCCGTGCGAACGGCGTCCGGGCGCCCGAGCTCGGTGGTGCGGGTGGCCACGAACGAGCGACCGGTCTCGGCCTCGCGACCGCGGAAGAAGCCGGCGCGGAGCGGCCCCGACTCGGCCGGGTCGACGAGGTGGATCACGACGCAGTCGTGGCGTTGCGCCGCCTGGCCGATGGCGGGAAGCGCCTGCGGGCAGTGCATGTCGGTGATCGCGACGATGACGCTCGCGCGCGCGGCGCGCGTCGCGACGGTCCGCAGGCGCTCGCCGACGTTCGTCGACTCGGCGGCGCCGTCCGCACGGAGCGGCTCGAGCGCGTTCCAGAGGTCGGCGCGCGCGAGGCTCGGCACCGTCGGCACCGTGCGCTCGCCGCCGCCGACGACCGCCACCGGGCTCATGCGCCGCTGCGCGAGGAGGCCCAGCGACGCCGCCACCCACACGGCGAGCCCGTGCTTCCCCAGTTCCCCGGAGCGCACCGACATCGACGCCGACGTGTCGACCACCAGGTAGACGGCGGTGCGCTTGAGCGCCTCGTGCTCGCGGATGAACGCCCGTCCCGCGCGCGCGGTCACGCGCCAGTCGATGCTCCTCACCGGGTCGCCCGGGACGTACGGCCGGCTCCCCGCGTACTCGAGCCCGCTTCCCACCAGCCGCGACGCGTCGCTTCCGAACGCGAGGTCATCGGCCAGCCGGCGCACCACCATCTCGAAGTTGCCGCCGGCCAGCCGCTCGGGGGGCGGCAGGGTCGCGTCGCGGTGCTCGGCGGCGGCGGCGGTCACGTTCAGGCCAGGTTCGAGAGGAGCTCGCGCAGCACGGCGGCCGACGTGCGCCCCGCGGCGAGCGCGCGGTAGGTGAGCCGCATGCGGTGGAGCATCACGTCCTCGGCGAGGGCGAACAGGTCCTCGGGGATCGCGTAGTCGCGGCCGTGGACGTATGCGCGGGCGCGCGAGGCGTGCACGAGGCTGATGGCCGCGCGCGGGCTGCACCCGAGCTCGATCTCCGGATGGCCGCGCGTCAGGTTCACCAGCTCCACGCAGTCGCGAACCAGCACGTCGCTCACGTGGACGCGCTGCACCGCGGCCATCGCCTCGGTGAGGTCCTTGATGCCCGCCCGCCGGCCGTCGCCGATCGCGTCGAACGCCGACATCGGCACCGCGCCGTCGCCCTGGCGCTTCAGGCGCAGCGCGAGGCTCCGCCGCACCACCTCGGCCTCGTCGGCCGGCGTCGGGTAGGTCAGCCGGTGCCGAAGCATGAACCGGTCGAGCTGCGCTTCCGGGAGCTCGAACGTGCCCGCCTGCTCGACCGGGTTCTGCGTGGCGATCACGAGGAACGGTGCCGGGAGGTCGTGCGTCGCGTCGCCGATCGAGACGCGGCGCTCCTGCATCGCCTCGAGCAGCGCCGACTGCACCTTGGGAGACGCACGGTTGATCTCGTCGGCGAGCAGCAGGTTGGTGAAGATCGGTCCCTTGTGGATCCGGAACTCGCCGGAACGCTGGTCGAGGATCTCGCTGCCGACGATGTCCCCCGGCAGCAGGTCGATGGTGAACTGCACTCGCGCGAACCGCAGGTCGATGGCCTTCGCCACGCTCTGCACGAGGAGCGTCTTCGCGATGCCGGGCACGCCCTCGAGAAGCAGGTGCCCGCCGGTGAGGAGCGCGATGAGCACGCGCTCGACCACGGCGTCCTGCCCGACCACGGTGCGCGCCACCTCGGCCCGGACGTGGTCGACGAAGGGGCACCGGCCCGAGGGCGGGGCAGGGTGCGTCGGCGCGGCGGTCATGGCTTCTCCTCGGTGCGTGCGGTCTCGGCGAGCAGTTCCTCGATCATGGCCTTCGCGCGGTCCGGGCGCACGCCCGCCGCGCGGACGGCGCCCGCGCGGTCGACCAGCACGGTGGCCGGGAGCAGCTCGACGCCCCAGGCGCGCATCGTGGCGCCGCGCGTCGCCGCGCCCTCCGCGGGCGGCGCGTCGAGGGCGACCGGCGCCGCGGACTTCGCGGCGGAACGGGCCTCCTCCATCGCCTTGCGTTCCGCGGCCGAATCGCAGACCACGACGAACAGCACCCCCTGCGCCGCGAGGTCCTGCTCGAGCTTGGCGAACTCCGCCAGCTGCGCGGCGGCGAGCCCGCCGCCCGGCGCCGTGAAGTGCACGGCCATCACCGCGCCCGCGCGCTGCGCATCGGTGGGCGCGGCGCCGATCCACTCGCGCGCGGTGAGCGCGGGAGCGGCCTTGCCTTCCGCCGCCGAGAGCGCCGCCGGCCGCTTCGCGCCGCCGAGCACCGCGTCCGCCGGCGCGCCGCCGCCCGCGGCACCGTCCCGGGGCGCCTCGGCCCCCGGTTCCTTGAGCAGGAGGTCGACGACGTCCTTCACGTGCCCGGGCATGAGCCCCGCGGCGCGCACCGTGCCCGTGCGGTCGATCACCACGTACGTCGGCCAGAACTGCACCTTGTAGGCCGAGGCCGAGGGCCCGCCCGCCTTGTCCTTGGCGACGGCGTAGTTGACCTTCCGGTCCTTCACCGCCTTCGCGGCGTTCTGCCACCCGGAGTTCGAGTCGTGGACCCCGACGAACACGAGCCCGTCGTCCGCGCGTTCCGACACGAGCTTCACGTTCTCCGGGATGGACGCCATGCAGGGCCCGCACCAGGTGGCCCAGAAGTCGACGACGACGACCTTGCCCTTGAGGTCGGCCAGCTTGACGGCGTCGCCGATCCACGACTCGACCTGCAGCTCGGGCGCGGGCTTGCCCTCGAGCTGCTTGAGCGGAGCGGGGCGGTTGGATCCGTCGAAGAACCACGCGTCGGGGATCGCCGGCGGCGCGGCGCGAGCCGCGGACGCGATCCCCAGGACGGCGGCCAGGAGCCTGATGGCGTTCATTCCCGCATTAGACTCCACGCGGAGGAGCGCCGCCATGGTCGAAGTCACCGTTTCGTACGAAGGAAACCTGCGTTGCCGGGCCATCCATGGGCCGTCGGGATCGGAGATCCTGACCGACGCGCCCGTGGACAACCACGGCAAGGGCGAGGCCTTCTCTCCGACCGACCTGCTGGCGGCCGCGCTGCCGGCGTGCATGATGACCATCATCGGGATCGTCGGCGAGCGCCACGGGCTGCGGCTCGACGGCATGCGCGCCACCACGCGCAAGGAGATGTCGACCGAGGGGCCCCGGCGCATCCGTTCGCTGCGGACGCGCATCGAGGTCCCGCTGCCGGCGTCGCACCCGCGCCGCGAGGAACTCGAGCGCGCGGCGCACACCTGCCCCGTTCACAGGAGCCTCGCGTCCGAGATCGACGCGGGTGTGGAGTTCGCGTGGGTCGGGTGATGCGCCGCGGTTCGCCGTTGGCGGCGCTCGCGCTCTCGGCCGCGGCCATGCTGGTCGCGTGCGGCGCGGATCCGTTGCGCACGGCCGTCGCGCTTCCCGCTCCCGGCGAGGGCGCGCCGCGCGACTCCCCCGGCATCCACAACGCGGTCGCGTACCACGAGGGGTTCGTGTCAGGAAGCGTTCCCGAGGGCGACGCCGGCTTCGAGACGCTGCGCGCGATGGGCGTTCGCACCGTCATCAGCGTCGACGGCGCCGAGCCCGACGTCGAGCGCGCACGGGCGCGCGGCATCCGGTACGTGCACCTTCCGATCGGTTACGACGGGTTCGATGCGGCGCGACGCATGGAGCTGGTGCGCGCGGTGCGCGACGCGATGCGCGACGGGCCGGTCTACCTGCACTGCCACCATGGCAAGCACCGCAGCGCCGGGGCGGCGGCCACGGTGGCGGTCGCGCTCGGCTGGCTCTCGCCCGAGGCGTCGGTCGCGCGCATGAAGGTCTCGGGCACGGCCCCGGGCTACGCGGGGCTCTACGCGTGCGCCGCACGGTCGGTGCCCGAGGCGCAGGCGGCGATCGATGCCGTGCCCGCCGGGTTTCCCGAGGTGACTCCGCCCGCGGGGTTCGTGCGCGCGATGGTCGAGGCGGACGACGCGCTGGAGCACCTGAAGGCGATCGAGCGCGCCGGGTGGGCGCCGCCCGCCGACCACCCCGACCTGGTGCCCGCGGCCGAGGCCGGGCGCCTGGCGGACCTGCTGCGGCTGCACGTCGACGGCGACCGTGCACGCGCGAAGCCGGCGGCGTTCGCGGCGATGCTCGCGTCGAACGCCGCGGACGCGCAGCGGCTGGAGGACGCACTTCTCGCGGACCCGCGCGACGCGGCGATGCTCGGTGCGCAACTGGCGCGCATCCAGGCCGGCTGCAAGGAGTGCCACGTGAAGTGGCGCGACTGACGGGCGCCGGTCAGGCCACGACCGGCGCGGCCTCGGGCTTCGGCGCCGACGCGCCGAACCCGACGCCGTCGAGGAACTCGACCTTGCCGGTGGCGACGTCGTACATCGCGCCGATGATCGCGATCTCGCCGTTGAGGGCCATCGACGCGAGCGTCGGGCTGTGGTCCTCGATCCAGCGGATCGTGTTGCGCACGTTGATGGCGGCGACTCGGTCGACGAACTCGTAGTTCGACGCGTCGCGGCCCTCCTTCGTGCGGGTCTCCATCCGGACGGCCTCGCTGATCGGCTCGGTGATCGAGCCGAGGTTGGTGAGTCCGGTGGCCTGCACCGGGTCGAGGCCCTTCGCGACGAAGTCGCACGTCGCCTTCACGGCGCCGCAGCGCGTGTGGCCGAGCACGACGATGAGCTTGGACCCCGCCACCTTGCAGGCGAACTCGAGGCTTCCGAGCGCCTTGGGGCTCGCGACGTTGCCCGCGAGGCGGACGCTGAACATGTCCCCGATCCCTTGGTCGAAGAGGAGCTCCGCGGGCGCGCGCGAGTCGATGCAGCTGAGGATCGCCGCCATCGGGTGCTGGCCCTCGCTCGTGGCGTCCACCTGGCGGACCAGGTCGCGGTGCAGGCGACGCCCCGAGGTGAACCGGTCGTTGCCCTCCTTGAGGAGCGCAAGCACCTTCGCCGGGGTCAGCGAGGCCTGCACCTCGCGCGTGCTGACGTCGACGTACTGCACCATGTCCTCGAGCGGGTAGCGCTGCCTGAACCCGACGAGGCTGACGACGACGCCGCGGCCGGGGGCGGTCTCGTTCACGAACTCGTGGATGAGCGCCAGGATGTCCGGGTCGACGTAGTCGGTCATGCGGCCGTCGAGGAGGACGTGCTCGCCGCGCTTGAATCCGCTGAGCGTCAGGAACAGCTGGGCGCGGTTCAGGAACGTCGCCTGGCTCGAGAGCTCGACGCGGTGCACGATGCCGCCGGCGTGCTCCTCGCGGATCACCTTGAAGCCCCGGCGGAGGTTGCTGAGGAGCACGAAGCCGAGGCTCACGAGCAGGCCGAAGATGACGCCCGTGAGGAGGTCGGTCGCGACGATCGCGACCACGGTGCCCACGAACGGCAGGAACTGCGTCCAGCCCTCGGCCCACATCGAGCGGAAGAGCCTCGGATTCGCGAGCTTCCAGCCCGTGACCACGAGCACCGCGGCGAGCGTCGCCAGCGGGATTCGGTTGAGGAGCGCGCCCATGAAGAGGACGCTGCCGAGGAGCAGCGCGCCGTGGAACACGGCCGACCAGCGCGTGCGCCCACCGGCGTTCGCGTTGACCGAGCTGCGCACGATGACCGAGGTCATCGGAAGGCCGCCGATCGCGCCCGCGATCAGGTTGCCGGTGCCTTGCGCCAGGAGCTCGCGGTTCGGCGGTGCGCTGCGGCGCAGGGGGTCGAGCTTCTCGGTGGCCTCGAGGTTGAGGAGGGTCTCGAGCGACGCGACGATCGCGAGCGTGATGCCCGCGGTCCAGACCGCCGGCTTGGCGAGCCCCGACCAGTCGGGCGTGGTCACGAGGCCCGACCACTCGAGCCCGTCCGCGCCGACCACCGGCACCGTCACGAGGTGGCTGGCCTCGATGGCCCATGCCGCGCCGTTGCGGGTCATGAGCTCCGAGATCACGGTGCCGACGATGACCGCGGCGAGCGGGCCCGGGAAGAGCGTCTTCTTGAGGGGCGTGCGGTCCCAGGCAAGCAGCACCGCGATCGACGCCAGTCCCACGACCGCGGCGCCCGGCAGGAACGCTCGCGCCGCCGACGCGAGGGCCGTGAAGGTGTTGTCGCCGTCCTCCTGGAAGAACGTGAAGTCGCCCTCGTAGTCCTTGTCGTGCCCGACGAGGTGGGGCACCTGCTTGAGGATCAGGAGCACGCCGATCGCGGCGAGCAGGCCCTTGATGACGTTGGTCGGGAAGTAGTTGGCGAGCGCGCCTGCCTTCACGAGCCCGAGCACCAGCTGCAGCCCACCGCCGATGCACACGGCCACCAGGAACGTCTCGAACGAACCGAGCGTCGTGATCTGGGTGAGGACGATCGCCGCGAGGCCGGCGGCCGGCCCCGACACGCTGACGTGCGAGCCGCTGAGGAGCCCGACGACCAGGCCACCGACGATGCCCGACACGAGGCCCGCCATCAGCGGGGCGCCGGACGCGTGCGCGATGCCCAGGCACAGGGGCAGGGCGACCAGGAACACGACGACTCCCGCGATCAGGTCGCGGAGCAGGGTGGGACCCTCGTCACCGGCAGGGGGGACGTTCGGAACGGCGTGGGCGGGGCTGGAAGGCGTTGGCACAGCGCAAATCTAGACGAGAAGGGATCCAAAGGCGAGGGGAATCGATGCAGCAAAGCCGCCGGAGATGGGCGTGAAACGCGGGATTTGCGGTGCAGGTCATCCCGAAGGAACTTTCAGCGCGCAATGAATTCCGGTGCGCCCTTGGGCCGGACGTCGTCAGGCCACCGTCGGAAGCTCGAACCCTGCCCGGTAGTCCCGGCGGACGATCGTGCGGTTGGCCTGCTCGTGATTGGTGATGGCGCACGCGGCACGGTCCCAGCGCAATTCCTGCCCGGGGAAGCGTGCGGCGCGGCAGCAGAGCAGCCCCGCCTCGGCCATGCCGGCCGCGGCCGAGAAGGGCGACTGCACGAACGCGCCCGGCTTCCCGACGATCCGGTCGACCCACGCATGCCAGTGGTTGCGCGCCTGGACCTCGCCCTGCCCGGGAATCGTCCGCCAATCGACCGGCCGGCCGTCGATCCAGCACTGGATGGCGCCCTCGGGCTCGACCAGCAGGGCGCCGCCCTCGCAGACGACGAGCGTGCCGATGCCCGGCCAGTCGCCCGCGGGCAGGCCGAGCGCGGCGCGCGACGGCGCCTGGCTCTTGTCGCAGTAGTGCATCACGAAGCGGTCGCGCGCGAATCGCTCGCCCCGCACCGGGTAGGTGAGCGTCGAATGGACGTGCTGCGCGTGGTAGAAGTCGCTTGCCGTGCGCGTGTGCGACACGACCGCCACCGGAGACGGCAGGTCGTACGCGAAGTACGGGACGTCGAGCAGGTGCGTGCACCAGTCGCCGAGCTGGCCGGTGCCGTAGTCCCAGCTCGAGCGCCACCGGAGCGGCACGAGTCCCTCGCGGTGCGGCGCGTCCTCGGCGGCGCCAAGCCACAGCGTCCAGTCGAGGTTCGCCGGCGGGGGCACCGGTTCCCTGAGCCCGCCGTACCAGAAGTAGCCGTCCCCCCGGTCGCCCGGGCCGCTGATCCAGGCATGCGCCTCGATTGCCTTCCCGAGCAGCCCGCGCCGGAGGATGTCGACCGCGTGCTGCCTTCCGGGCGGGCCCATCCGCTGGTTGCCGACCTGCGTCACGAGCGACGGGCGCTTGGCCACCGCGGCGAGCATGGCGGGCACCTCGGAGAGCTGCTGGACCAGCGGCTTCTGGCCGTAGACGTGCTTGTTCGCCCGCAGCGCCCACAGCATGATGAGCGCATGGTTGTGGTCGGGCGTGCACACGACCACCGCGTCGAAGCGATCCCCGTGCCGGTCGAACGCCTCGCGGAAGTCGCGGCACGTGAACGCGCCGGGGTGCTCCTTCGCGACGCCCGCCAGCGCGTCGGCGTCGACGTCGCAGAACCCCGTGAACTCCACGTCGGGGTGCTGCTTCAGTTCATGCCGGTCGGCGGGCGCGATGCTGCCCCCGACGCCCACCTGCAGGAGCTGCAGCTTCCCGAGCGCACCCGAGCGTGCGCGCCGGCGCGGTGCCGTCGCGGCGTCCCATGCCCCGGCGACCGCGGCGGCGGCCGGCCACGCGATCGCCGACCCGGCCGCGATCGCGGCGCCGGAGAGAATCGTCCTTCGGTCGATCATGCCGTCTCCTTGCCGTCGTCGACGGCGCATGGGTGCGTCGTCGCGCGGCCCGGCAGCGGCGCGACGCGTTCAGTCCTCGAGGTCGATGCCGGTGATCGTGTCGCCGACCTTGATCTTGTCGACGACCTCGACGCCCTTGATGACCTTGCCGAAGCACGTGTGCTTGCGGTCGAGGTGCGCGGTGTTGTCGCGCGAGTGGCAGATGAAGAACTGCGACCCGCCCGTGTTCGGGCCCGCGTGGGCCATGGAGAGCACGCCGCGGTCGTGCCGCTGGTTGCCGCCCGAGGTCTCGCACTTGATCGTGTACCCGGGGCCGCCGGTGCCGGTGCCGTGGGGGCAGCCCGCCTGCACCACGAAGTCGGGGATCACCCGGTGGAACTTGATGCCGTTGTAGAAGCCCTTGCCGGCGAGCTTGCGGAAGTTGGCGACGGTGTTCGGGGCGTCGGCGTCGAAGAACTCGACGACCATGTCGCCCTGGGAAGTCTTGATGGTGGCCTTGGACATGCCGCGAGGATAGCGGCCGCCCCCGGGGGTTGCCTTACAATCCCACGATGCCGAACGACGCCACCATCGTCTACACCCACACCGACGAGGCGCCTGCGCTGGCGACCCATTCGCTCCTGCCGATCATCCGGGCGTTCACGGGTCCCGCGGGCATCTCGGTCGAGCTGCGGGACATCTCGCTGGCCGGCCGCATCATCGCCGCGTTCCCGGAGGTCCTGAGGCCCGAGCAGCGGATCGGCGACGCCCTGGCCGAGCTCGGCCGCGCCTGCCTCACGCCCGAGGCCAACATCATCAAGCTGCCGAACATCAGCGCCTCGGTGCCCCAGCTGAAGGCCGCCATCGCCGAGCTCCAGAAGCAGGGCTACGCGCTGCCGGCCTACGTCGACGAGCCGCGGACCGACGCCGAGCGCGACGCGAAGGTGCGCTACGACAAGGTGAAGGGAAGCGCCGTCAACCCGGTGATCCGCGAGGGCAACTCGGACCGCCGCGCGCCCAAGGCGGTGAAGGACTACGCCAAGGCGAACCCCCACAAGATGGGCGCGTGGTCGGCCGACTCGAGGGCCCACGTCTCCTCGATGGCGTCCGGCGACTTCTTCGGCAACGAGCGCTCGGTGACGGTCGCGGCCGACACGGTCGCGCGGATCGAGTTCGTGCCCGCGGGCGGCGGCGCGGCGACCGTCCTCAAGGACGGCATCAAGCTGTCGGCCGGCGACATCCTCGACGGCACGTTCATGAGCCGCAAGGCGCTGGTCGCGTTCCTCGAGCGGGAGGTCGCCGACGCGCGCGCGACGGGCGCGCTCTGGTCGATCCACCTGAAGGCGACGATGATGAAGGTCTCGGACCCGATCATCTTCGGCCATGCCGTGCGCGCGTTCTTCAAGCCGGTGTTCGACAAGCACGGCGCGACGCTGGCGCGCCTGGGCGTCGACCCGAACAACGGCTTCGGCGACCTCGTGGCGAAGGTCGCCGCGCTGCCCGATGCCGAGCGCAAGGCCATCGAGGCCGACGTCGCAGCGGTGCATGCCGCGGGGCCTGCGATCGCCATGGTCGATTCCGACCGCGGCATCACGAACCTGCACGTCCCGAGCGACGTCATCGTCGACGCGTCGATGCCGGCGATGCTGCGCGAGGGCGGCAAGATGTGGAACGCACAGGGCAAGACGCAGGACGCGAAGGCCGTCATCCCCGACCGCAGCTACGCGGGCATCTACCAGGCGGTCATCGACTTCTGCCGCGCCAACGGCGCCTTCGACCCCCGCACCATGGGCAGTGTCCCGAACGTCGGCCTCATGGCGCAGGCCGCCGAGGAGTACGGCAGCCACGACAAGACCTTCGAGCTCAAGGCCGCGGGCACCGTGCGCGCGGTCGACGCCTCGGGAACCGTCATCATGGAGCACGCGGTCGAGCAGGGCGACATCTGGCGCGCCTGCCGCACGCGCGACGCAGCCGTGCGAGACTGGGTGAAGCTCTCCGTCGCGCGGGCCCGGGCGACCGGTGCCCCGGCGGTGTTCTGGCTCGACGAGAAGCGCCCGCACGACGCGCAGCTCCTGGCCAAGGTGCGGCCCGAGCTCGCCAAGCACGACACGAAGGGGCTCGACATCCGCGTGATGGCGCCGGCCGACGCGTGCCGCTGGTCGCTCGAGCGCATGAAGCAGGGGCTCGACACGATCTCGGTCACCGGCAACGTCCTGCGCGACTACCTGACCGACCTCTTCCCGATCCTCGAGCTCGGGACGAGCGCGAAGATGCTCTCGGTCGTGCCGCTGATGAACGGCGGCGGGCTGTTCGAGACCGGCGCGGGCGGCTCGGCCCCGAAGCACGTCCAGCAGTTCCTCGCCGAGAACAGCCTGCGATGGGACTCGCTCGGCGAGTTCATGGCGCTCGCGGCGAGCTTCGAGCACCTGGCGCAGCGGACCGGCAACGCCAAGGCTGGGGTGCTCGCCGAGGCGCTCGACGCCGGGACAGCCGAGTACCTGCGGAACAACAAGGGACCGGCCCGCAAGGTCGGCGACCTCGACAACCGCGGCAGCCACTTCTACCTCGCCCTCTACTGGGCGCAGGCGCTCGCGCGCCAGACGAAGGACCGCGCGCTGGCCGAGCACTTCGCGCCGATCGCGGCGGACCTCGCCGCGAACGAGCAGCGGATCGTCGCCGAGCTCAACGGCGTGCAGGGCACGCCCGTCGACGTCGGCGGGTACTACCACCCGGACCCGAGGCTCGCGTCGGCCGCCATGCGGCCGAGCGCGACGCTCAACGCGATCATCGGGCGAGGCGCCCCCGTCACCGCGTGAGCTGGCGCCTGCGCGCCGCGTTCGATCCTTAAAAAAGGTGTAGGCCCCGATCTCTCAGGGCCACACTCCTGTGCTTCGGGCTCGGTTTCCCGTCGAGCCGTCGGCGTTTGACGCGTTCCTGAGTTTCCCGTTCAGCAGCGCGTCGCGTTGTCGGCCTTCAGTCGGTTTCCCGTCGACTGTCGGCCATCAGTTCGGCGGCGGGTTCCCGTCCGCCATCCAGAACTGCCCCCGTCGGCCTACTGAACGCAAACCAAGCCCGCCGCCCATCATGGCTGAGCGAAATTTCCTGGAATGGCCCCTGGGCCGCATTTGGAGCGCCCGGGTGCGGGCTTCCGAGGGAAACCGCCCGTCGGTCCGTGGACCGGGGAAGGCGAGGAGCGAGCCATTCGGCCGGGTAGCCTCCGGAAAATGATCGGCTCGCCACGGGAGATCGTCGTCCAGGGGCTCCAAAAGGCGTTCGGCGGCAAGCCGGTGCTCCAGGGGGTCGACATCGCGGTCGGCAACGGCGAGATGGTGGCGATCGTCGGGGGGTCGGGGTGCGGCAAGACGGTGCTCCTGAAGCTGGTCATGGCCCATTACCCCCCGGACGCCGGGCAGGTGCTGGTGGCGGACCACGAGGCGCCCGCGGGCCCGGACGGCGCGCCCCCGTTGGTCGACATGGGCGCGCTCGACGAGGCGGGCCTCGACCGCATCCGGACGCACTGGGCCGTGGTCTTCCAGCGCAACGCGTTGGTGACGGGCGACGTGTTCCACAACCTCGCGGTGCTCCCGCGCGAGGTGAAGGGGATGCCCGACGAGGCCATCATGCCGCTCGCGCGCAAGGCGCTGTCGGACGTCGGTCTCGATCCCGAGGCGGTCATGCACCGCGACCGCGAGGAGCTCTCCGGCGGCATGGCCAAGCGCGTGGCGATCGCGCGCGCGATCGTGATGGATCCGGTGATCGTGATGTACGACGAGCCGACCGCGGGGCTCGACCCGGAGATGTCCGCCCAGATCCACGCGCTCATCGGCGCGACCCACCGTGCGCAGCCCGCGTTCGCCGCCGGCCGCACGGGTGCCGCCCGCACCAGCGTCATCGTCACGCACGACACCGAGCTGCTGCGCCGGCTCCGGCCGCGCGTGATCATGCTGCACGGCGGACGGGTGCTCTTCGACGGCGGGTTCGACGCGTTCGCCGCGAGCGAGGATCCGCACATCCTGCCGTACCGCGCGCAGATGGGCATGCTGCACGAGAACGGCGGCGGCGACCGCGCGCCGGCCGACCTGCCCGGCACCCGTGGGGGCTGATCATGACCGGCCGGGGGCGCGGAGCGCGGCCTCGACCGCCGCCGCGAGCCGCGTGCCCACGAGCGACTCCTCGTCGACCACCCGATGGGCGCCTCGCTGCGCGATCTCGGCGGCCGTGTCGCGGTACCTCGATCGCGCGACGATGGCGGCGGCCGGGGCCGCGTGGCGCACGAGCGAAGCGACGTGCGCCACCACGTCGACGTCGGCGACGGCGACCGCGACCACGCGCGCGCCCCGGATTCCGGCGTGCTCGAGGACGTCGGTCCGGCGCGCGTCCCCGAGGTGGGCCTGGGCCCCCGCGAGGCGTGCCTGCGCCACGAGCGCGGGGTTCGAGTCGATCACGGCGACCGTCGCGCGCCTGCGATCGGGCAGTTGCGCGAGCAGTCGCTGGCCCGCGGGGCCGAAACCCACGAGCACGACGTCGGGGGCGGGACGGGCGGTGCCGTCGGCGCCCGGGGCACGCGCGGCGCCGGGCGCCGAGCCCCCGCCCGGCACCGCGCGCGCGACGCGCTGCGCCCACGTCACCAGGAACGGCGCGAGCGCGAGCGAGCCGATCGTCGACGTGACCACGAGCCGGTGGGCATCGCCCCCGAGCAGCCCGCCGTCGCGCGCGACCTCGGCGATCACGAAGCTGAACTCCCCGATCTGCGCGAGGCAGAGCGCCGCCGCCGCCGCCGCGCGGGGCGAAGACCCCACGAGGCGCGCGGCCGCGAGCGCGAGCAGCGCCTTCCCGGCCACGATGGCGGCCACCGCGCCGAGCGTCGCCCAGCGGTGCTCCCACGCCCATCCCGGGTCGCCCGCAAGGCCCACCGAGGCGAAGAACAGCGTGAGGAGGATGGTCCGCAGCGGCGCGACCTCGGCGCGCACCTGCGCCGCGAAGGCCGATCCCCCCAGCAGCACGCCCGCGACGAACGCGCCGAGGGCGGGCGACAGGCCCGCGGCCTCCGCGCCGAGCGCGCTTCCCACCGCGCACGTCACGGAGAACACCGCCACCAGGTCACGGTTGCGCGCTATGCCGCGCCCGCCCAGGAACCACGGGAACACCCACCGGACGAGCACCACATACGCGGCCACCAGCACCGCCGCCCAGCCGGCCGTGCGGGCGAGCGTCGCGGCGGCCTCCGGCGCGCTTCCCCCGCCGGCGAGGAGCGTCACCGCCACCACGAGCGGCACCACCGCCAGGTCCTGCGTCAGCAGCACGCCCATCGCGAGCCGCCCGTGGGCCGAGTCGATCGCGCGCTGCTCGACCAGGAGCCGCATCACGACCGCCGTGCTCGAGAGGCTCGCGATCGCGCCGAACGCCGCCGCGCCCCGCCATTCGAGTCCGAGCGCCAGCCCGGCGGCGGTGCCGCCCGCGGCCGTGATCGCGACCTGCGCGGCGCCCACGGCGAACGTGCGCGTGCCGAGCGCACGCAGCCGCGCCACGCTGAACTCGGTCCCGATGGAGAACAGGAGCGTCGCGGCCCCGAGCTCGGCCAGCACCTCGATCCCGTCCCCGGCGTCGACCCAGCCGAGCACCCCCGGGCCGACCGCCGTCCCCGCAAGGAGGTAGCCGAGGACCGCCGTCTGCCGCAGCCGCTCGGCCAAGGCCCCGAGCGCCAGGGCGGCGGCGAGCAGCACCAGGATGGCGACGAGCGCTTCGTGCATGGTGCGTCCGGGTGCGCGGAGGCTAGCCGCCCCGTAGCCTGCGCCGCATGAAGGACAAGGCGGAGATCGTCCGCGACTGGCTGCCCCGCTACACGGGGCGCAGGCTCGGGGAGTTCGGGCACTACGTGCTGCTCGTCAACTTCTCGAACTACGTCGAGCTCTTCGCCGAGCGGTTCGGGGTGCCCGTGGTGGGTCGCGACCGGCCCATGCTCTCGGCCACGGCCGAGGACATCACCATCCTCAGCTTCGGCATGGGGAGCGCCATGGCGGCCACCACGATGGACCTGCTTTCGGCCGTGAGCCCGAAGGCGGTGCTCTTCCTCGGCAAGTGCGGGGGGCTCAAGAAGACGAAGGTGGGCGACTTCGTGCTCCCGATCGCGGCGATCCGCGGCGAGGGCACGAGCAACGAGTACATGCCGGCCGAGGTTCCCGCGCTTCCGAGCTTCCGCCTCCAGCGCGCCGTGAGCGCGTCGATCGTGAAGCACGACCGCGACTACTACACCGGCACCGTCTACACGACCAACCGGCGCGTCTGGGAGCACGACGCGCGCTTCCGCGACTACCTGCTGCAGATCCGTGCGGAAGGCATCGACATGGAGACCGCGACCATCTTCCTGGTCGGCTTCGCCAACGGCATCCCGAAGGGCGCGCTGCTCCTGGTCTCTGACAACCCGATGACCCCGGAGGGCGTCAAGACCTCGGCGAGCGACCAGGCCGTGACCGAGCGCTTCGTGCGGCAGCACCTCGACATCGGCATCGACGCGCTGCGCGAGCTGCGCGACCGCGGCGAGAGCGTCAAGCACCTGCGGTTCGAGTGACGGCGCTCAGCGCCCGGCGGCCGCGGGCGCCCGCCCGGGTTGGTACGCGATGCGTTCGAAGCCCGCGTCGCGGCAGGCCTGCATCGCGGCCGCCACCCCCGCCACCGACACGTCGTCCGCCGCGCGGAGCACGATGCCGGGCTCCTTCGGCAGCCCGCGCAGCACCTCGGCGATCGCGTCGCGCCCGCGCGCGCTCCGCGTGCCGATCCGCGCGACCTCGGCGCCGCCCTCGAGCTCCACCGTGAGCACCTGCGGCGTGAACCCGCCCGAGTCCCCGGCAACCGGGCTGCCGCTCCCGATCGCCGCCGCGAGCTCGCGCTCCTCGGCGTCGATCGTCCCGGCGAGCAGGAAGTACATGAGGATGAAGAGGATCACGTCGATGAACGCGATCAGCGGCAGCCGCATCTCCGAGAGCTGCAGCAGGTGCGCGTCCTTGCGTGCGGCGGCCGTCACCCTCACGGTTCGCCCCCCGACGCGACCGCGATCGACCAGTTGGCGACGCGCGCCTCGGCCAGCCGCTCGGCCAGGCGGTTGAGCGCGGCCGCGGGCGCGGCGCGATCGGCGCGCACCACCACGCCGCTGTGCCGCGAACCGCTCTCGCGCTGCACGGCGGCCACGCGCTCCGCGAGCGCCTGGGCCTCGACGGGCTCGCCCAGCACCGAGAGCGCGCCTTGGCGGTCCATGTCGACCACGAGGCGCGCCGCGGCGGACTCGCTCGGCGGCCGCGCGCCGCGCTCGGCCGGCAGGTCGACCGGCCGAAGCTCGGAATTCGCGAACTGCGAACTCAGCATGAAGAAGATGATGAGGAGCAGGATGACGTCGATCATCGGCGTCAGGTCGAACGACGCCTCGGATGCGTCGGGGGCGCCGGCCATCACGCCCTCCGGGCGGCGCCCGCGGCGCGCTGCGCGGCGCCGATGCCCGCGGCGAGGTCATCGGCGAGCGGCTCGAGGTCGGCCACCGCGACATCGGTCACGAGTCGGTCGATCCGCTGCCGGAAGAGCGCGAACGCCACCGTCGCGGGCACCGCCACCACGAGCCCCTGCGCGGTGTTGACCAAGGCCAGCGACATGAACCTCGCGAGCTCCGTGGACCGCGCCGCGCCCTGCAGCGAACCGATCGCGTTGAACGCGCCGATCATGCCGATCACGGTGCCGAGCAGGCCGAGCATCGGGCCCACCGCCGCCAGCACGCCGAGCCCGTTGTTCAGCCGGTGCAGCCGCATGGCCTCGACCTGCGCCGCATCCTCGATCGCGGACCGCGCCTCGAGCGCGCCCATCGGGCTCGCCGTGCAGCGGCGGATCGCGGCGGCCATCGTCCGAGCCACGAAGGAGCGCCCGGGCTCCTCGGCGCACGACTTCGCGGCCGCGGCGACGGCGCCCTTGCGCAACTGCTCGGAGATCTCCTTCGCGAACCCGGGCGGGGAGAGCACGGCCCGCCGGAGCGCGAGCAGGTTCCGCACGATGAGCGCGACCACCACCACCGAGAGGCCGATGAGCAGGTAGCCGAGTGGGCCGCCCGCGCGCACGTACTCGAACAGGCTCATCGAGCCCGCGCCGGCGGCGTCCTGCGCAAGCAGTGCGGTCGTTTCGCGCATCGGGGCAGCGTATCCGCGCCCCCCGGACGCGCGCAGGCGGCGGCCCGGGGGCCGCCGCCTGCGGGAATCACGGTCTTCGGCGGGTGCGCGTCAGTTGCACGCGCCCCAGTTGGCGAGCAGCACGCCGAGGTCGAGCCCGTCGACGTTCAGGTCGCCGTTCAGGTCCGCGCTGCCGTTGGCGCCCCACTGGCTCAGCATGCCGCCGAGGTCCAGCCCGTCGACGTTGCCGTCGGCGTTGAGGTCGCCCTCGCAGGGCGGGAGCGCGCACGACAGCACCAGCGAGCCCGCGCCGCTGTCGGTGCCCGGGGCGCCCACGCGCACATACCACGTGCTGCCCGCGGTGACGTCCCACGTCGCGCTGCTCGCCGTGCCGCACCCGTTGTCGTTGCAGGCCACCACGGCCGTGGTCGACGGGCACGTGGTGCCCGCGTAGACCGCGACATTGGTGTCGAACGCCGTGCCGCACGTGGCGGCGGTGGCGGTCCCGGAGCACGGGGCGGTGAAGCGGAACCAGACGTCCTTGTTGATCGTCGTGGTGGCCGCGGCGTTGCAGCTCGAGGGGATCGCGGGCGTCGAGTTCGTGGCGCCCACCGTGTTGAACGAGAACGTGCCCGCGCCCACCGCAGTGGCGCCCGAGCAGTTGTCGTTCGCCGGGGCCGGCGTCGAGACGCTGTAGGTGAACGAGTACTCGTTGCGCGTGTCGGCCGCCAGGTACACGCGCATGAGCAGCGTGTCCGAGCCGGACGCGTTGGTGTACGTGAACACCTCGTTGTTGGTGGTGCCGGTGCGGTTCACGAGGACGGCGCCTCCGCACGCCGACTGGATCGACGCGTTGATGTTGCCGTTGGCGTGCGTGAAGGTCATGTTGACGCTCAGCTGCCCGCCGTTCGGGACCTGGAGCACGTACCAGTCCTCGTCAAGCCGCTTGACCACGAGCGACGAGTAGGAGCCCGGCGCCACCGAGCGCGCCGTCGCGCACGTGTCGTTGTCCTCGAGCGCGTCGTCGGCGCCGGCCGCCATCGACGTCGCGAACCCGGTGCTCGTCAGGTTGACCGCGGTGTCCCAGCGGCCGTAGCCGTCGTCGGCCTGGGGCGTGCTGCAGAAGCTCGCGCCGCAGGTGAGCACGCCGTACATCTTCTTGTCGCTCACGCGGTAGATCGCGCTTCCCGACGAGCCGCCCTCGGTCACGCCGGTGGTGGTGACGCCGTACTGCGTCGCGGCGTTCCACGAGAGCGACGACCAGTTGCTGGTGGGGCTGCCGCAGTTGAAGGAACTGGCGTTCTTCGTGCCGAACGAGATGCGCTGGTAGCTGCCGTCCGGGTGGTGCACGCCGACCGACGCGGTGTTGGTCGGGATCGACGCGCTGGTCCAGCCGACCCAGTAGACGTTCGCGGGCAGCGTGGGGCGGATCATGAGCAGGGTGCAGTCGCTTCCCGCGTACGTCCGGACGAGGTCGCCGCCCGTGACGTTGCTGCCGGCGGCCGCGGTGGCCGAGGCCGCGCACGTGTTGCGGCGGTAGAAGAAGTTGAACTGGCAGCTGTTGGCGATCGCCTGCGTCGCGATGCAGTGGTTCGCGGTCGCCACGTAGGGCGTCTCGTCCGCGGCCGTGGTGGCCGTCAGCTGGCCCGAGCAGAGCGAGCCGGTGAAGATCAGGCGCACCGTACCGTTTGACTCGTTCGCCCAGTCGGGGAAGCAGATCGGGTCGAGGTGGCAGGTGCCCACCGCGACGCCGCCTTCGGTCACTCGCACGGCGGACCAGATGTCTCGGTACCCGTGGTAGTAGTCGACTCCCGTGAAGGGCAGCGCCGTCGCCTTCTGGCCCGCTGGGACGAACCACTCGACGAGGATGCGCGGCGTCGGGGTCGACATGGCCCATGCCGTGCCGTCGCCGAACTCGCCGACGCCCTCGATCGGGCCGACGACCGACTCGGCCCAGCCCGGGCTCGAGAGGCGCATCTGCTGCCCGGCGGGCAGGTTGATCCCGGACAGGAAGAGGCGCGCGGTGTGCGCGTTGTGCGAGACGAT